>NZ_CP080410.1:316919-633839 GCF_019448255.1 Qipengyuania flava
GCCCATGACCCTTACTCCGCCGCTTCCATTGCGGCCTGTTCGCGTTCGTCCTCAAGCGCCTTGAGCGCGCGCTGGTAATCGCGCGGCATGACCTTGCGGAAGTTCTTCAGCTCGTCCGTCCAGTTGTCGAGTAGCGCCTTGGCCTTGGCCGAGCCGGTGTGCAGCTGGTGGCGCTCGACCAGGATCTTGAGCCGTTCGGCATCGTGGTAGAGCGGATCGCCCATGCCGAAATTCTCGACCGAAACAGGGCGCTGCTGCGGCTTGCCCCAGCTCTTTTCCGCGCCTTCGCCGTCGCCCGGCTGGATATCCAGCACATCGACCTGCGCCGGGTTGCACAGCTTCTCGAACTGGCCATCCGGATCGTAGACATAGGCAATGCCGCCGCTCATCCCGGCCGCGAAATTGCGGCCCGTGGGACCGAGCACGCAGACAACGCCGCCGGTCATGTATTCGCAGCCATGGTCGCCCGTGCCTTCGACAACGGCAACCGCGCCCGAATTGCGCACGGCAAAGCGTTCGCCGCCGACGCCGGCGAAATAGGCTTCGCCCGCGATTGCGCCGTACAGCACGGTGTTGCCGACGATGATGTTGCTTCCCGGTTCGCGCGGCGCCTCTTCCGGCTGGCGCACGATCAGGCGGCCGCCCGAAAGGCCCTTGCCGACATAGTCGTTGGCATCGCCCGTCAGGCTCAGCGTCACCCCGTGCGCAAGCCAGGCGCCGAAGCTTTGGCCGGCGACTCCGGTGAAGTCGATGCGGATGGTGTCGGGTGCGAGACCCCGGTGGCCATGCGCTTCGGCAATCCGGCCCGACAGCATGGCGCCAACGGTGCGGTTCACATTGCGGATTTCGCGGGTGAGCTGGACGGCCTGCCCGCTTTCGATGGCGGGCTTGCAGGCCTTGATCAGCTCCACATCCAGCGCCGCAGCGAGGCCATGGTCCTGCGTTTCGGTGTGGTGAAGCGCCTTGCCCTCATCCAGCGGAACCGCGTGGAGGATGCGCTTGAGGTCCACGCCATGTGCCTTCCAGTGGCGTTCGACCCGGCGCATGTCGATCCGGTCGACCCGGCCAACCATTTCCTCGACCGTGCGAAAGCCCATCTCGGCCATGATCGCGCGCAGCTCTTCGGCGACGAAGAAGAAGTAGTTGATCACATGCTCGGGCGTGCCGACGAAGCGCTTGCGCAGCTCCGGGTCCTGCGTGGCCACACCGACCGGGCAGGTGTTGAGGTGGCACTTGCGCATCATGATGCAGCCGGCCGCGATCAGCGGGGCGGTGGCGAAACCGAACTCGTCCGCGCCAAGCAGCGCGCCGATGGCGACGTCGCGTCCCGTGCGCAGGCCGCCGTCGACCTGCACCGCAATACGGCTGCGAAGATCGTTCAGAAGCAGCGTCTGCTGGGTTTCGGCAAGACCGATTTCCCATGGTGATCCGGCGTGGGTGAGGCTGGTCAGCGGGCTGGCGCCGGTGCCGCCTTCATAGCCCGAGATCGTGACATGGTCCGCCTTGCACTTCGACACACCAGCCGCGACCGTGCCTACGCCCACTTCGGACACGAGCTTTACCGAGATACGGCTCTCGGGCTGCACGTTCTTTAGGTCGTGGATCAACTGGGCGAGATCCTCGATCGAGTATATGTCGTGGTGCGGCGGCGGCGAGATAAGGCCCACGCCGGGGGTCGAGTGGCGCACCTTGCCGATGCGCTTGTCGACCTTGTGGCCGGGGAGCTGGCCGCCTTCGCCGGGCTTTGCGCCCTGCGCCATCTTGATCTGGATGTCGTCGGAATTGACGAGGTACTCGGTCGTGACGCCGAAGCGGCCCGAGGCCACCTGCTTGATGCGGCTGCGCATCGAATCGCCGTTGTCGAGCGGGAGGAAGCGCTCCGGCTCCTCGCCGCCTTCGCCCGTGTTGGAGCGCCCGCCGAGGCGGTTCATGGCAATTGCCAGCGTCGAGTGCGCCTCGTGGCTGATCGAGCCGAAGCTCATCGCGCCGGTGCTGAAGCGCTTGACGATCTCCACCGCAGGCTCGACCTCGTCGAGGCTGAGCGGCTGTTCGGCCGGCGTCAGCTCCATCAACCCGCGAATGGTCAGGAGGCGTTCGGACTGCTCGTTCACCGAGCGGGCGAATTCCTCGTAATTCTTCGCATCCTTGCCGCGCACGGCGTGCTGCAGCTGGGCGACCGATTGCGGCGTCCATGCGTGCGCTTCACCGCGCAGGCGGTACTGGTAGATGCCGCCGATATCGAGCATGCCCTTGTACAGGGGATTGTCGCCATAGGCCTGCGCGTGGCGGAGCACCGCTTCTTCGGCGACTTCCTTCAGGCCGATACCCTCGATCGTGGTCGCGGTGCCGGTGAAGTAGGTGTCGATGAATTCGGAATTGAGGCCGACCGCATCGAAGATCTGCGCGCCGCAATAGGACTGGTAGGTCGAGATGCCCATCTTGGACATGACCTTGAGAATGCCCTTGCCGACCGCCTTGACGTAGTTCCTGGCGACATCGGCAGCGTCCAGTTCGGGGAAGCGGTCGGCGCGCAGCGTCTCGATGGTTTCAAAGGCGACATAGGGGTTGATCCCTTCCGCCCCGTAGCCGGCCAGCGCACAGAAATGGTGCACTTCGCGCGCTTCGCCGGTCTCGATGACGAGGCCGGTCTGCATGCGCAGGCCCTGGCGCACCAGCTGGTGGTGCACGGCGGCGGTGGCGAGCAGCGCGGGCATCGGGATGCGGTCCGGGCCCTGTTCGCGGTCGGACAGGATCAGGATGTTGGCATCGCCGAGCACCGCTTCGGTTGCGGCCCAGCACATTTCCTTCAGCGCCATGGCAAGGCCATCGGCGCCGGTGCTGGCGTCCCAGGTGATGTCGATGGTGGCGGTGCGGAAGGCGCCGTCCAGCGCGACTTCGACCGAGCGGATCTTCGCAAGGTCCTCGTTGGTGAGGATCGGCTGCGAGACTTCCAGGCGCTTGTGCGTACCCCCGTCGCGGCCCAGCAGGTTGGGGCGCGGACCGATCATCGAGAGCAGGCTCATCACCAGCTCTTCGCGGATCGGGTCGATCGGCGGGTTCGTCACCTGCGCGAAGTTCTGCTTGAAATAATCGTAGAGCAGGCGGCTGCGGTCCGACAGCACGGCGATAGGCGTATCGGTGCCCATCGAGCCGATCGGATCCTCGCTGCCGCGCGCCATCGGTTCGAGGAAGCGCGCGATGTCTTCCTGCGTGTAGCCGAAGGCCTGCTGGCGTTCGAGCAGGCTGGTCGTCGCCTCGGGGGTTGCCGACAGTTCGGGTTCGATATGGTCGAGGTCAGCGAGCTTGTACTGCGCCTTTTCGAGCCAGGCCTCGTAGGGCTCGGCGGCGGCGAGGTCGGCTTTAAGCTCCTCGTCTTCGACGATGCGGCCTTCTTCGAGGTCGATCAGCAGCATGCGGCCGGGCTGGAGGCGCCACTTGCGGGTGATGTCCTCGTCCTT
Organism: Qipengyuania flava; assembly: GCF_019448255.1. Taxonomy (NCBI): domain Bacteria; kingdom Pseudomonadati; phylum Pseudomonadota; class Alphaproteobacteria; order Sphingomonadales; family Erythrobacteraceae; genus Qipengyuania; species Qipengyuania flava. Next base: position 320,378 of record NZ_CP080410.1, read on the forward strand.
GAACGGCAGCACGCCGCTTTCGGACGCGAGCACGACCAGGTCATCCTTGGTGGTGCACCAGCGCGCAGGGCGCAGGCCGTTGCGGTCGAGGCAGGCGCCGATCTGCCGGCCGTCGGTGAAGCACACAGCGGCCGGGCCGTCCCAGGGCTCCATCAGCGCAGCGTGGTATTCGTAGAACGCGCGGCGCGCCGGATCCATCAGCTCGTTCTTCGCCCAGGCTTCGGGCATGAGCATCATCATCGAATGCGCGAGGCTGTAGCCGCCAGTGAGCAGCAGCTCGAGCGCGTTGTCGAGGCAGGCGGTGTCTGACTGGCCGTGCGGGATCAGCGGCCACATCTTGTCGAGGTCGGCGCCCAGCAGCTCGCTTTCCATCGTGCGGCGGCGTGCTTCCATCCAGTTCACATTGCCGCGAACCGTGTTGATTTCCCCGTTGTGCGCCATGAAGCGATAGGGGTGGGCAAGCCGCCAGCTCGGGAAGGTGTTGGTGCTGAAACGCTGATGGACGAGGCCCAATGCCGAAACGCAATCGGGATCGCGCAGATCGTCGTAGAAGCTGCCGACCTGGTTGGCGAGCAGCAGGCCCTTGTAGACCACCGTGCGGCTGGAAAAGCTCGGGATATAAGCCGAGGACAGGCCTTCGATGCCGTGCTTGGCTTCCAGCGCCTTGAGCGGGTTCAGCGTCTGCTTGCGGATGACGACGAGCTTGCGCTCGAAGGCGTCGTTATCGAGGCAATTGGTGCCGCGCGCGATTACGCACTGGCGCATGACCGGCATCGAATCGACCACGGCCTTGCCGAGCCCGTCGAGCGTGACCGGCACATCGCGCCAGCCAACCACGCGCTGGCCTTCCTTGGCCGCGAAGAGTTCGAGCTGCTTTTCGACAAAGGCGCGCGCTTCGTCCTGCTGCGGCAGGAAGCACATGGCGACCGCGTAATCGCCTGCGCCCGGCAGGTCGTGACCGTTGTCCTTCGCCCATTTGCGGAACAGCGGGTCGGGCACCTGCAGCAGGATGCCGGCGCCATCGCCCAGCAGGGGGTCGGCGCCCACCGCACCGCGGTGGTCGAGGTTGGCGAGAATTTCGAGCGCCTGGGTGACAATAGCGTGGCTCTGCTCGCCCTTGATATGAGCGACCATGCCGACGCCGCAGGCATCGTGTTCGTTACGCGGGTCGTAGAGACCCGTGGCGTGGGGCGGCGTGCGTCCCATGGGCGAAGCGTCCTCCTTCGGGCCCGCCGACCGGAACCGCCAGATGCGGTTGAAAGGTGACAGACACGGTAAAGCGGCGCCTTTGAAGCGCCTGCAAAATTGCGCGAAGGGTCGTATTGCCGACAGGATTGGAATTTTGCAACTGCGAGAAGCGTAGCAAAATTTCATCCGCGCCAAGAATTACGCTTTGACGCGGGATTCCGTAGAGGAAATTCGTATGCCTACTCAGGCTTTCCGACGCGGCTGAGCTTGTCGAGCGCGCTGCGCAGCTCGGCCTGCGGGTCGGACAGCGGATCGGAGGCGCGCGCTTCGGGCGCTTCGCGGTCGGCTTCACGGCGCAGGAACGCGATTACCGGGTCGGTTTCTTCGGCCGGAGCGGTCGGCGTGCCGCGCGCCGATTCGAGCGCAGCGGACAGGCGCTGCGTCAACGCGTCGAGCGGCAAGTCGCCAAGCGCCTCGGTCACCGGGGGCGGGGGCGCATCGGCTGTCTCCGCGGAGGCCGGCGGCGCTTCGGGTTGATTTTCGACGGGCGGGTAGCTGTCATCCCAATCGGCCGTGCTGTCTTCGGGCCATTCTTCGCCCACAGCCTCTGCCTCGCGTTCGACAGGTTCATCCTCGGCCACTTGGCCAACAGCAGCAAAGGGGTCGTAGAGCGCGTCATCGGTATCATCTTCAGAAGCGGGGATCGGGTCCTCGACCTCGTCCACCTCTTCGAATACCGCGTCTTCGGGCTCGCGCGGGGTGCTGTCGGCGGCAACAGGCGGTGCAGGAAGGGGAGCGTCGTCGCCCATCTCCTCGCGCCACAGCTCCATCAGGGCGCTGTCCTCGTCTTCGCTCAGACCAAGCGGTCCGGCTTCGGCTGGTTCAGGCTCACCTTCGGGCTCGGCACCAATGCCTTCTTCCTCCATGTCCTCGAGAGGGTTGAAGGGGCGGCGCGGGCCGGGATCGGGCGCAATGTCCTGTTCGGTGGAATCGTCGTCATCGAGCCAGACGCCGGCAAGGTCGTCCGCCTCTTCGTCTTCGTGGTTTTCGGCATCGGCGTCGTTGAGCGCGGCCACACGCATGGCAAGCACCAGGCCGATGGCGAGGCCGAGCGCGGCAGCCAGTGCCGACAGGACCAGGCGCAGCGCGCTCGCGTCAAACATGTCCCCAAGGCCCAGCGCTCCGGCGATCGCCTGGTGGACGCCGGCGGGCATGACGAACAGGCCAAGGCCAAGGAGCAGCGCGAACCACGCGCCGACACCCCAGCGAAACGCCGGGTGGCTGCTGATTGAGGCTTTGCGCGTCTTGCTCATGCGTCCATCATAACTGCGGGTGCGAACCGCCTAGGCGGCTGCGCTGGACGTTCCGTCTAGCAGCTTTTGGTAAACGGCCCGATAACGATCAATATTGCGTGCCCAGTCATGGCTTTGCGCGACATGGGCACGGCCCGCCTCGCGCAAGGCGGGCCAGTTCTCGCGCGCGTCGATGAAGCCAGCAAGGGCAGAGGCGATGCACGCCGGGTCGTCAGGCGGGAACAGCAGTCCGGTCTTGCCGTCTTCGATCAGCTCCCGGTGGCCGCCGACATCGCTAGCGGCGACGATCCGCTTCTGCGCCATCGCCTCGAGCGGCTTCAGCGGCGTGACGAGATCGGTGAGGCGCGATTTCTTGCGCGGATAGGCGAGCACATCGACGAGCGAATAGTACCGCTCGACCTCGCTATGCGGCACACGGCCGGTGAAGACGATGGCCTGAGCTGCCGAGGAATTCGCGGCCTGCGCGCGCAGCGCTTCGTCCATCGGGCCACCGCCCACCAGCAGCAATTGGGCGCCCGGATGCCGTGCACGCAGAGCGGGCATGGCGGCGATAAGGTCGTCGAGCCCCTCGTAATCGTAGAAGCTGCCGATGAAGCCAATAACCGGCCCTCCCCCGATGCCGATCTCCGCGGCGAGAGCGTCGTCGCGCTCGGGCGGTTCGCCGAACAGGGTGAGGTCCACGCCGTTGGGCGACAGGCCGATCTTGCGCCCGTCATGGCCGCGCGCGACGAGGTCGCTGCGCAGGCCCTCGCAAATGGTGAACACGGCGTCCGCCCGCGCGACGACCCGGTCTTCCAGCGCGCGCGTGAGGCGGTATTTGAGCGAGCCTTCGCTGCCTGCCCCGTTGCCCACCGCGGCATCTTCCCAGAAGGCGCGAATCTCGTAGACGAAGGGCAGGCCAAGCCGTTTGGCCGCGCGGGCCCCCGCCATGCCGCACAGGGCGGGCGAGTGGGCGTGGAGGATATCGGGGCGCCATTCCTGTGCGAGCCGCTCGATACCGGCGCGCAGCGCTTCGATCTCGCGCCATTCGCGCAGGCCCACCGGGCCCGTCGGTTCGCCGGGGACGCGGTGGAAGGTCAGGCCCTCGACCGTTTCGGTCGGGGGGCCTTCTGCCAGGTGGCGCGCGCCGGTGATCCCGCGCACTTCGATCCCGGACGCCTGCAGGCTTTTCAGGATCGCGCGCGTGCGAAAGGTGTAGCCGCTGTGGAGCGGTAGCGAATGGTCGAGGATATGCAGGACACGGGTCATGGCAGATGCGCTTTGACACATTACGCTTAACGGCGCGTCAACCGCGTTGCATTAGGAGGCCTGCGAAGGAAAGCATCGCCCTTGATTGATTATCTCGCCCTTGGACTGACTCACGCGCTGATCCTGATCGCCTTGCTGCGGATCCTTCCGCGCGACGCGCTCGATCGCGAGGATCCGCTGGCGGACACCGCGCCTGATGCCCCGGTCCCAACCAAGCGCGAGGCCCGCCGGGCCCGGCGGGCGCGCAAGGGAGACGGCGATGCTTGACCTCGCGCTGTTCCTCACAGTCATGGGCATGTTCCTGCTTGGGCTAAGGCGCCCGTTCATCTGGGTGCTCGCCTATCTCTACATCGACATCCTCGCCCCCCAGAAGATCGGCTGGACGCTGACGCCGATGTTCCCGATCTCGCTGATCGCCTTCCTGCTGGCCTTTGCCGGCTGGGCGATTTCCGACCCCAAGGCGGAGACGAAATTCACGCTTCGCCAGGGCATCATGGGCGTGCTGCTCGTCTATTGCTTCATGACGCTGCAATGGGCGGATTTTCCTGAGAATGCGCAGGACAAGTGGGAATGGGTCTGGAAGGCGCTGGTCTTTGCGATTTTCCTGCCGTTCACGCTGATCACCCGCCTCAGGATCGAAGCCGCGGCGCTGATCCTCGTGCTGACTGCGGGGGCCATCATCATCGCAGCCGGTCTCAAGACCGCGCTCGGCGGGGGCGGCTACGGCAGCCTCTATTTCTTCGTGAACGACAATTCGAACATCTACGAAAGTTCGACGCTCGCCACGGTTGCGATCGCGCTTATCCCGATCATCCTGTGGTTCACCAAGCATGGGTCGATCTTCCCACCCGACTGGAGGGTGAAAACCTTTGCCGGCCTGCTCATCTTTGCCTGCCTGCTGATCCCGGTGGGGACCGAGGCGCGCACCGGCCTGCTGTGTATCGCTGTGCTTGGCGTGCTGATGCTGCGCGATGTGAAGAACCGCATCATGTATGTGATGGCCGCAGGGGCGCTGGGCGTGATGGCGCTGCCCTTCCTTCCGGCAAGCTATTACGAGCGCATGGCGACGCTCGGTTCGGTCCAGTCCGACCAATCCGCCTCCACTCGCATGCAGGTGTGGGAATGGACGCTCGACTACGCCGCGGAACGGCCGCTCGGTGGCGGCTTCGATGCCTACCGGTCGAACGAGTTTACCTATCGCATGCCCGTCACGCGCGAAGAAGGCGGGGCGCTCGTCACCGAGATCCAGGATGTGACCGACAAGTCGCGTGCCTATCACTCCTCCTTCTTTGAAATGCTTGGCGAGCAGGGCTGGCCGGGCTTGATCCTGTGGGTGAGCCTGCACCTGATAGGCCTCATCCAGATGGAGCGTATCCGGCGCGGCTGGCGGGGCCGGGAAAGTCCGGCCGAACAATGGCAGGGCCCGCTGGCGAGCGCCTTGCAGTTCTCGAACATCATCTATCTGGTCGGCGCGACCTTCCAGGGGATCGCCTACCAGCCTGTCTTCCTGGTGCTGATCGGCCTGCAGATTGCGCTGTCGACCTATTGCTCGAAACGCGAATCGGCGAAGGCCGAAGCGGACCGCAAAGCAGCGCGTGAGGCCCGCCGCGCCGCGGCTGCAGGCAAGCCCGCCATGCCGTAACGGCACGCTTCGCGCGGTTGCGAAGCCCCTCTCCATGCGCCATGAGTCGCCCCGCACCGCGCGGCCGGAGTCGCGCGAACCGTACGATTTTCGTGAGAGGAGAGGCAGTATGAGCCCGCAGGAACTGGCCGAAAAGGTCGGCGAACACATCGGCACCAGCGAATGGGTCGAGATGAGCCAGGAACGCATTAACCAGTTCGCGGACGCCACCGGCGACCACCAGTTCATCCACATCAACGAAGAAGCCGCCAAGATGACGCCGTTCGGCGGCACGATCGCGCACGGCTTCCTCACGCTGTCGATGATCCCCTATCTCGGCGCCCAGTCGGACATGCCCAAGATCGACGGCGTGAAAATGGGCGTGAACTACGGCGGCAACAAGACCCGCTTCATCTCGCCGGTTCGCAGCGGCAAGCGCATCCGCGGCCACTGGAAGCTGGTCGAAATGATCGAGAAGCGCCCCGGCCAGTGGCAGCAGACCAGCGAGATCACGATGGAGATCGAAGGCGAGGAAAAGCCCGCCCTCATCACCGAGTGGATCACCCAGCTTTTCGTCTGATTTCCCCCTCCTCCCCGGCGAGGATCAGGCACACTTAGCAATCCAAGGAATTACCCATGCGTGACGCAGTCATCGTCTCCACCGCCCGCACCGCCATCGGCCGTGCGTACAAGGGCGGCTTCAACGACACCAAGGGCCCGACGCTCGGCGCCTACTCGCTCAAGCCCGCCATCGAGCGCGCCGGCATCGACGCCGGCGAAATCGACGACGTGCTGTGGGGCGCTGCACTCCAGCAGGGCACCCAGGCCGGCAACCTCGGCCGCCAGGTCGCGCTGCGCGCCGGTTGCCCGATCGGCACCAGCGGCATGACGATCGACCGCCAGTGCTCCTCGGGCCTGATGACGATCGCGACCGCTGCCAAGCAGATCATCACCGACCGCATGGATGTGGTCGCCGCCGGTGGCCAGGAAAGCATTTCGCTGGTCCAGACCAAGGAAATGCGCGTCATGCCCGACCCCGAGCTGGTCGCCATGCATGGCGCGATCTACATGCCGATGCTGCAGACTGCCGAAACGGTCGCCCAGCGTTACGGCATCAGCCGCGAAGCACAGGACGAATACGGCCTCCAGTCGCAGCAGCGCACCGCCGCCGCCCAGGAAGCCGGCAAGTTCGACGACGAAATCGTCCCCGTGACCACCACCCACAAGGTGCAGAACAAGGAAACGGGCGAGATTTCGGACGTCGAAGTCACCATCGCCAAGGACGAGGGCAACCGCCCCTCGACCACGCTCGAAGGCCTTGCCGGCCTGCAGCCGGTCATGGGTCCGGGCACGACGATCACCGCCGGTAACGCTTCGCAGCTGTCGGACGGTTCGTCGGCCAGCATCCTCATGGAAGCCAAGGTCGCCGAACAGAAAGGCCTCGAGCCGCTCGGCCGCTATGTCGGCATGGCGGTTGCAGGGACCGAGCCCGACGAAATGGGCATCGGCCCGGTGTTCGCCATTCCCAAGCTGCTCAAGCGTTTCGACCTCAAGGTCGAGGACATCGGCCTGTGGGAGCTGAACGAAGCTTTCGCCGTCCAGGTGCTTTACTGCCGTGACAAGCTCGGCATCGACAACGACATCCTCAACGTCAACGGCGGCTCGATCTCGATTGGCCACCCCTACGGCATGACCGGCGCGCGCTGCGTCGGCCACACGCTGATCGAAGGCAAGCGCCGCGGCGCCAAGTACGGCGTCGTCACCATGTGTGTCGGCGGCGGCATGGGCGCAGCGGGTCTCTTCGAGATCTTCTAAGCCTTACAACGCCGCTCCTCTGCTCCAGGTCCGGCGACGCTGGCCTGCGGCGGTTGAGTGCAGCAGCTGATGTGGTACCCCCGGAAGCACGGCGCATTTTCGCGTCGGTACTTCCGGGGGTTTCTCATGCGTGCTGCCTTTCTTCGCCTGCTCGTCGCCGTCCTGGCACTGGGTATCCCCGGTGCGGCGAGCGCCAATCCGCAGCTTGCGCTGATCCCCGGCGCGCGCGCCAACATGGAGGTCCTGCCTACCGAGCGCGTGCGTGGCGAGGCCTTCGCATACGATCACGCCGTGACGATCGCCCTGCCGGCAAGCTATGCCGTCCAGCCCGAGGCCCGCTATCCTGTCATCTGGGTTCTGGACGATCCGCTCATGACGCGAACGGTCGTTGCGACGGTCGATCTCCTGGTCAGCGGCAACATGATGCCTGAGGCGATTGTCATCGGGGTGGGCAGTCCGTCCGAGGAGGGGCTGGCCGGTGTTGGGCGAAGGATTGTCGAGTTCTCCCCGCCGGGTGAAGGGTTCGCGGCTCCTGGCCTCAACGCCGAAGCCATGGCCACCGTTGCGCCCTTCCCGCCCTATCCGCATCGTGCGGATGAGTTCCTTGCGTTTCTGATCGATGAGCTGAGGCCCCAGTTGGCCGCCCGGTACCGCTTCGCCGACGACCACATCCTGCACGGCCATTCGCTTGGCGGATTGCTTGCCGGCTATGCGCTTTTCTCGCGGCCCGAGGCCTTCGACCGCATGATTATCGGCTCGCCTGCGATGGCTAACGTCGACGACGCGGTCTTCAAGGCAGAAGAGGCCTTCGCGAGCACCGGCCGCGACTTGCCGGTTGAGCTTTACGTCGGCGCAGGCGGAGAAGAGGGCAATGGATGGTTCCTGAATGTAGGCGGCATCCTCACTGGGACGACTCGTTTCATCGAGCGCCTGCAACTGCGCGGCTATGAGGGCCTGACCCTGCGAAGCCAATTCTACACAGGGGAAAACCACTACACCGTCGTGCCGCGCATCCTGAGTGATGCCCTGCGTCATTTCTATCGCGAGCAGGCGGCCGGCAGTTCGTCCACCTGGCCCCAGCGCCCCTGATGGGCAATCCGTCGCCGTTGCCTCCGGAGCGGGGGCGAAGGACATCCTTAAGTAGAGTAGAAATTCGGTTATGACCCACAGATGGCCCGCACTCGATTTCGCCGCCAACCAGCCGGTCATCGAAAGCCTTCACGCTTACCTGCAAGTCGTCGGCAAGCTGCCCACCCGCGCGCTGCCCTGGTGCAACCATAGCTGGCACCTGGCGCTGCGCGTCGTGCCGCGCGGGTTCCGGAGCTATCCGGTGCTGTTTCCCGGCGGGGAAGCCGAAGTCATCGTTGACTGCCTCAGCTCGGCGGTGGCGGTCGAAACCTCCACCGGATTTGCCGACGGCTTCGAGATTACCGGGCAGACGGTCCAGCGTTTCCACGAACAGCTCTCGGAATTGCTTGCGCTCGCCGGGGTGGAAACCTCCGTCTCCGGCGCGCCCAACGAGGTCGAGGAGGCGGTCCTCTTCGCCGAGGATACGCGCGAGCGCGCCTGGGACATCGCGACTCTTGCCCGCATCCATCGCGCGTTTTCGGATGTGAACCGAGTCTTCGAGCGCTTCCGGACCGGCTTCGTTGGCAAGTCGAGCCCGAGCCACCTGTTCTGGGGCAGCTTCGACCTCGCCGTAACGCGCTTCTCCGGAGATGAGGCTCCGCTGCATCCCGGCGGCTTTCCCAACCTGCCGGATGCGGTGACACGCGAAGCCTATAGCCACGCGGTCGCGAGCGCGGGTTTCTGGCTCGGCGGTGGCGGCGTCGAGGAAGCGGCCTTCTACGCCTATGGCTACCCGACGCCTGACGCCCTTAGCGAGGCAGAGGTCGCTCCTCCCGAGACCTATTGGCACACCGATCTGGGCGAATTCGTGCTGCCCTATGCAGCCGTGCGCGCATCGGAGGATCCCGAAGGCGCGCTGATGGACTTCCTCCAGAGCACCTATGCAGCTGTTGCAGACCGTGGGGGTTGGGACCGCGAGGCGCTCGAAATCCCGCTCGGCGGATTCGGTGAGCCTTACGATGTCGAGGCGCACCGCAGTCGCTGACTTGCCTAAGTCGTTCCAAAGGCGCAGGTTCGCGCCATGGGGATCATGGAAATCATCGGGATAGCGGGCAGCGTCAGCCTCCTGGCTGGCTGGCGGCTCTACCTGTGCATCTTCGCAACCGGGCTGGCGATGCGGCTCGATGCCATTCCCATTCCCGAACATCTCGCCAGCCTCGCGGTGCTCGAAAACCCGTGGGTCATGGGCATTGCCGCGATCGGCGCGCTGGCCGAATTCTTCGCCGACAAGGTCATGTGGCTCGATAGCGCCTGGGACACGGTGCACACCCTGATCCGGCCCATCGGCGGCGCGCTGCTGGCGCTGGCGATTGTCGACCCGTCCGACCCGGCGACGCAGGTCGTGGCGTTCCTGCTGGGCGGCGGGGCAAGCTTCCTCGCCCATGGCGGCAAGGCCAGCGCGCGGGCGGTGGTGAACACCAGCCCCGAACCGGTGAGCAACGCGGTGGTCTCCACCGGCGAGGATATCGCGACGGTGGGCCTGCTCTGGCTGGCCTATGAATACCCGGTCGCGGCCGCCGGCGTCGCCCTCGTGCTGTTGGCGCTGGTGATCGGATTGCTGCTGGTGGCGCGCCGGATCATCAAACGCGTGTTCTTCCGCGCGCCCAAGACGCCAACCCCGCAATAGGCGTGACCCTTCCTTGAAACCCCTCGACAGGCGCAATTAGTTCGCATACGGACTAAATGCGATGTCCGCCCCCCGCATCCTCCACCTGCTGCAAATGGCCCACAGCGCGCTGTTCCGCGCGAGCGACCTGGCGCTGCGCGAACACTACGCGATCGGCACCGCGCAGCAGGCCGTGCTGTTCATGCTGAGGGGCGAGGACGGCGCCCCGATCTCGCGGCTCGCGAAGCAGCTTGGCATGGGCAAGTCGGGCCTCACCGGCATGATCGACCGGATGGAAAGCGCAGGGCTGGTGCGGCGCGAGCCCAATCCGGACGATGCCCGCAGTTTCCTTGTCTTCCTCGAACCGCGCGGCTGCCAGCTGTCGGAGGCCACCCTGCCGACCACCCGCCGCGTCAACGCGGCTCTGCTCGAGCCTTTCGACGCGGCCGAACGCGCCACCATCGAACGCTTCCTGCGCCGCGTTGCGCACGAATCCCCCGCCCTCGTTGCCGAAGCTGCGGCGAGCGATGCCCCATCCCAAGACCCCAAACGGAGCCTACCCCAGTCATGACCCAGCACGTCCGCATTGCGACCGAGGACCGCGTCACCACGGTTACCCTCACCCGCCCGGAAAAGAAGAACGCCATCACGCAGGCGATGTACGGCGAGATGGCCGAAGCCATCCGCGCCTATGGCGCGGGCGACGAGGCGCGCGCCTTCGTGATTACGGGCGAGGGCGACTACTTCACCTCAGGCAACGACCTGCAGGATTTCGCGCGCGGTTCCTCCAGCGACAGCAAACCGCCCGTAGTCCAGTTCCTCGAGGCGGTTTCGACCTGCGAGAAACCCCTCATTGCCGCCGTCAATGGACCGGCCATCGGTGTCGGCCTCACCATGCTGCTCCATTGCGACCTCGTCTTTGCCGCCGAAAGCGCAACGCTGAGCGCGCCCTTCGTGAAGCTCGGCCTCGTGCCGGAAGCCGCCTCTTCGCTGTTGCTGCCCGAAGCGGTCGGACAGGCCGTGGCGAACGACATTTTCCTCACTGGCCGCGCACTGACGGCAGACGAGGCGCTGAAGTTCGGGCTCGTGTCCCGTGTCTATACCGATGGCGAGCTGCAGGGGGCGGTGGACGAGGTCGCCCGCCTCGTGGCCGGGTCGGCTCCCAATGCGGTCAAACGCACCAAGTCGCTCGTACGCGACCGTCACGAGGCGATCGCTGCGCAGATGCAGCGCGAAGGCGCGCTATTTGCGGACCAGCTCGCCTCGCCCGACTTTGCCGAATGCGTGGCGGCCATGATGCAAAAGCGCGCGCCGGTCTTCGCCTGACCCGCGTCACGGGCGCGCAATTACAGCGCGCCCGGCTGGCGGCCTAGCCGTGAGCGGCGATGAAGTCCTCGACCACCGGGGCGATCTTCTCGCGCCAGCGGCTACCGTTGAAGATGCCGTAATGGCCGGCGCCTTCCGCCATGTAATAGCGCTTCTTCTCCTCCGCGAGGCGCGGAGTGAGGTCGAGTGCCGCCTTGGTCTGGCCGAGGCCGGAAATGTCGTCGCGCTCGCCTTCGATCGCGAGCAGGGCGGTTTCGGTGATGTCGCCCAGATCGATCCGCTTGCCGCGGTGCATGAAGGTGCCGTTGGGCAGGGCGTGGTCCTGAAACACCTCCTGCACGGTCTGGAGGTAGAATTCCGCGGTCATGTCGCAGACGCTGCGGTATTCGTCGTAGAAATCCTTGGTCGCCTGCGCGCTGTCCTGGTCGCCGATCGTGAGGTGTTTGAACATCTCGTAGTGGCTCATCATGTGGTTGCCGAGGTTCATGGTCATGAACCCAGCGAGCTGCATGAAGCCGGGGTACACCTGCCGTCCGCCGCCGCGATACTGCATCGGCACGGTCGCGATCACATTGTGGCGGAACCACTCGATCGGGCGTTCCATGGCAAGATCGTTCACGCTGGTGGGCGAGCAGCGCGTGTCGATCGGGCCGCCCATCATGGTCAGCGTCTTCGGCGTGCACGGATGCCCGTCGCGATTCATAATCGCGGTCGCAGCAAAGACCGGGACGGAAGGCTGGCACACAGCCATCACGTTAGCGCCCGGACCGATGTGTTCGAGGAAGGCGATCACGTAATCCATGTAATCGTCGAGATCGAAGGTGCCCTCGTGCAGCGGCACGGTCTTGGCATCGGCCCAGTCGGTTACGAACACGCGGTAGTTTTCGAGCATCCGTTCGACGGTGCCGCGCAGCAGCGTGGCGTAGTGGCCGCTCATCGGCGCAACGACCAGCAGGCGCGGCGCGTCTTCGGGCAGGCTCTCGCGGTAGAACTCCTTGAGGTCGCCGAACGGGCGGTTGACCACCGTCGATTCGACCACCGGATCGCTCTTTCCGCCGACTTCGACGCTTTCGATACCCCAGGCCGGCTTGCCGTAGCTGGCCGTTGCGTGCGCGAAGACTTCAAGGGCGCTTGCCGCCATCGGGCCGATATTCATGTAGCCCATCGGGCCGACGTAATTCATCGGATTCGCCGGATTGCTGAGCATCTCCACCCCGATTGAGGCGAAGGCGCTGGCGGAATTCAGCCAGCTGCGCTGGAGCTCGTAGGCGTGGTAAAGCAATGCGTATCCCCTGCTGGTCCGGCCTGTTGTTGTTCTGTGGTCCGGACGAAAGACGGGTATCCTGACAAGCGAACGTGTCTTGTGCAATGCACAAATGCGCTAATTGTGCCTTCGCGTGTGCAGCACTGTGGATTTTCCGCGCGCGCGCACCTAGTGGCAGAGTATGGCAGACACGGACGGGACCGAGAACGAGGCGCGCGGCCGCTTCGGGCGCAAGCGAGGGGCAATGGACGCCCCGCGCGAACGCTCGCTGCGCCCGCTCAAAATGGTGTGGCAGGCGGGCAAGAACTATCCCGGCCATGTCGCCATGGCGATTCTCGCCCTGATCATCACCGCAGCCGCCACGCTGGCCATCCCGGCCGGCTTCAAGCTGGTCATCGACCGCGGCTTTGCCGAGGGTGCAGACCCGGAAAACATGGGCCGCTGGTTCCGCTACCTGCTGATGATCGTCGGGGTGCTGTCTGTCGGCACCGCGATGCGGTTCTATTTCGTGAGCTGGCTGGGTGAGCGCGTGGTCGCGGACATCCGCCTCAAGGTTCAGGAAAACCTGCTGCGCCTTGCGCCGGGCTTTTATGAAGAGAACAGCCCCAAGGAAATCTCCAGCCGCATGACCAGCGACACCGCGCTGATCGAGCAGGTCGTCGGGACCACCGTCTCGGTCGCGCTGCGCAACACGCTGATGGCCATCGGCGGGAGCGCCTATCTCTTCTGGCTCGTCCCGGGGCTGACGCTTGGCCTGCTGCTGATCATCCCGGCTATCGTCATTCCGATCACCCTGTTCGGACGCCGGTTGCGCAAGGTCTCGCGCACCAGCCAGGACCGGGTTGCCGATATTGGCGCGATGGTCACCGAAGTGCTCTCCGCGATGAAGATCGTGCAGGGCTTCAACCAGGAAAGCCGCGAGCACGGAAGGTTCGAGGAAGCGGTCGAACGCACCTTCACTGTTGCGAAACGCCGCGTCATCATCCGTGCGGCCATGACTGCCGTCGTCATCCTGCTGGTTTTCGGCGGCATCACCCTGCTCGTCTGGCGCGGGGCGCAGGCGGTGAGCGAAGGCGTGATTTCGGGCGGTACGATTGCCGCCTTCGTGCTCACCTCCGGGCTCGTTGCCGGTGCGATCGGCGCGCTTACCGAGGTCTATGGCGACCTCCTGCGCGGAGCAGGCGCGGCCAGCCGCCTGTCCGAGCTGCTCGAGGAAAAGCCCGCGATCACCGCCCCCGAACGCCCGCAGGCCCTGCCCACACCGCCGCGCGGCAGCCTGTCGTTCCGCAACGTGACCTTCCGCTATCCCACGCGGCTCGAAGCCGCGGCGATCACCGATTTCAGCCTCGAAGTCGAACCGGGCGAGACGGTCGCCATCGTCGGCCCCTCGGGCGCGGGCAAATCGACCATCTTCCAGCTTGCCGAGCGGTTCTACGACCCGCAGGCCGGCTCGATCCGGCTCGACGGTATTCCGCTGACCAGCGCCGACCCTTCGCAGGTCCGCCAGCGCATGGCCTACGTCCCGCAGGAAGGCGTGCTGTTCAGCGCCAACGCGCGCGACAACCTACGTTACGGCAATTGGGACGCGAGCGACGAGGACATCTGGGCTGCCGCACGCGCTGCCAACGCGGCCGAGTTCCTCGAAAAGCTGCCGCAGGGCCTCGATACCTATCTCGGCGAAAGCGGCACGCAGCTCTCTGGCGGCCAGCGCCAGCGTATTGCGATTGCCCGTGCGCTGCTGCGCGATGCGCCCATCCTGCTACTCGACGAGGCGACGAGCGCGCTCGATGCGGAAAGCGAACGCCTTGTGCAGGACGCGCTCGAACAGCTGATGGAAAAGCGCACCACGCTGGTGATTGCGCACCGCTTGTCCACCGTCCGCGCGGCCGACCGGATTGTCGTGATGGACGACGGGCGCATCGCCGAACAGGGCACGCATGACGCGCTGACCGCCAACGGCGGGCTCTACGCGCGCCTTGCTTCGCTGCAGTTCGGGCTTGAAAGCGCCTGACCTCCCGGTACTCCTCTCTCAAATCTCCTGGGGCCCCACCGAAATGAACGACTACCTGACTGCGATCTTCCTCGGCATCGTCGAAGGACTGACCGAGTTTATCCCGGTGTCTTCCACCGGGCACCTGATCCTCGCCACGGAACTGTCGGGGGCCGATCCCGACGAATGGGCGATGTTCAACGTGGTGATCCAGCTCGGGGCGATCCTGGCAGTGGTGTACCAGTATTGGGGCACCTTCTGGTCGGCCGGCATGGGCGTGCTGAAGCGCGAACGCGAAGGCCTGATGTTCGCCCGCAACATCCTCCTCGGTTTCCTGCCCAGCGCCGTGATCGGCTTTGCGCTCTATGAGAATTTCGAAGCAATGCTCGGCAACCCGGGGATCGTGCCCTGGGCGCTGATCGCAGGCGGTATCGCGATCATCGTGATCGAACGCGTGGCGAAGCCCAATGACGAAGGGCGCGGCGTAGCCGACCTTCCGGCAGCGCAGGTGCTCGGCGTCGGGTTCGCCCAGTGCCTCGCCATGGTGCCCGGCGTTAGCCGTTCGGGCGCGACGATCATGGGCGCGCTGGCCATGGGCATCAACCGCAAGACGGCCGCCGAATTCAGCTTCTTCCTCGCTGTCCCTACCATGGTCGGGGCAAGCACGCTGGAGATCTTCACCAAGTACGACGAGATGATGGCCGGAGCAACACGCGTCGGCTGGGACGAGATCGCCATCGGCTTCGTCGTCAGCTTCATCGTCGCGCTGTTCGTCATTCGCGCCTTCGTGGCCTTCGTCAGCCGCAGCGGGTTCACGCCCTTTGCCTGGTACCGGATCGTGGCCGGCACCGCTGCGCTGCTGTGGCTGAGCTTCACCTGATCTCTCTCCGATGAGCAAATCCGCTGGCAGACAAATGGCGCCCTTGCGGAACCTTTGGCTGCCTGCGGATTTTCCCTGAGTGTACGAGAATACGTAAGGCACGAAACGATGGGTCTATTGATACTGATTGTGGTGGGCGCCCTTCTGGGGTGGCTGGCTACGATCATCCTGCGGATAGAAGACGGGCGCAGCATCGCGTTCAACACGGGTGCCGGCATTGCCGGCACCGTCGTGACCGGGCTTGTCGTCGGCACGGGCGCCATCCTTGGTTCGATCAGCGGGGCCACGCTCCTGTGGTCCGTGGTCGGCGCGCTCGTCACGATTGCGCTTTTCAATCTTATCCGCCGGCACGCCTTTTCGGCCTGAGGACGCTTACCAGACTTTGGGGAAGAGCGCAGGATTGGCCTGCGTCTCATATTCAAGGGGAATACAAATGAAGTTCAACAAGCTCACTCTCGTGGCTTCGGCCGCCGCCCTCAGCCTTGGCGTCGCCGCATGCGACAGCCCGGCCGAAGAAGCTGCTGAAGAGCAGGCAGAAGCCATGGAAGACACCGCTGACGCCATGGAAGACGCCGGCGAAATCACCGACGAACAGGCCGACGCCATGGAAGCCGAAGCCGACGACATCGAAGACGCAGCAGAAGGCGACACCGATGCGCTGACCGAAGGCGTGGAAGAAGCCGTCAACTAAGACGCTTTTCACAAGACAATCTAAGGCGGTCCGGAAGCAATTCCGGGCCGCTTTTGTTTTGCGGATTAAAAGGTGGTCGGAAAAGCGTTTGGAACAGACTCGCCGCAGGCCCGTTGACCACAATATTGCCGCAATTCGAAAACGCGGCATTCGAACACAAAAGGGGAATACACATGAAGTTCAACAAGCTCACCATCGTCGCTTCGGCCGCCGCTCTCAGCCTTGGCGTTGCCGCCTGCGACGGCCCGACCGAAGAAGCCATGGAAGACCAGGCCGAAGCCATGGAAACCGCCATGGAAAATGAAGCGGACGCGATGGAAGACGCCGGCATGGAAGCCGAAGCGGACGCCATGAACGAAGCGGCCGATGACGTCGAAGACCAGATGGAAGCCGCTGCCGATACGGTTGGCGAGGAAATGGACGGCAACGAGATGTAATCTCAGGTCTGCCAGACCACTTCCAATGCAAGGGCGGTGCCGGAGCGATCCGGCGCCGCCCTTTCGCATTCCTAGACGGGATCGGCGCCCGATCCGCGTCCGCCGCGCAGCGTGTATTCGAGCGTGCCGCGGTTCACCACATAGTCGACGTCGATCACCGCTGTGTTGGCATAGGTGAAGCCAGCGCCGAGGTTCTTGTAGAGCCGGTCGAAATCGCGCTCGACCGTCTGGCGGTAGAGGTCCTCGAAGCTCTCGATCACGAAATAGGTCGGCTGCAGATCGCTGATTACGTAATCGGTGCGCATAACGCGGTCGACGTTGAGCATGATGCGGTTGGGGCTCTCGGCCTCAGTCGCATAGACCACTTCGGTCGGGCCGGAGAGGATGCCCGCGCCATAGGCCTTGATGCCGTCCTCTTCCTCGATCAGTCCGAACTCGACCGTGTACCAGTAGAGCGATCCCAGCGCTTTTAAGCGGTTGTAGCGCATCGCCTTCCACCCGGCGCGGCCGTATTCCTGCATGTAATCGGCATAGACCGGGTCGGTCAGCATCGGCACGTGGCCGAAGACATCGTGGAAGACATCGGGCTCCTGGATGTAGTCGAAGGTCTCGCGCGTGCGGATGAAATTGCCCGCCGGAAAGCGCCGGTTGGCGAGGTGCCAGAAGAACACGTGATCGGGAATCAACATGGGCACGGGCACCACGCTCCAGCCCGTCAGAGCGTTCAGATCCTCCGAAAGCTTGCCGAATTCGGGCACGCCGCCGCGGTTGAGGTTGAGCTTTTGCAGGCCTGCCATGAAGGCACTCGCCGCGCGGCCGGGCAGTACGCCCATCTGCCGTTCGAAAAGATCGTTCCAGATCGCGTCGTCTTCGCTCGAATACTCGGTCTGCTTCGGCTCGAGCCAGTCGTCGCCGACGTGGGGCGGCTTCTTCAGCGGCGCGGTGAAAACCTCTGCCGGAAGGTCGGGCAGGCGGGTAAAGTCCTGTTCGGGTTCTGCAATGGTAGCCATATCGTGGGCGCTGATACTATGATCGGCGCAAAGCTACAAATGAGGGGACCACAAAGGCATGAAGCGCAAGGAATACGAAGCGGCGATGGAGCCGCTGCGCGAGGAACTGGTCGCCATGGCGCGGTGGGCGCGCACGAGCGGAGAGCGGATCGTCGTGCTGTTCGAAGGGCGCGACACGGCAGGCAAGGGCGGCGCGATCCGCGCGGTTTCGGAAAAGCTCAACCCGCGCCAGTGCCATATCGTCGCGCTCGCCAAGCCGACCGAGGCCGAGCAAAGCCAGTGGTACTTCCAGCGCTACGCCCAGCACCTGCCGAGCGCCGGCGAGATCGTGCTGTTCGATCGCAGCTGGTACAACCGGGCCGGCGTCGAGAAGGTCATGGGCTATGCCGACGATGCACAGGTCGAGCTGTTCCTGAAGCAGGCGCCGACCTTCGAACGGATGCTGGTCGATGACGGGATCCACCTGTTCAAATACTGGCTGACGACCGACCAGGCGCAGCAGGAAGAACGCCTGCGCGAGAGGCTGGAAGACCCCCTGAAGCGCTGGAAGCTCTCGCCGATCGACCTCGCCGCGCGCGACAAGTACGACGCCTACACCGATGCGCGCGAAGCCATGCTGGCAGCGACCCATACGACCCACGCCCCGTGGACGCTGGTCGATTTCAACGACCAGAAACGCGGCCGGCTGACGCTGGTGCGCGACCTGCTCGACCGCCTGCCGGATACCCGTGTCGCGCCTCCCGAGATCGATTTTCCCGAGCTTGGCCGTGAACCGAAGGCGGAGCGCTATTCGGTGCTGGACCCGATTGCGGATTACCCGCTGGATTAGGCGAGGCTGGCCGAGGCCTTCGTCACCTGGCGCCCGTCAGAGACAAAGGCACCGATCTCGATTCCCTCGCCCTCGCTGCGCAGCACGAGGTGGAGCGGCTCTCCGGCCACCGCCGGGCTGACCCCGCGGAAGGCGAAGCTCGCCAGGCGGTTCTCGCCAAAGCGCTCGGCTGCGAGCTGCAGCAGCAGGCTGGCGGTCAGCGGTCCGTGGACGACGAGCCCGCGGTAGCGTTCGGCATCGCGCGCATAGGGCGCATCGTAATGGATGCGGTGGGTGTTAAAGGTCAGCGCCGAATAGCGAAACAACAGCCGCTCGTCGGGACGGATCTCGCGGTGTGTGTCCCAATCTCCCGGATCGAAGCGGCCCTCGCCCAAGTCGGGCGGCGACAAGGGGGCGTCCGCGCCCATGGCTTCGAGATAGACCAGCGTCTGCCGCTCGCTTACCGCAGGCGTGCCGTCGGCGCTCGTCTTGTGGTCGACCTCGACGAAGACCATATCGCCGCGGCTGCCGGACTTCGCCTCGACCGAGGCGACGCGGCTCACCCGCTCGATCTCCGCACCGATCGCGATGGGCGCAAGGAACTGCATGGCGCTTGATGCCCACATGCGGCGGGGGAGCGGCACGGGCGGCAGGAAGCTTGCCGGGCTGTCGTCGCGCGAAGGATGGCCGTCTTCGCCCAGCTGTCCGGTCCGCGCCTCGGGCGTGCAGAGGCACAGGTGGATACCTTGCGGCATGGCTTCACCGGCCGGAGCATCGCGGTCGAAGGTCGCGCACCATCGCGCGGCGAGCGCGGGGTCGAGCCGGTCGGCACTGCGCTGCTCGCGCCCGATCCAGTCCGACCAGTCCTGCGCCATCAGGCGGCGCGCTCGAACACGGCGGCCATGCCCTGGCCGCCGCCGATGCACATGGTCTCGAGGCCGTAGCGCACTTCGCGGCGCTGCATCTCATGTGCCATGTCGGCAAGGATGCGGATGCCGGTCGCGCCGATGGGATGGCCGAGCGAGATGCCCGAGCCGTTGACGTTGACCAGCTCGCGGCGGCTGTCGTCCCCGGCGAAGCCCCAGCCCTTGAGCACGGCGAGCGCCTGCGGGGCGAAGGCTTCGTTGAGTTCGATCAGGCCGATATCGTCCCAGCCCATGCCGTTGCGGGCGAACAGGCGCTCCACCGCCGGGACCGGGCCAATGCCCATGCGGCTGGGATCGCAGCCCGCCGCGCTCCAGGAATGGAACCACAGGATCGGTTCGAGACCCAGCTCCTCGACCTTCTCTTCGGCGACGACGAGGCAGGCCGCGGCAGCGTCGTTCTGCTGGCTGGCATTGCCTGCCGTCACGATGGCGTCGGGATCGCGCTTCAAGTCGATCGCGCGAAGCTTGCCGAGCGTCTCCATGCTCGCATCGGCGCGGTAGCCTTCGTCCTTGTCGAACACGACCGGATCGCCGCGACGCTGCGGGATTTCGACCGGGACCAGCTGGTCGTCGAACTTGCCTTCCTCCCAGGCGCGCGCGGCGTTCTGGTGGCTGCGCACCGCGAAGGCGTCGGCCTCCTCGCGGGTGATATCATAATCCTTGGCGAGGTTCTCGGCCGTCTCGATCATGCCGGTGATGATGCCGTAGCGCTCGATCGGCTGGCTCATCAGCCGGCCGCGCGTCAGGCGGTCCCACAGCTGCATGTCGCCCATGCGCGCGCCGTGGCGCGCAGCCGTAGTGTAGTGTTCGACGTTGGACATGCTTTCCACGCCCCCCGCCAGCACGCAGTCGGCAACGCCGGTCTGGACCATCATCGCTGCCGTCGCGACCGCCTGCAGGCCCGATCCGCAGCGCCGGTCGAGCTGGAAGCCGGGCACTTCCTCGGGATATCCGGCGGCAAGCCAGCTCCAGTGGCCGATGGCGGGCGCTTCGCCGCTGCCGTAACCTTGCGAGAACACGACGTCGTCGACGCGCGCGGGGTCCACGCCGCTACGCTCGACCAGCGCCTTGATAATGATGGCGCCAAGCTGTCCCGCCTCAAGCGGGGCAAGGGTGCCGAGGAAGCGCCCGACGGGGGTACGCAGGGGCTTGCAGATGGCTACGCGGCGGTGTGACGTCATGGGTCTAGTCCTTGTCGGAGAGGCGGGCGATGCCGCGATCGACGAGATCGCCGATGGCACCGGAAGCAAGTCCAAGGCGCTCCGCGAGCACCTCTTCGGTGTGCTGGCCGAGATAGGGGGCCGGCGCGGGATCGCCCACTGCGCGGTCCGGAATGTTCGCGAAGCTGCGCGTCGCCGGGTATTCGAAGCCGCTGGGGTTCGCGGGCGAGGGGCCGAAGAGGGGATTGTCCATCACCAGTTCGGCGTCGTTCGCTGCTTCATGCATGGTGCGGTAGCGTTCGAAGGTGGTGCCCTTGGCCGCAAGGCGGGCGGACAGCTCGGCCCAGTCGAGCGCTTCGGCGCGGGCCTGGAACAGCTCGAACAGGCGATGCCGGTTCTCGAAGCGCGGGCGATCCCCTTCGGCGAACTGCACGCCGAGCTCGCTTTCGAGCGCGGCGATGTCTTCGCCCAGATCAAAGGCGGCGACGAGCCCGTCCCACTGCTTTGGCGTCAGGGCGGCGACCATGAACCGCACCCCGTCGCGGCTGCGGAAATCGCGCCCGAAGGCGCCCCAGATCGCGTTGCCGAGCCGCTCCCGATCGGCGCCGCGGTAGCGCATTTCCGCCAGCGCGCCGCTGTTGGCCATGGTGCCGATGGCGACATCGCCCAGAGGCACGCGGATCTCTGCGCCCTGCCCCGTGGCGTCACGCTGCCGCAGCCCCGCAAGGAGGGCGAAGGCGCAATAGGCGCCGGTGATGAAATCCCATGCTGGCAGCACCTGGTTTACCGGCGGGGCGGTTTCGAGCGGCCATTCCTCTGGCCCGCACATCAACGGGTAGCCTGAGGCCGCGTTGACGGTGAAATCCATCGCCTGACGCCCGTCGTGCCAGCCCATGATGCGCACGCTGACAAGGTCGGGTGCGCCTTCGGGTTGCCGCGATGCAATGGCGTCATGCGCGAGGAAGCTCTTCTCCGGCAGGTTGGTGATGAGATTGCCGGTCCTCGCCGCCAGTTCCACAAGCAGCTCGCGCCCTTCGCCGCTGCGCAGGTCGAGCGCGACCGATTTCTTGGCGCGGTTGAGGTTCTCCCAACTGAGCGAGCGCCCTCCCTTGGTGAGCATGTAGCGGTCGTAATCGAGGCCGCCCGCCTTGTGGTCGACGCGAATGACCTCGGCACCCATCTGCGCGCAGTAGAGGCCCGCCGTGGGCGAAGCGACGAAGCTCGAGGCTTCGATGATCGAGAGGTCGCCTAGGAGATTATACAAGGGTCAGACGCTCGCAGCGTATTCGCGGAGCATGTGCTTGGCGATCTGCAGTTGGAGGATCTGCGTCGTGCCCTCGTAGATGCGGTAGATGCGCGCATCGCGGAAGAAGCGTTCGGCGTCGTATTCGGCGAGGTAACCCGCGCCGCCGTAGACCTGCACCACGCGGTCGACCACGCGGCCGCACATTTCGGAAGCGAAGACCTTGAAGGCGGCGGCGTGCTTGACCGTGTTCTCGCCCCGGTCGACCCGCGCCGTCACGTCCGCCATCATCGCTTCGGCGGCGTAGATTTCGGTCCAGCTGTCGGCCAGCATCTGCTGGATCAGCTGGAAGTTCGCGATCGGTTCACCAAAGGCCTGCCGCTCGTTGGCATATTTGATCGCGCTGTCGAGCGCGCGGCGGGCATAGCCGGTGCTGGCCGCGCCAACCGAAATGCGCCCGTTGTCGAGGCTCATCATGGCGAAGCGGAAGCCCTTGCCAGTCTCGCCGCCGAGCAACGCTTCGCCCGGCACATGCACATCGTCGAGCATGACGTCGGAGATATGGCTACCCGACTGGCCCATCTTGTGGTCGGGGCTGCCGGTTGACACGCCCGGCGTATCCATCGGCACGATGAAGGCGCTGACATGCGCGTTCTTGGGCAGCGCCTCTTTCTCCGTGCGCGCCATGATCAGGCCGACTTCGGCGTGCGGCGCGTTGGTGATGTAGCGCTTGGTCCCGTTGAGGATCCAGCCGTTGCCATCGGGATCGGGCTTGGCGGTGGTCGCCATGGCCGCGCTGTCGCTGCCCGAACCCGGCTCGGTGAGGCCGAAGCAGGCGATCGCCCCTTCGGCGATCCTGGGCCACCATTCGGCCTTCTGCGCGTCGGTGCCGCCGTTCTTGATGGCGGAGTTGAACATGCCGACATTGATCGAGAAGATCGAACGGTAGGCGGGTGCGGCATAGGCCATGGTCTTCACGACCTGGGCGTACTGTGTGCAATTGAGACCCGCGCCGCCGAATTCCTCTGGCACGGTCAGGCCGAACAGGCCCATCTCCTTCATCTCCGACACGATCTCGTCGGGGATCTTGTCGTTGGCGATGACGTCCTTTTCCGCCGGGATCAGCCGCTCGCGCACATAGCGGTCGAGCTGCTCGATGAACTGGTCGAAGACCTCGGCGTCCATGCCGGGGTTGGCGGTGGCGGCTTCACTCATTCGGACGTCTCTCCCGTCGCGTTCTGTGTGTCTTGCTGTGTGTCTTCGCCGAACACGCCTTCGGGCATTTGCCGCTCGTCAATGATCGCGGCTGCGTCATCGAGCGCTTCCGCTTCGCTTTGCGTGATGCCGTCGATAGGTTGCGGCTCATCGCTGTCGGAGCAGGCCGGCAGCAGGGCGAAAGCCGCGCAAACGAGGGCGAGTCGGGTCATGGGACAAGGCTAGGCCGGACCGGCGCGCGCGCAAAGGACCTTACGGCGAGGCCGGATTGCGGGGCGAGCGGACGTCCGCCCGCCCCTGCCGGTCAGTTGCCCATGTCTTCAGCCATGGCGTCCATGGCAGCCGCCGCGGTGTCGGCAGCCGCGTCGCCGGCTTCCTGGATCTGTGCCTGCTCGCTGGGCGCCATGGTCTCTTCGTCGGCGGCGCCGTCATCGGCGTTCGCTTCGGCGTCTTCCACCGGCTCGGCCTCAACGCCTTCCAGTGCGTCTTCGGCGACGACTTCAACGCTTTCGGCTTCGGCTTCGGTCGAGGCGTCGTCGGCGCTGCCACAGGCGGCCAGAGCGGCGGTGGCGGCAACGGTCAGGGCAATACGGAATTTCATGGTCGGTCTCCCTCTTCAAATCTCCGGTGCGGGGGTAAAGCGCAAGCCGAGGGCGCTCGGCAAGGGGAAAATCGCGCGGCGGCGGTTGCGCGCGCGGGCAGCTCTGGCATCAGGCAGCGGATGAGCGGTACCGTGGGCGCCCTGGAAGCACTCAAGAGCATATTCGGCTTCGACGCCTTTCGCGGGCGCCAGGCCGATGTGGTTGCGCGCGTGCTCGGCGGGCAATCGACCCTCGCGGTCATGCCAACAGGCGCCGGCAAGTCGCTCACCTACCAACTGCCTGCGGTGACCTTGCACGGCACCTGCGTCGTCATCAGCCCGCTGATCGCGCTAATGCACGACCAGCTGCGCAGCGCACGGGCAAACGGCATTCGCGCCGCCACGCTGACCAGCGCGGACGCCGATTGGCGCGAGACGCAGGACGCGTTTCGGGCAGGCGAACTCGATCTTCTTTATGTCGCGCCCGAACGCGCCAGCCAGCCAGCCTTTCGCGAGTTTCTCACTGCCGCGCCGCTGTGCCTCTTCGCCATCGACGAGGCGCATTGCGTGTCCGAATGGGGGCATGATTTCCGGCCCGATTACCGGATGCTGCGCGGGTTGCTCGACAGCTTTCCCGGCGTGCCGCGCCTGGCGCTTACCGCGACTGCCGACCGGCAAACGCGCGCCGATGTCCTGGCCCAGCTCGGCATACCTGAGGACGGGCTGGTGCTGGCCGGGTTCGACCGGCCGAACATCCGCTACGCGATCCGCCACCGCGACAACCCGGTGCGCCAGCTCACCAGCCTGATGGCGAGCGAGCCGGGCCCGGGCATCGTCTACGCGCCGACCCGCCGCAAGGTGGAAGACCTCGCCGACAAGCTTGCCGCAGCAACCGGTCGCCCCGTGCTGCCCTATCACGCCGGTCTCGATCCCAAGACGCGCGCGGCGAACCAGGCGGCCTTCGTCGCCAGCGAGGACATGGTGATCGTGGCGACGGTTGCCTTCGGCATGGGCATCGACAAGCCCGATGTGCGCTTTGTCGCCCATGTCGGCGTGCCCAAGTCGATCGAGGGCTATTACCAGGAAACGGGCCGCGCGGGCCGCGATGGCGACCCGGCGCAGGCGGTGATGTTCTGGGGCGCCGGCGATTTCGCCACCGCGCGCCAGCGGCTGGCCGAAGTGGACGAGGCCCGGCGCGGGGCCGAACGCGCGCGGCTCGATGCGCTGGCAGGCCTTGTCGAGACCGCCCAGTGCCGCCGCGCGATCCTGCTGCGCCATTTCGGCGAGGACCCGCCCGGCACCTGCGGCAATTGCGACACCTGTCTCGAGCCACCCGAGGTAACCGACGCCACCGAGCTTGCGCGCAAGCTGCTTTCGGCGGTTTACCGCACGGGCCAGAGCTTCGGCATGGGCCATTTGCAGAAAGTGCTAACCGGCAGCGAGGACGAACGCGTGCGCCAGCGCGGCCACGATCGGCTGAGCGTGTTCGGTATTGTCGAGGGCGAGGAGGCGCGCCTGCTCCAGCCCTTGTCGCGCGCGTTGCAGGCGCGCGGTGACCTGGTGGCGACCGAGCATGGCGGGCTGGCACTGGGCGGGTCGGCGCGCGAAATCCTCAAGGGCGACAGCGCGGTGGCGATCGTCGTGCCGCCCAAGCGCCAGCGGCGCGGACGCCGCGGCGACGCGACGCCCAATCCGGTGGGGAATCCGCTGTTCGAGGCCCTGCGCGCGCTGCGCAAGGAGCTGGCCGAAGAAGCGCAGGTCCCGCCCTATGTCATCTTCCACGATTCGACCCTGCGCGAGATGACCGAGGCGCGCCCCGCCAGCTTGCGCGAACTGGGCGGCCTGCCCGGTATCGGGGCCAAGAAGCTCGAAGCCTATGGAGAGCAGTTCCTGCGCGTCATCGGCCAATATTGACTCTTTCACCCCTGCGATATAAAAGTGATATCACAATTATATCGAAAGGAGCGGCGGTGATGTCGGTCGAACTCAAGGGAATGAAGCGCAGCGAGGAGCGCGCGGGAAACAGCTTCAGCGGCTATCCCATGCTGCTGGCGATCCTGGTGCTGCTGGTTTTCGTCGTGTGGAACATGACCGGCAATCTGCCGCCCGACGGGGCGGAGAAGATCGTCAAGCTGGGCTTCGTCGGCGCGATCGTGCTGCCGATACTGGTGCTCGCTTTCCTGTCGGCGGGCTTCTTCATGATCCAGCCCAACCAGGCGGCGGTGATTACGCTGTTCGGCGAGTATCGCGGAACCGAGCGCCGCGAAGGCCTTCGCTGGGTGTGGCCGTGGATGGGCAAGAACAAGATCTCGGTGCGCGCGCACAACATCCATTCCGAGCGGGTGAAGATCAACGATCTGCGCGGCAACCCGATCGAGATCGCCTGCAACGTCGTGTGGCGCGTCGCCGATACGGCGCAGGCGAGCTTCGATGTCGACGACTACAAGGAGTTCGTGAACATCCAGATCGAGGCGGGCCTGCGCACGGTCGGCTCGCGCCATCCCTATGACGATTTCGAGAACGAGGAGGTCACGCTGCGCGGCAGTGCCGACGTCATCAACCGCGAACTGCTCGAGGAGCTGAACGACCGCCTCAAGGTCGCTGGGATCCTGGTGGACGAGGCAGGGCTCACCCACCTCGCCTATGCCAGCGAGATCGCCAGCGCGATGCTCAAGCGCCAACAGGCCGATGCGATCATCGCCGCGCGCGCCAAGATCGTGCTCGGCGCGGTCGGCATGGTCGAGGATGCGCTGACCAAGCTGTCGCAGGACGGCATTGTCGACATGGACGACGAACGGCGTGCGGCCATGGTCTCGAACCTGATGGTCGTGCTGTGCGGCGACAAGGAAGCGCATCCGGTCGTCAACACCGGTTCGCTCTACTGACCGAAGCGCAAGCGCTGCCATGAGCAAGAAGAAGGCCTTTGCCCTGCGACTCGATCCGGCGGTCCATGCCGCGGTCGAGCGGCTGGCCGCGGCCGAATTGCGCAGCGCCAACGCCCAGATCGAAATGCTGCTGCGCGAAGCGCTGGCCAGGCGCAGCATCGACCTGCCGGCCAGCGCGCCGCCCAAGCGCGGGCGGCCGAAGAAGGGAGACTGACGTGACCCCTGAGACGCACGACACAGCCTGGTTCGCGCCAAAGCGTTATGGCTACGGATCGGGCCTGCCGATCGCCTGGCAGGGCTGGGCGCTCATGATCGGGTACGTCCTGGTGGTGATCGCCGCTGCGCAGTTCATCGCCTGGGATGAAGAGGTGGGCTGGATCGCCTTCATCGCCCTGTTCGTGCCCGCGACCGCCGCCTTTCTC
Organism: Qipengyuania flava; assembly: GCF_019448255.1. NCBI lineage: Bacteria > Pseudomonadati > Pseudomonadota > Alphaproteobacteria > Sphingomonadales > Erythrobacteraceae > Qipengyuania > Qipengyuania flava. The sequence continues at coordinate 347,134 of NZ_CP080410.1, forward strand.
TATATCACCGCGATGAAGACGCGCGGCGGCTGGCGCTGGCGGTGGGGGGAAGAGGACTAGCCGGGACCTCCCTTGGCTGACCTTAGGCCGTTGTTAACCATAAGCCCCTAGGGTTTCGGGCCATGGTATCGCCTTTCGCCCTTCCTGCCTCGCGCCTGCCTCGCTGGCTGCTCGCCGGTGTGGCCGTGATGGCGGTAGGCGCGATTCCGGTCGCGGCCCTCCTCGCACAAGGCTCTGGCCCCGCCAGCTTCACCGTTGCCGAGACCGGCCGGGGTTACGCATCGTTGCAGGCGGCTGTCGATGCGATCGGCAACCGCGAAGGCACGGTCCTGATCGCTCCCGGCAACTGGAACGAATGCGCCGTCCAGCGCGAAGGTGTCGTCCACTTCCGTGCGGTCGAGGCCGGCACGGCACTGCTTGGGGGCAAGGCCTGCGAAGGCAAGGCCGCGCTCGTCCTGCGTGGCCGCGGCGCCAGCGTCGAAGGGATCGTTTTCGCCGATCTTGCGGTCGATGATGGCAATGGCGCGGGCATTCGGCTCGAAGAAGGCCCCTTGCGCGTCTCGCAAAGCTGGTTCCGCGACAGCCAGCAAGGCATCATGACCACCAACGGCGAGAACAGCGAACTTCTCGTCGACAAATCGACCTTCACCCGGCTCGGCACCTGCGAAAACTCGGCAGGCTGTGCGCATTCGATCTACGCAGGCGACTATGGCCGCGTCACGGTCACCCGCAGCCGTTTCGAACAGGGCAAGGGCGGGCACTATCTCAAGTCGCGCGCAGCGCATATCGTGGTTGAGGATTGCAGCTTCGACGACGCCAACGGGCGCGGCACGAACTATCTCATCGACCTGCCCAACGGCGGCACCGGGATCATCCGCGGCAACTGGTTCGTCCAGGGCCGGGACAAGGAAAACTGGTCGACCATGATCGCCATTGGCGCGGAAGGCGCGCGCTACACTTCCGACGGTCTCGTCATCGCGGAGAACGACGCGCGCATGGTGCCAGGATTGTCGCGCAGCCCGGCCTTTGTCGCCGACTGGACCGGCGATGCGCTGGTCTTCGGCGAGAACGCGCTGGGCGAAGGCGTCAGGCGTTTCGAGCGCCGCTGAAGGCAGGCGCATAGCTCACTTCGCCGCTCGGCGAGACCCCCTCCAGAACGAGCCGCTGGAAATACTCCGCCGGCGGTCCCGGATAGCGCAGCTGCGGATCGTGCTCGAAACCGAAGCGCGCGTAGTAGTTCGGATCGCCCAGCAGCACGACGCCTTTCGCGCCCAGCGCCCGCATATCGGCCAGCCCGCGCTTCATCAGCGCCGTCCCGATCCGCTCGCCCTGCCGTTCAGGACGCACGCTGATCGGGCCAAGGCCATACCAGCCCTTGGTCCCGTCGCTGATGGTAACAGGTGAGAAGGCGATATGGCCCACGAGGCCGGAGGTGTCTTCGGCCACCAAAGACAACGTCAGATCGCCATCTGCGCGCAGGCGATCCACCAGCTCGGGCTCGTCCCCGTCGCTGAAGGGCATGTCGCGGAATGCCGCTTCGGTTAGCGCGAAGATAGGCGCTGTATCCTCTTCCCGCTCGGGTCGGAGGGCTACTGCGCTCACAAAATATGGCCCGAGCGGTCGCGCTTGGTGGCGAGGTAGCGGGCGTTGTGCGGGTTGTCGGGCAGCGCGTGCGGGACGCGCTCCGTCACGGTGACCCCGGTTTCTTCGAGCGCGGCGACCTTGGCCGGATTGTTGGTCATCAGCCGGATGGCGGGCACTCCCAGCAGTTCGAGCATCCGCGCAGCGGTCGGGAAATCGCGCGCTTCATCGGGCAAGCCGAGCCGCGTGTTGGCGTCGACCGTATCGAAGCCCTGGTCCTGCAAGCGGTAAGCGCGCAGCTTGTTGACGAGGCCAATCCCGCGACCTTCCTGGCGCATGTAGAGCAGCACGCCCCAGCCGCCCCTGTCGGCTTCTTCCGCCATGGCGTGGAGGGCGGCGTCCAATTGCGGTCCGCAATCGCATTTGAGGCTGCCAAGGATGTCGCCGGTGAGGCATTCGGAGTGCAGGCGCACCAGCGGCGCGCGGTCCGATCGCTGCTCGCCGATCACCAGCGCGACATGCTCGCGCGTGTCGTCGGGGCTGCGGAAGGCCACGATGCGCGCGCCCTCGGCAGCGGCCACCGGCAGTTTGGCACGGGTCGCGATCTGGAGGCGCGAGGCGTCGGCATAGGCGGCGACATCGTCCGCCGTCAGCGTCACCGCCTCGCCCGCGCCCTGCGGGTCGACGAGGAAGGCGGGCAGCACCCCGGCCATGCGTGCGAGTTCGAGTGCGGCCTTGGCCTGTGCCTCCCATTCAAGCGCGAGCGCCTTGAACGGGCCCTTGAGCGGGTTGGCCATGTCGAGAGCGGGGTCGGCCACGGCCAGCGCGGCGGAGAGGTCGAACAGTTCCGCGCTGCGCATCAGCACCGGCTGGCGCGGGGCAGCGGCCTCGATCTGGTTGATGAGCTTCAGCGTCGCGGCGCGAGTGGCCGAGATCAGCATCGCCTCGCCCGTCAATTCGCCAAAGGCAGTCTCAACCGGCTGCAACAGCGGCGCGCCTTCGATAGAGAGCGGCCAGCCGTGGCGCAGCGCGTCCACCGCCTGCGCCGCGCGGCGAGAGGCGCTCGGGCTGCTCAGAGCGTGAACTCCGTAACCAGCGGCACGTGGTCGGACGGCTTTTCCCAGTCGCGCGCGTATTCGTGGACCGAATGGCCGGTGGCCTGCTTGGCGAGTTCCGGGCTCGCCCACATGTGGTCGAGGCGGCGTCCGCGGTCGTTCGCCTTCCAGTCCTTCGCGCGGTAGCTCCACCAGCTGTAATAGCGCTCCGGCGCCTTGATGTGTTCGCGCCCGATATCGCCCCAGCCATGCGCGTCCATGAAGCGCTGCAGGCTCTCGACCTCGATCGGCGTGTGGCTGACGACCTTCAGCAGCTGCTTGTGGTTCCAAACGTCGCTTTCGAGCGGGGCGATGTTGAAATCGCCCACGATCAGCGTCGGGCGGTCGACCGCATCGGCCCAGCGAGTCATCCGCTCGAGGAAGTCGAGCTTCTGGCCGAATTTCGGGTTCTTCTCGCGGTCAGGCTCGTCACCGCCGGCCGGGACATAGACGTTCTCGACGATCATGCCCTGATGATCGGTCAGCTCCACTCCGACATGGCGCGCCTCGCCATTGTCCTGCCAGTCGTGGCGCGAGAATTCCTTGAGCGGCGTTTTCGCGACCGTGGCGACCCCGTGATAGCCCTTCTGGCCGTGCACCGCGAAATGCTCATAGCCGAGCTCGCGAAAGGCTTCGTAGGGGAACTGGTGCTCCTGGCACTTGATCTCCTGCAGGCACAGGACGTCGGGCGCGCTCTCCTTAAGGAAACGCTCGACAATCGGCATGCGCAGGCGGACGGAATTGATGTTCCAGGTAGCGATAGAGACCATGCCGAGCGAGGTAGGGGAGGCGAACCTGCGCCGCAAGCGTCATGCTTTCGTCTTTCGCAGGCCTGATATAGGGGCGCGCGACATTCACTTGGAGATACTGCATGACCTTCCGCTCCCTCTGCCTTGCCACCAGCGCTGCCGCTATGGCCCTTGGCGGGTGTTCGACCACCGCTGCGCAGGAAGCGCCGCAGGCGGCCGCTCCGGCTCCAGAGAAAAAGCGCGCGAAGAACGTCATTCTCTTCATCGGCGACGGCATGGGTATCTCCACCGTCACCGCCGCGCGGATCTATGCGGGCCAGAAGCTGGGGCAGACGGGTGAGGAGTATGTCCTGCCGTTCGAGAGGTTCGACAATGTGGCCCTCGTGAAAACCTACAACACCAACGCGCAGGTCCCCGACAGCGCAGGCACGGCCAGCGCGATGCACACCGGTGTGAAGACGCAGATCGGCGTGCTTGGCTATGGGCCCGGCATCACCCTGGCGGATTGCGCGTCGGGCGCGGGCGAGGAACTGGACCTGCTCGGTGACGAAGTGAAGGAGCGCGGCCTTGCCCTTGGCATCGTCAGCACCGCGCGCATGACCCACGCGACCCCAGCATCGGTCTATGCGCGCAGCGTCAGCCGGGACTGGGAATCGAACGCCGGTATCCCCGAAGACCAGCGCGGCCTTGGCTGCGCGGACATTGCCTCGCAACTGGTCGCGGCCCCCTTCGATGTGGCGCTGGGCGGCGGCAAGACCGCCTTTTTCGGGAGCGACGCGGACGGGTGGCGCCTGGAGGCTGACGCGAACCTGCCGGCCGACTGGGTCGCAAGGACGGGCGGGACCTATGTCGACAGCGCGAGCGCGCTGGCTGCGGCTCCGATGGACAAGCCGGTCCTCGGCCTCTTCTCGAACAGCCACATGACGTACATGGTCGACCGCGCCGCGGACAGCAGCGAACCCACGCTGACCGACATGACCGCAAGCGCCATCGGCCGCCTCAGCACGGATCCCGATGGCTACTACCTGATGGTCGAAAGCGGGCGCATCGATCACGGCCATCACTGGGGCAAGGCGGGCTATGCGCTGGAGGAAGCGGTCGAGTTCGCCCGCGCGATCCAGTGGGCGATCGACAACACCGACCCCGAAGAAACGCTCATCCTGGTGACCGCCGATCACAGCCACGTCTTCACCATCGCGGGCTACCCCAAGCGCGGCAATCCGATCCTGGGCTATGTTTCCAACCCGCTCGACGATGGCCCCTCGCTCGCCGCCGACGGCAAGCCCTACACGACGCTTGGCTACGCCAACGGCATGGGCGCTTTCGAAGGCGAACGGCCCATGCCGGAAACCGGGGTGAAGGCGAGCCAGCAGGCGGCGATCCCCCTCGATTCCGAAACCCACGCCGGAGAAGACGTTGCGCTCTACGCTAACGGACCGGGCGCCGAAAACGTGCGCGGGGTGATGGAGCAGAACCGGATCTACAATGTGATCCGCAAGGCGTTTGGCTGGGAAGAGTAGGGAAAGGGTCGAAGGGTTCTAATCTTCAGAGTCCTTGTTGCGTGCGTGAAGCGCATCCGCGCTTCACTTCGACTGTTCCGTCCCGCTCCCCCTCCCGACCACCCATGGCATTATTCTGATCGGGTGGTCGGGAGGGGGAGCGGGACGGAGCAGCAAGCCTTCGACGGATGTCGAAGGCGCACCCGACAAAAACACAAAAAACCCTCGCGCCGGGGGCATTGGCACGAGGGTTTCCTGTGAGCGTTCGTCACGCTTGGAACGAGAAGAACCAGGTCAAGGCGGTCAACAGGGGGGAAACCGTCTTGTGTCGTCTCGTGAAGTGAAGATTATTCGGCTTGCGCTTGCTCTTCAATGAACGTCGTGAGGCGGGATATCGCATAGATACCACCGCTCGCCGCCGAAGCGTTTATCCCGGGCGACGGGACGAGCGGCGCGGGTCGCGGAAGCTGAACGCGCTGTCCGCAACGGCCACGCCGTAGCGCTGGTTTGCAAGGCGCACCGTGGTCCGGTGATTCTGCGAATCGAGCGAAACCCAATGCGTCAGGCGCAGGCCGCCGGGTGCCGAGCCGTCGCGCGCGAAGATCAGCGTGATGACGCCGAACTCGGGCCGTTTGGGATCGCGCACTTCGATGCTGACCACATCCGGATGGCTGGTCGGCACGACGCGGCCGTATTGCTTCACGTCGCGCGAGGGATCGAGCAGGGCGCCGAGCGGCGAATTCTTGATCGGCCAGCGCTGGACCTGGTTTACCTCGTAGTCGACCATGTAGAGCGAGCGGCCGTTCGAGACGACCAGCATCGGTACGCCCTTTTCGTACTGGAACCGGATCTTGCCCGGGCGCTTCAGCGTCATCACGCCCCGCACGGTCTGGCCCGTGCGGTCGGTCTGCACGAAATCGGCGCGCATGGTGGAAATGCCGCGCAGCGCGGTCACCGCGCGGTCGAGATCGCCGGCGGCGGCCTCAACCGGGGCGGGCGCGAGGATCGCGGACGCAGGAAGCGCCGCAGCCAGCGAAAGGGCCAGCGCGGCGCGGATCGAGGTTTTCGATGTCGAAGACAAGTTGGTCATGCTCCTTCGTATCACGTCGGAGCGTTGAACCCTCACTGAACCCGGGAAGTTCCCACTGTTCAGACAGGGCGGGCCTTACTTGATCTTGGCTTCCTTGAACTCGACGTGCTTGCGCGCGACGGGATCGTACTTGCGGAAGGAGAACTTTTCCGTGTGGTTACGGGGGTTCTTCTTGGTCACGTAGTAGAAGCCCGTTCCTTCGGTCGAGACGAGCTTGATCTTGACGGTTGCGGGCTTCGCCATGGCGTGTTCCTAAGATCTTTCGAAAAGGGCCGCCCAAGCCAATGGACGGGCCGAAATAATAAGGGCGGCGCGAGCTGCACCGCCGTCCGGCGCGCCCTTTGGGTGATTCACGGGGAAAAGTCAAGCCATCCGGAGCTTGCAGGCGGCACGCTGCTTTCCTATCGCGCAAGCCATGCCTCAGTCTCGCTTTCCGCCAACCGGTCCTGTCGCGCGGGACGCCTATGACCGCCTCGCGCAGGGCTATTCTGACCGGTCCGAAACAAAGGCCGAGAACGGCTATAACGAGCATCCGGCAATCCGCGCCGCGATCGGCTCGTTCAAGGGGCTGGACGTGTTCGAGGCAGGATGCGGCCCCGGCTTCCTCATGCGCGATGCGCTGCTGGGCGGAGCGCGCCGGGTGGTTGGCGTCGACGTTAGTCCGGCGATGGTAGCAATTGCGCGCCAGCGTCTCGAAACATGGACCGATGGCTGGCAGGTCGTCGAACACGATTTGGACGAACCGCTCGACGACTGGGGCGATGCCAGTTTCGACCTTGTCGCATCGTCGCTCGCCCTCGATTACGTGCGCGACTGGTCGGTGCCACTGGCCGGGTTTCTTCGTCTCCTGCGGCCGGGCGGACGTCTGGTTGTTTCAGTACAGCACCCACTTGGAGCCTATCTCTGGTTCAAGCCCGAGAGCGCTTTCGGTATCCAGGAATGCGTGGCCGAATGGCGCGGATTCACCAGTGAGCCCGTTGCGGTCCCGGATCACTATCGCTCGGTCGAGGAAATCATCAATCCGCTGCTCGCGGCCGGCTTCGTGCTCGAGCGCCTGACCGAGACGCGGCCCGCTCCGGAGCTGGAAGCGATCGATCCGGAGAAATTCCGGCGCAACTCGACGATCCCGACATTCCTGGTGATCGAGGCAAGGCGCCCCTAGAAGCGCACCTTGCCGCGGTTGGCCTTGACCTCGCCGCGCACTTTCTTGGCCTTGAGGCGCTTTACCTTGCCGACGCGGTTGACGCGGCTCTTCTTGCGTTTTCTGGGCGGTGTCAGCGCTTCGTTGAGGAGGGCCACCAACCGCTCGCGCGCGGCCTCGCGGTTCTGTTCCTGCGTGCGGTATTCGTTCGCGGTCAGCACGATCTCGCCGCCCTTGGTGAGCTTGCTGCCCGCGACCTCCTTCAGCCGCTCGAAGGCATCGGGCGGCATGCCAAGCTGGAACACATCGACGCGCAGCTGAACGGCGGTGGCGACCTTGTTGACGTTCTGGCCGCCGGGGCCGGAGGAGGCGATGAACTTCTCCTCCGCGATTTCGAGAGCCTTGTCGGCTATGCGTCCCATTCAGTCCTGGCCATCGGAGAAGCCGAGGGAGGCGAAGTCCTGCGGCAGGGGAGCACTGGCGGCAATCGGCGGCTTGCCCTCGCGCGGGATGGTGATGGCCGCGGCGTGGAGCATGGTGCGCGGCGCGCCTTTCCCGTTGCCGTAGACCGGGTCGCCCAAGAGCGACATGCCGAGCCCGGCCTCGCAATGGACGCGGATTTGGTGCGTGCGGCCGGTCTCGGGGCGGAACTCGAGCAGCGCTTTGCCGTCCACTTCTGAAAGCACGCGCCAATGGGTAATCGAGGGCTTGCCCTTCTTCGCGGCGATCATCCGCCAGCCCTTCTCGGCGCTGCTGATCTTGGACAGCGAAAGCTCGATCGTCCCCTCAGCTTCGCTCGGCACGCCGGACAGCACGCCAAGGTAGCGTTTCTCGACGAGGCGCTCTTCGAAGGCCTTGGCAAAGCGCTTCAGCGCCTTGGGATTGCGGGCAAGCAGCAGGCAGCCGCTGGTATCGGTATCGATCCGGTGGACCGGCACGGGCGGACGCTGGAAGCCGAGTTTCAGCTCCTCGAAATGGTCGTCAAGGGACGGGCCGCCGCGGCGCGGGCGCTCGATCGGCAGGCCAGCAGGCTTGTCGATCACCAGCGCTTCGCCGTCTTCGAACAGGATCGGGATCTGCGTCATGTCTTGAGCCTTGCGTCCATCATCAAACGCAGCCCATTGCCGAGGAAGAAGCCGTTTTCCAAGTCCTCGATGCGCAAGTTCGCCTCGCGCGCCTTGCCTTCATCGAGCAGTGTCTGGCGGAAGACACCGGGCAGGAGGCCAAGCTTTGCCGGCGGGGTCAGCAGGACGCCGTCCTCCCCGCGTACGAAAATGCTGGTGACGCAGCCTTCGGTCAGCAGCCCGTCCTCGCGTACGAACAGCGCCTCCTGTGCGCCCTGCTCTCGCGCGACGCGCTGGCCCGCTTCGTAAAAACCGCGGTCGGTCGTCTTGTGCCTGAGGCGCCAGTCGCCCGGATCGACCGGCAAGGGCAGGACGATGCATTCGGCAGGCTCGGGCCAGGCTTCGGGCATTGCGTGCGCTTCGAGCGCAATGGCGCCCGAGCGCGCGGCGAGCAGGCGGACGCGGCTTGGCTTCTCGAGCACGAAGCACAGCGCATGGAGCTGGTTGCGCGCCTCGTGCCGGTCGAAGGAGAAGCCGAGCTCGGCGGCGCTGGTTTTCATGCGCAGGAGATGGGCCTCGAGGAAGGCGATGCCCTCGTCGGGGGCGAAACGCATGGTTTCGATCAGGTCGAACTGCGCGGCACGATTCTCGGGCGAGGACGCGCGCGCAAAGGCGCCCTTCAGCACCGCTTCGCGCCATTCGCTGCGCGCTTCGCTATCGGCCACGATCGCCCCGCCAACGCCGAGCACGGCCTTGCCGCGCGCGTTCTCGATCTCTGTCAGGCGCAGCGTGCGGATGGCGACGTTGAAGGCTGCGTCCCCATCGGCGCCGATCCGGCCGAGGGCCCCGCAATAGGGGCCGCGCGGATCGCGTTCGACCTGGTCTATCAGCTCCATCGCGCGAATCTTCGGGGCGCCGGTGATCGAGCCGCAGGGAAACAGCGCGCGGACCAGGTCGACCGCGCCAGCGCCGTCCTGGAGCCGTGCGCGAACCGCGCTCACCATGGTGTGGACGGTGGGATAGGTTTCGATCGCGAAGGGCTCGTCCACCCGCACGCTGCCCGCCTCGGCCACCCGGCTGAGGTCGTTGCGCATGAGGTCGACGATCATCAGGTTCTCGGCCTTGTCCTTGACCGAGGCGGCGAGTTCTTCGGCCAGCGCGCGGTCGGAGGCTTCGTCGGCTCCGCGCGGCCGCGTGCCCTTCATCGGCTTGGCCTTCGCCTCGCTCCCCTTGAGCGATACGAACAATTCGGGGCTCAGGCTCAAAAGCCAGTGCGACCCGTCGTAGATCACCCCGCCATATCCCGCCTTGGCCGCGGGGCGCAGCGCAGCATACAGCCCGAGCGGGTCCCCGGTGAAATTGCCCGCCAGCGGGAAGGTCAGGTTTGCTTGGTAAATGTCGCCGGCGCGGATGGCGTCCTGCAGCGCCTCGAAAGCCTGCTCATAGCCGCCCTGCGAAATCTGCGGGTCGAGCGGGCCAACGCTGCCGGGCCCCTCAGCCCGCCCGGCAAGCCAACCGGGCATGTCGGCCGCGGCAATCCGTTCGGGCGCGTCGAACAGGCCGAACCACACCAGCGGACCGGACCCACCGGCACGGGCATCGGCGAGTGGCTTGAGCTTCTCTTCGAGCGCGAGGCCGGCTTCGTAGGCGATGTAGCCGGCGATCTCGCCGCCAGCGGCGCGGGCCGCTTCGGCCGCTGCGAGCGCCTCTTCGACTTGGTCGGGCTGGTGCGCGACGAACACCTCGCGCGGGTTTTCGAACAGCAACGCATCGGCTGCGCCGCTTTCGCGCGCATCGTCGAGCAGGACAAAGGGATGCCTCTCCGCCATCGGTGCCAGCCTTTACCGCTTGGCGCGGCGCTGTCGAGGGATTGCTTGACCGCGCCCACAAGCCTGCGCCACACCGCCGTGCAAACAACGAGCACTCAGGAGCGGGCGCGGATGAGCGAGATTTTCCTTGGATTGGGCGGCAATGGCGAAAACCAGCACCTCAGGCTGGACCAGGCCAACAGGCACGGGCTGATCGCGGGCGCGACCGGCACCGGCAAGACCGTGACGCTCCAGGGGCTTGCCGAAAGCTTCTCCGCTGCCGGGGTCCCGGTCTTCGTTGCCGATGTGAAGGGCGACCTCGCCGGCATTTCCATGGCCGGATCGCCCCAGTTCAAGCACGCCGACAAGCTGGAAGGCCGCGCCAAGGAACTGGGCATGGAGGACTATGCCTATGCCGACAACGCGGCAGTCTTCTGGGACCTCTACGGCGAACAGGGTTTCCCGATCCGAACAACGATCTCGGAAATGGGCCCGCTGCTGCTCGCGCGGCTGCTCGATCTGAATGAAACGCAGGAGGGCGTGCTCAATATCGTTTTCCGCTACGCCGACGAGAACAACCTCCTGCTGCTCGACCTCGGCGACCTGCAGGCGATGCTGACCTTCGCCTACGAGAACGCGAAGGACCTATCGGGCAAGTACGGCAATGTGTCGAAGCAGAGCGTCGGCGCGATCCAGCGCCAGCTCCTGAGCTTCGAAAGCCAGGGCGCGGACATGTTCTTCGGCGAACCGGCGCTCGAGATCGACGATTTCCTCTCCGTCGACGAACAGGGCCGCGGCGTGATCAACGTGCTCGCCGCCGACAAGCTGATGCGCGGGCCCAAGCTCTATGCGACCTTCCTGCTCTGGCTGCTTGCCGAACTGTTCGAAAGCCTGCCCGAGGTCGGCGACCCCGAAAAGCCGAAGCTCGTCTTCTTCTTCGACGAGGCGCACCTCCTGTTCGACGACGCGCCGGAAGCGCTGGAGGACAAGGTGGAGCAGGTGGTTCGCCTGATCCGCTCGAAGGGAGTGGGGGTCTATTTCGTCACCCAGAATCCGATCGACATCCCGGAAAAGATCGCCGGCCAGCTGGGCAACCGGGTCCAGCACGCGCTGCGCGCCTTCACTCCGCGCGACAAGCGGGCGATCAAGGCGGCGGCGGAAACCTTCCGCATCAATCCCGAACTCGATGTTGAACAGGCGATCACCGAGCTCAAGGTGGGCGAAGCGCTGGTCTCCACCCTCGACGAGGACGGCGCGCCGTCCGTAGTGCAGCGCACGCTCATCAAGCCGCCGCATTCGCGCCTCGGCCCGGTGACCAAGAAGGAGCGTGCGATCGTCAATTCGGTCAGCGATCTGGACGGCAAGTACGACGAGGCCGTCGACCGCGAAAGCGCGGAAGAAGTGCTGGCGCAGAAGGCCGCCGATGCAGCGGAAACCGCAAAAGAAGTCGAGGAGAAGGGCCGCGAGGAAGTCGGCAAGCGCGAGCGCAAGTCGACCTCGATGTGGACCAAGGCCGGCAGGGCCGCGGCAACCGCTGCGGCGGGGTCGCTGACCTCGATCGCAGTGGCTAAGGTGCTGGGCAAGAAATCGAGCGCCGATCCGGTGCGCACCGGGCTCAACGCCTTCGTGCGCAATATCGTCGGCGGGCTGATGCGCTAGTGCTGGATTCGCAGGCGGTGGTCGGTGAAGGTCAGCCGCACTGGCAGGTCGAAATTGGCAAAGGCGTCGCCGCCGATCTCTGACAGCAGCGCGTCGCACGCGGCCTGCCCCTCGGCGTCGAGGCTGCGGTAATAGTCGAGCGCGCGCTGGAGCATCCACAGGCTGAAGGGGAAGGCGAGGCGCTGGCCTTCGGTCCCTTGCATGGTGAAACCCGCCATGCCGAGCGCTCGGGGCGGTTCGTCGCCTTCGTTGGCGCTGGCCCATTCACCGAGCATGGCAGCGACCTGCTGCAGGTGCGGGACCTGCTCGGCCATCTGGCGCGCGAGGATAGGCCGCAAGGTATCGGGCAACGTGTCGTCATCGAGGAAGTGCCCGCTTCCCGGCGTTCCGACTTCGACCATCCGCCGCACCCAGGCGGCGACCCGCGGGGCGAGGCGCTCCATGATCTCGCCCGAGGCCGGGTCGCGGTAGAGGTGAGCGTAGAGCGGGCCGATGAACCCGAGGTCGCCGATCGAGGGGCGCGAACCCAGCAGGAAATCGTGCTGTTCGAAATGCGCCGACAGGTCTGCCAGCAGCGCTTCGTAAGCGGACTCGATGGCGGGGATGGTCTCGGGCGTCACACCGAGCATCGGAAGCGAGCCGCGAAACGGCCCGGCGCGTTCCTTGCCGAGTGCGTACTGCTCTTCTGGCGTGCCGTCGGGAAGGGCGACCGTGCCGAATTCGGAGTAGGCCCACTCCTCGTTGTAGTTCCAGCGATAGTGCATCGCCGGGATAACCAGCCACTCGTCGCCAAAGGCTTCGAGCAGCAGCGCGGCGAGGCGCTGGCGCGGGCCCTGCGGATAGACCGAAGGCTCGGGCGCAAGCGCCTCGTAGTGATCGATGATGCAGGTGGTGTCCTGGATGATCCGGCCGTCCGCTGTCTGCATGACCGGGATGACGGGGCGCCCGACGGACGGGACGATAACCGTGCGGTAGACATCCGGCGTGGACAGGCGCTCTTCATAATCGATGCCCTTCCAGTCGAGATAGGCGCGCGCCTTTCCGGAATAGAGCGACAGCGGCGCTCCGTAGAGGATGTCGGTCATTGTGGCTCTCTCCCGTAACGGCGGTGTGTTCGCGGCCGCAAACGCCCTGGTTACACGGCGAGCGGTATGCGCAGCTCGGCAAGAAGCCCGCCTTCCGGCCGGTTGGCAAGGGTGAGCGTGCCGCCGTGCTGTTCGGCCACCGCGCGCGCCAGGGTCAGGCCCAGCCCCGCGCCGCCCGTTTCGCGGTTGCGGCTGGCCTCGCCGCGGGTGAAGGGTTCGAGCATATCGGCGATCCGGTCTTCGGGAATGCCGGGGCCCCTGTCGGCGACGCTGAGAATGGCTGTATTGCCCTCGCGGCGCACGCGCACCTCGGCGGTGCCGGCGTAGCGCAGGGCGTTAGTGATGAGATTGCGCAAACCGCGTTTGAGCCAGGTGAGGTGTACGGGCGCAGCCACCCGGCCATCGGTCTCCAGCGTCACCGGCTGGTCCATATCCTCGAACTCCTCGACCACCGAGGCTGCGAGCGCGCCGAGTTCGGTGATCTCGGGCGGGGCGTCGGTGCGGCCGATGCGGGCGAGCGAGAGGATCTCATCCAGCGTGCGGGTGATGTCTTCGATCGTGGCGGCCATCTTGCCGCGCGCGGTGTCGTCTTGGACGCTTTCGATCCGCACCCGCAGGGCGGCGAGCGGGGTCTTGAGGTCGTGCCCGATGGCGCCCAGCATCACGTCCTTTTCATCGAGCATGCTGCCGATGCGGGCCTGCATCGCGTTGTGGGCCTCGATCAGCTTGCGCACGTCGTCCGGCCCGCTCGGTTCAAGCGGCTCTTCCGGAGCGCCCGCGCCGGCAAAGCGCCGCGTGCGGTCCGCGAGCGCGCCCAGCGGCCGGGTAATCCGGCGCAGCACGAAATAGAGCAGGCCGACAAGGACCAGGAACAGCAGCAGCGTCTGGAGAATGAGCGAGCGCAGGATGCCCTGGTCGATTGCGGGCACGGGTACGCGCACGACCTGCCAGACAGCGCTGCCCTGCTGCTTCAGCGCAACGGTCATGATCTTGTGGTCGCGTTCGCGCACGTTCTCCGCGAAACGGGGATAGGCGCGCATGGCGCGGCGCACTTCGGGATCCTCGCGAAATGGCCTCAGGGTGATCGCGACCTCTTCCACGGCGAGACCGCGCGCCTCCAGCAGCTCGGCGAATCCAGCTTCGCGCTCCCGGTCGCGCGGGGCGCCCCGGTCGAGCGGAAAGCTTTCGGTCTCGCTATAGCGCAGGGCGCGCGGCAAGCGAACGCGTGGGCCAGGCTCGGGGCCGGGAGCAAAGCCGGGGCGCGGACCACGGATGAAGCGTGTCCCCCGCACCTCGCCCTCGCGCGCGCCGCGCAGCAGCTGGAAGGCGGCTGCGTTCATGAAGGCGAGTTCACGCCGCTCGGTCATTGCGCGGTAGAGCATGGTGGCCGAAATCGCCTGCGCGATCAGCAGCGCGGCGGCCAGCGCCAGCATGACCTGGCCAAGCAGGCTGCGAGGCAGCACCCGCATCACTCGGTCGCGGTGCGTTGTGTGCGCGCGACGTCGGTCGCAAAGCGGTAGCCGCCGCCGCGCACGGTCTGGATGAAATGCGGGTTGCGGCTGTCGGCTTCGATCTTGCGGCGCAACCGGCTGACCTGGTTGTCGACCGCGCGGTCGAACAGGTGCGCTTCGCGGCCCTGCACCATGTCGAGCAGGCGGTCGCGGTCGAGCACCTGGCGCGGATGGTCGCAAAAGGCGCGCAGCATGCGGAACTCGGCGGTCGAGAGCGGCACCAGCGCGCCTTCAGGATCGGTCAGGCGGCGCTTGAGCGGATCGAGTTCCCAGCCTTCGAAAGCGTAGATGAGCTCCTCTGCCGGAGCAGCGGCAGGCCGGTCGGCGCGGCGCAGGACAGAGCGGATGCGCGCGACAAGTTCGCGCGGCTCGAACGGCTTGGTTACGTAATCGTCGGCGCCGATTTCGAGGCCGATGATCCGGTCCATGGCTTCGCCCCTGGCGGTGAGCAGGATTGTCGGGAGCTGGCGCGCCTCGACCAGGTGGCGGCACAGCGACAAGCCGTCTTCACCCGGCATCATGATGTCGAGCAGCGCGATATCGGGGGTTTCCTGCGCGAGCAGCGTGCGGGCGGCGGCTGCGCTTTCGGCCTCGCGCACGGCAAACCCCTGGCCGGTGAGATACTCGGCCAGGGGCTCGCGCAAGGAGCGCTCGTCATCGACGAGGAGGATGGTGGTGGGCGCGGGATCGGTCATCAATCGGGTCCTTTCCCGCGCCTACCGGTGCAACGGGCAAGCAAGCAAGCGCTTACTGGCCGCGCCGCTCGGCGCGCTTCTCGCGGCGCTCTTCGCGCATCTGCTCACGGGCAGCCTTGCGCTCGGCTTCGGTGATCGAACCGTCGCCATCGGCGTCGGCCTTGGCGAAGCGGGCTGCGACCGCCGCGTCGAATTCGGCGCGGGTGACGGTCTTGTCGCCATTGGTGTCGGCCACGCGCATCATGTGACGCGCGCCGTGGCCACGCTTGCCGCCGCGCATGCCGCGACGTTCCCCGCCGCGTTCACCGCGCGCTTCGGCCATGGCCTGCATTTCGGCCTGCGAGACGCCGCCCGAATTGTCGGTGTCGAGCTTGGCGAAGCGGTCGCCCATGCGTTCGGCACGGCGTTCGCTGCGGGCTTCGCGGCGCTCGGCACGGCGTTCTTCACGCGCTTCGCGGGCGGCGCGCATCTCGTCCTGCGACAGCTCGCCATCGCCATTGGTGTCGGCCTTGGCGAACATTTCGGCGCGGCGTGCGGCGCGATCGTCGGCGTTCAGCACGCCGTCGCCATTGGCATCCATGCGAGCGAACTGTTCGGCGCTCTGGGCGCGCACTTCGGCGAGAGTGATCAGCCCGTCGCCATTGGCATCGGGATTGTGCTTGCCGTGATGGGCGGCGATGGCGGCGGTACCGGTCAGCGCGATCGCTGCCGCGGAAAGGGTGAGGATGGTCTTCTTCATAGCCTAGTCTCCAAAAGGTGGAGAGCTGCGACGGACCAGGGGTCTGAGGGAGGGGGGAGGATTAGCCCGCCGCAGCTCGTGTCCTGAGTTCTAGGGGTGCAATGTCGCAGCACTATGCCGGCGCAGGGCCGATTTGTAACGCTTTGTCGCAAGGAGGCGCGGACGTTCACCCGCGCGACAGGCTGGACTGCCCCGCCCGGCTGGATCCGCATCGCAGAGCCGCCGGGCAGGGGCAGCAAAGCCTTAGCCGACCTTGTCCATCAGGAAGGCGTTCAGTTTGTTTCCGTCGGGATCGCGGAAATAGGCAGCGTAGAACACCATGCCGTTTTCATCCGGTTCGCCGCGCGGTCCGGGCTTGCCTTCGCAGGTCCCACCATTGGCGAGCGCGATATCATAGAGGCGCTTCACCTGGTCCCGGTCCTTGGCTTCGAGCGCGACCATCGTGCCGTTGCCGACGCTCGCTTCCTTGCCGTCGAACGGCTTGGTCGCTGCGATGCCGGGCGCACCGTTCATGTCACCCCAGGCGATGAAGGTGTCGAAATCCATCATCCGGCCGACGCCCATTTCGGCGGCGATGGGATCATAGAACCGGGCCGCCCGCTCGAGGTCGTTGGTGCCCACTGTAACGTATCCGATCATGCGCCTGTCTCCTTCTCAAAACGACTCGCGATAGCGGAACATTACGGGAACATACGTAATCCTACAAGCGGTTCCTAGAGCGGCTGGCAGGCGCGTTCGAGCCAGGCGAGGTCCTCGCCTTCGAGCTGCGGCGCGAGGATCGCGCGGGTTTTCGCGTGGTAGTCGTTCCACCAGGCGATCTCGCGCTCGGTCAGCAGGTCCTTGTCGACGAGGGTGCGGTCGAGCGGCACGTGGGTGAGCGTTTCGAAGGTGAGGTAGGTGCCCTCGCTCCCCTCGATTTCCGCATCGACCACCAGCACGAGGTTCTCGATCCGGATGCCGAACTCGCCCGGCTTGTAATAGCCAGGCTCGTTGGAAAGGATCATGCCTGCGCGCAGCGGGGTTTCGGTGCCGGGGAAAGCGCCGCCGGGCTTGGAGATGCGCTGCGGTCCTTCGTGGACCGACAGGTAGCTGCCGACCCCGTGGCCCGTGCCGTGGCCGTAATCCACGCCTGCCTGCCACAGGTGCATTCGCGCCAGCGCGTCGAGCGCGCCGCCGGTGGTCTGGTCGGGGAAGCGCGCCAGGTCGAGCTCGATATGGCCCTTCAGCACGCGCGTGTTGCGGTCGATCATTTCCGCGGTCGGTTCGCCCGGGCCAACCCAGACCGTGCGGGTGATGTCGGTGGTGCCATCGAGATACTGACCGCCCGAATCGCACAGGTAGATGCTGGAGGGCGGGATCGGGATGTTGCTGTCTTCATCGACCTTGTAGTGCGGCAGCGCGGCGTGGCCGGCAGCGGCGCTGATGGTGTCGAAGCTGGTGTCCTTCATGTCGGGGCTGAGGCCGCGGAATTCGCGCAGCTTGGCCGCCGCGGTCAGCTCGTCGATTTCGCCCGAGGGCGCGTTTTCCTCGATCCAGCGAAGGTATTTGACGACCGCTGCGCCATCGCGCGCCTGTGCGTCGCGGTGGCCCTGCTGTTCGGCCGGGTTCTTGATCGCCTTGGGCAGCACGGTCGGATCGGCATCGCGCACCACCGTCGCGCCGCCGGCCTGAAGCGAGTGGAAAATGCCAGCGACCGCATGGTTCGGGTCGACCGCCACGGTCTTGCCGGCAAGCGTCTTGAGCGCGGGCATGAAGTCGTCCCGGTCGCGCACGGTTACCGCGTTGCCGAGATGCTGGACCAGTTCGGGCGTGACCTTGTCGGGCGCAATGAACAGCTCGGCCGTGCCATCCGCATGGGCCAGCACATAGGACAGCGCGACCGGCGTGTTGTCGACATCGGTCCCGCGCATATTGAGCAGCCAGGCCACCGAATCGAGCGCGCTGATGACGGTCGCGTCATAGCCTTCGTTCTTCAGCCAGTCGGCCACTTCGGCGCGCTTCTCCGCGCTCGATCGGCCGGCATGCGCCTCGCCATGCGGTACGGCGGCGGCGAGCGAGGCGGCGGGGCGGTCGTTCCAGATCGCATCGATCGGGTTGCCGTCCACCGGTACCAGCTCGATGCCCTTCTTGGCGAAGAGCTTCTCCGCATCTTCGGCCCAGCCGATGCCGTGCAGCCAGGCGTCATAGCCGATCTTAGCGCCGGCGGGGGCGTTGGCGGCGAGCCATTTGGCCGGCGAAGTCGCGGGCACGTCCTCGTAATCGTAGAGGTTGCCATCGACCTGCTCGCGCACCTGCACGGTGTAGCGCCCGTCGGTGAACATGGCGGCCTTGTCCTTCAGCACCGCAGCGCTGCCCGCGCTGCCACCGAAGCCGGTCAGCCAGGCGAGGCGCTGGGCGTAGGAGCCAACGTATTCGCTCATATGCTCGTCGGAAATCGGGATGACGAAGCCGTCGAGACCGCGCTTGCCAAGTTCGGTGCGCAGGGCGTCGAGGCGGGCTTCATGAGTCTGCATCAGCATGCGGATAATCCTCTTTGTCGGGGCCGGACCGGTCTTAGCCGACTCGGCGCTTGCAGGGGCGCTGCCGCCCGCATAGTCATGGCCGCCTATCTAGAGGTCCGCGGCCGCTCTTTCCACCTTTGTGCCGCGTCAGGAGGGATCGCCCGTGACTTTCAACCGACTGGCTGCATGCCTATCTGCCGCATCGCTGGCATTCGCCGCGCCGCTGACCGCCCAATCATCGCAAGGGGACACCGTGTCCGAACCGACCTCGCCGCCCGTCGCCGAAAAGCGCGACCATTCCTACAGCTATCACGGGATCACCATTTCCGATCCCTATCATTGGCTGAAGGACCAGAGCTATCCGACCGTCGATGACGAGGATGTGCTCACCTATGTGAAGGCGGAGAACGCCTGGTTCGAAACGCGGATGAAGGGCCAGCAGCCGCTGGTCGACGAGCTGTTCGAAGAGATGAAGGCGCGCATCAAGGAGGACGAATCGACCGTCCCGCAGAAAGATGGCGACTGGCTCTACTGGTCGGAATTCGAGGAAGGCGCCGAATACCGCAAATACTACCGTCGCCCGGTCTCAGGCGGCGATGCGCAGCTGATCCTCGACGAGAACGAGCTGGCCGAAGGGCACGAATACTTCCGCCTCGGCGCGTTCTCGGTGTCGAAGAACGGGCGCTACCTTGCCTATTCGAGCGATACCGACGGATCGGAACGCTTCACCGCCCGGATCAAGGATCTCGAAACGGGCGAACTCCTGCCCGACACCATCCCCGGCACGCTGACCGGCCTCACCTGGGTGATGGACGACACGGCGATCGTCTACGGTCTCGCGAACGAGCAATGGCGCGTGCACGATGCGACGCTGCATGTGCTCGGCACGCCGGTGTCCGAGGATGTCGAGCTGTACCGCGAAAGCGATAACGACGGCTTCCGCGTGAGCGCGGGCCTGACCGCGCAGGAAGACTGGCTGGTCATCGCTGTCGGCGACAACGAGACGAGCGAAGTGCGCCTCGTGCGCGCCGACGACCCGACGGGCGAGCAGATCCTCGTGTCTCCGCGCCTCAAGGGCCGCGAGTACGATGTCGATGTGCGCGATGGCGTGCTCTACGTGCACACCAACGATGATCACGTGAACTTCCGCCTCGCCACGGCGAGCCTCGAAGCGCCGGGCGAATGGACCACGCTGATCGAAGGATCGGACGAATTCTACCTCGACGGATTCGAGCTGTTCAAGGACTTCTACGTCACGCAGGGCCGCCTGCGCGGCCTCGACCAGGTGCAGCTGCGTTCCTACGAAGACGCCTCGGACATGACCCCCATCGCCTTCTCCGAAGCGAGCTACACCGCAGGCCTGTCGAACAATCCCGAATACGACATGCAGAAGCTGCGCCTTTCCTATGAAAGCATGGTCACGCCGGATTCGGTGTTCGACTATCACGTTGCAACGGGCGAGCTGGAGCTGCTCAAGCAGCAGGAAATCCCGAGCGGCTACGACGCCGATCTCTACCAGGTCGAACGGATCGAGGTCGCCGCGCGCGACGGGACCATGGTCCCCGTCTCGATCGTCAGCCGCAAGGACCGCGAACAGGGCGGGCCGCTGCATCTCTACGCCTATGGCGCGTACGGCTTTGCCTATCCGCCCAACTTCTCGACCACGCGCCTCAGCCTGGTCGACCGGGGTTTCGCCTACGCCATCGCGCATGTCCGCGGCGGCGACGACCTGGGCCGCAACTGGTACCTGCAGGGCAAATTGAACGAGCGCACCAACACCTTCAACGACTTCGTCGATGTCGCGAAGGGCCTGATCGACAAGGGCTACACCACCAAGGGCCGTATCACGGCCAGCGGCGGTTCGGCCGGCGGCGAGCTGATGGGCGTGGTGCTCAACACCGATCCTGACCTGTGGGGCGCAGTGGTGGCGCATGTGCCCTTCGTCGACGTGCTCAACACCATGCTCGACAAGGACCTGCCGCTTACTCCGGGCGAATGGCCGGAATGGGGCAACCCGATCGAGAGCAAGCAAGCCTTCGCCTACATCCTGTCCTATTCGCCCTACGACCAGGTCATCGCGCAGGACTATCCGCCGCTGCTGGTGACCGCCGGTCTCAACGATCCGCGCGTGACTTACTGGGAGCCCGCCAAGTGGGTTGCCAAGCTGCGCGAATACAAGACGGACGAGAACGAGCTGCTGCTGAAGACCAACATGGGCGCAGGCCACGGCGGCAAGTCGGGCCGCTTCGCCTCGATCTACGAGGTCGCGGAAGAATACGCCTTCATCCTGTGGCAGATGGGTTTGAGCGAGTGAGCAACCGCTTCGAGCGGACCTTCACCGCGCGGGCCGAGCACATCGACGAGCTTGGCCATGTGAACAATGCCGTCTGGGTTCAGTGGATCCAGGACATGGCGACTGCGCATTGGGATGCGGTCGCCAGGCCTGAGGACCGCGAGGCGTTCTTCTGGGTCGTGACCCGGCACGAGATCGATTACCGCGGCAATGTGACCGAGGGCGAGAGCGTGACCGGCACGACCTGGATCGAGGGCCCGGCGCGCGGTGCGACCTCGCTGCGCCGGGTCGAATTTCGCGACGCGGCGGGCAAGGTAATCGTCAACGCCGCGACGACCTGGGCAATGCTCGAGCGCGCCAGCAACCGGCTCGCACGGGTGCGGGCCGAGGTGCTGGCGCCCTTTGTGGGCGATTAGCCGATGAGGTCGGCGACCGGGCGGTAATTATAGCCCAGTTCGCTGGCAACCGCTTCGTAAGTCACCTCGCCCTTGTGGACGTTGAGACCCTCGGCAAGGTGCGGATCGCTCGCCAGCGCGTCCTTCCAGCCCATGCGCGCGATGCGCAGCGCATGCGGCAGGGTGACGTTGTTGAGCGCATAGGTGCTGGTGCGCGCGACCGCGCCCGGCATGTTGGCGACGCAATAGTGCACGATGTCGTCGACCACATAGGTCGGATCGGCGTGAGTGGTCGGCTTCGAAGTTTCGAAGCAGCCGCCCTGGTCGATCGCGACATCGACGAGGACAGCGCCCTTCTGCATGTCCTTGAGCATTTCGCGCGTGACGAGCTTGGGCGCCGCTGCGCCCGGGATCAGCACCGCGCCGATGACGAGGTCGGCGTTGCACACGGCGTCATAGAGGTTCGCCGCGTTCGAGAAGCGCGTGCTGGCACGGCTTTCGAAATGGGTGCCGACCTTTTCCAGCACTTCCGGATCGCGGTCGAGAATGGTGACATCGGCACCGAGGCCCGCCGCCATCTGCGCCGCGTTGAAACCGACCACGCCGCCCCCGATCACCACGACCTTGCCCGGCATCACGCCCGGCACGCCGCCGAGCAGCACGCCGCGTCCGCCATGCGCCTTTTCAAGCGCCGTCGCGCCGGCCTGCACGCTCATGCGGCCCGCGACCTGGCTCATCGGCTTCAGCAGCGGCAGCTGGCCGCGCGGGCCGGTAACGGTCTCGTAGGCGATCGCGGTGACACCGCTGTCGACGAGGTCCTTGGTCTGCTCCGGATCGGGTGCGAGGTGCAGGTAGGTGTAGAGGATCTGGCCTTCGCGCAGCTTCTTGCGCTCGACTGCCTGCGGTTCCTTGACCTTCACCACCATCTCGCACTCGGCGAAAATCGCGTCCGGGCCGTCGACGATCTTTGCGCCTGCGGCGACATACTGGTCGTCGCTGGCGTCGATGCCGGCGCCCGCCTGGGTCTCGATCCAGACCTCGTGGCCCTGGACTATGAGCTCCTTCGCGCTCTCCGGCGTCAGGCCGACGCGGTATTCGTGATTTTTGATTTCCTTGGGGCTGCCGATGAGCATGGGGAGGACTCCTTGTGTGCGGCAGCCCGTTACAACTGCAACCATCTCGGGGCAAGCCCGTGCGGCGCGCAACGCGGGCGGCGGTTGGCAGGACACGGCGAATGGCGCATCATGTTCTGCGAAACGGCAGGGAGGATGGCATGCGGCGGTTGGGCATTGCAGCGGGCACGCTGGTAGTGGCGGTGCTTCTCGTGGGGCTTATCCTGTGGTGGACGTCGCCCGATCCGCGACTGAATCCGGCGAGCTTCGAGGATGAGGAACTTGTCCCTGGCCTTGCTCCGGCAGGCGAGGCGACGACGCTTGCACAGGTTCGCCGCGACGACGGCACGGTCGCGACGCTGCTGGTCACAGGGTTCGAAGGCGAAACGATCCGCGCCGTCGACCTGTCAGCAAGCAGCGGCACGGACAGCGAGGATCCGTTCGCGGTTCTCGCGCGGTTCGAGGGCGAGGAACTTGTCGCGCTCGCCAGCGAGGGGGAGAGCGAGGCTTACGCCATGGCGGACCTGCTTCGCGCCGCTCCTTCCGGTGATCGCCACATCGGGACCGGGACCAATTTCCCCGAACATGCGGAGGAAGCCAGCAGCACGTCGGTTTTCCAGTTTCCCAAGTTCGGCACCGCATCGCCCGCGCGCACGACGGTCGAGGGGCGCGAGGACGTCCTGCTCGATTACGAGGTCGAGCTGTGCATGCGCTTCGACCGCACGATCGAGAAGCCGGAGGATTTCGAAGAAGCGGTGAAGGGCGTTTTCCTGTGCGGCGATTTTACCGACCGCAGCACGCTCATCCGCCTGATCGATCCGGACAATCTCGATTCCGGTCGCGGGTTCAGCGATGGCAAGAGCCGCGCCGATTTCTACCCCTCGGGCCCCTTCCTTGTGATCCCGCGCGACTGGCGCAGCTTCGTGGCGCAGGAGCGGATGACGACGCGCGTGAATGGCGAGCGCCGCCAGGATGCGCGCGGGGGCGAAATGACGCTCGATTTCGAAGCGCTGGTGGCAAAGGCGCTCGGCGATATGGACCGTGACCGCTTCCTCTACGCCGATGCCTATTACCGCCTCGCACCCACTCCCGCGATCACACCGGACATGACGCTCATGTCCGGCACGGCAGAAGGCGTCATCTTCACCCAGCCCTCGCGCGGCGACATCATCGAGGGGCTGGCCGATTATCTCCTCTCGGGCCGCTGGCTGCGCGGTGACGACCCGGTGCCGACGATCATCGAGGCGTTCGTCGAGAACGAATTCGAGACCGGCCACTTCCTCCAGCCGGGGGATGTTGTCGAGCACCGCTCCTCGCGGCTCGGCACGATTGCCGTCGGCGTTACTGGTTCCCGGCGCTAGCCGCGGTCGACCAGGCGGTCGCCACCCGGCTGCCGCGCCCCGAAACCTGCGTATCGACATGCGCGGCATCGTCGCCCAGGGCCGCGACCAGCGTAGCGATGTTCGCCTCGCTGCCGGTCAGCGTGACGCGGACCCCGGTGCGGCGCGCCGCCCAGCCGACAAGGGCGAGCCGGATGGCGTTGTCGGCGTCGAGCCCTTCCTCGCCCACGGTGATGTCGGGAAGCGGCGCGAGCGGGGGTCGCAGTTCGACCGTCCAGCCGGGTGTGCTGCGTTCGAGCCGACGTTCCAGCTCGCGGTAGCCTGAAAGTGTCAGCCCTTCGAGCGGTTGCGCCACCGCCTGCGCGCGGCGGCTTTCGCGGTCGAGCATGACGTCGCTGCGCTCCACCCCGGCGAGCAGGGCGAGGTTCTGGGCAAGGTCGGCAATCTGGCGCTCGCTGGCCTCGGCCGCTTCGCGCGCTCGGGCCTGGGCAAGAGCCGCCTGTTCGGCAGCGCCCGGATCGGTGCCAACCTGGAACTGGTCGATGGTTACAAGGACTTCGCGACCCAGCCGGCGTTCCAGGCGGCGCGACACTTCCTGGTCCGCATCCGCCCGAAACTCAGGCGTAAAGACGCTGGCCGATACAGTGATCGGGTCTGCGTCCCAATTGACGATCGGCTGGTCGACCCGCGCCCTGTCGGTGAAGGCGTCAGAGACCTCCTGGTTGACGATGCGCTGGCCGTTCGCTTCCCACGCGATCGTGCGTAGCGAGAAGCCGAGCGGGACCGCCAGCGCGATAAACACGGCCACGATCACTACCGATTGGAGGCGGCTCTGGCGGTGCGTGAGATCGGACTGGAAACCATAGAGGCGGGCCATGACGGCGGCGGTCAGGCCGATGGTCACGAGGTTGGTGATGAACAGGCCAAGCGCTCCGCCGAAAACGGTCCAGTTCATGGTCGCAAGGCCGAAGCCGACCACTGCAAGCGGTGGCATCAAGGCGGTTGCGATGGCGACCCCTACGATGGTGCCCTCGCGTCCCCGGATCACGGCGTAGGAACCGGCAAGGGCGGAGAACAGCGCGACCAGCAGGTCGAACAGGTTGGGCCGCGTGCGCGCCGCGATTTCGGTGGTGACGGTCTGCAGCGGCGAAAAGAACACGATCAACGCGCAGAAGAAGATCGCGAAGAGCGAGCCGGCGACCAGTGCCTTGCCGCAGCGGCGCAGCCAGTCCGCATCGCCGGTCGCCAGCGAGAAGCCGGTGCCGATGATCGGGTTCATCAGCGGCGACAAGAGCATGGCCCCGATGACCACCGCCGGCGAGGACAGCAACAGGCCGAGGATAGCGATCCCCGCGCTCATCGCGGTCATGAAGATGTAGCGGCTGGTCAGCAGCGATTCGCCGCGCACGCGTTCGATCGTGGCGACATGGTCGAGATCGGCGATGACCCCGTCGCGCCACCAGGCACGGGTTTCGGCCAGCGCGCGCAGGACCGTGAACCGGCTGATAGGCCCGCGCTTCGCGTATCCCTTGCCCGACGCGTCGGCGTCAGGGGAGGGATCGTCCGACCAGTCGTCGGTCTTGCTATCGGATGAAGTGGCCATTCGGGCGCGATCTAGCGGCTTGTCGAGCGTGAGTCCCGTCTAAAGTGCAAGAGCTTAGCGCCTCGCGCTAAATCGGGTTGCCGTCCTGGTCGCGGAAGATCTCGCGGCGGCCGACGTGGTTGGCGGGGCCGACGAGGCCTTCGCTCTCCATCCGCTCGATCCACTTGGCCGCCGTGTTGTAGCCCACGCCCATCTGGCGCTGGAGCCACGATCCGGAAGCCTTCTGGTTCTCGATCACGATCTGGCAGGCCTGGCGGTACTTGCGCTCTTCCGGGTTGTCCGAAGCGGTGAACTCGTCTTCGAAGTTGAAGCCGCCGTCCTCCGGTTCTTCCGTGACGGCATCCACATAGTCGGGCTTGCCCTGGCCGCGCCAGTGGTCGGCCACGCGCTCGACCTCCTCGTCGGACACGAACGGGCCGTGGACGCGGATCATCGCGCCGGTGTTCGGCTTGTAGAGCATGTCGCCGCGGCCGAGCAGCTGCTCGGCCCCCTGTTCGCCCAGGATCGTGCGGCTGTCGATGCGGCTCGTCACTTTAAAGCTGATGCGGGTCGGCAGGTTCGCCTTGATCACGCCGGTGATGACGTCGACCGAGGGGCGCTGCGTCGCCATGATCAGGTGGATGCCCGCCGCGCGGCTCTTTTGCGAAAGGCGCTGGATCAGGACTTCGATTTCCTTGCCCACGGTGACCATGAGGTCGGCCAGCTCGTCGACGATCAGCACGATCAGCGGCAGCGGTTCGTAATCGAGCTGCTCTTCCTCGTAGAGCTCCTCGCCCGTTTCCGGGTCGAAGCCGGTCTGCACGCGGCGGCCGAGCGGTTTGCCCTTCTCGATCGCTTTCTTCACCTTGTCGTTGAAGCCCGCGATGTTGCGCGAATTCACGCTGCTCATCATGCGGTAGCGCTTCTCCATCTCCTCGACGGCCCATTTGAGCGCGCGCACGCTCTTGTGCGGTTCGGTCACCACGGGGCTGAGGAGGTGGGGAATGTCGTCGTAGCTCTTCAGTTCGAGCACCTTGGGATCGATCAGGATCAGGCGGCATTCGTCGGGGGTGAAGCGGTAGAGCAGCGAGAGCAGGATAGCGTTGAGGCCGACCGACTTGCCCGAGCCGGTCGTGCCGGCCACCAGCAGGTGCGGCATGGCAGCAAGGTCGGCGACGATCGGCTCGCCGCCAATGTCCTTGCCCAGGATCATGGGCAGGCTGCCCTTGTGGTCGACAAAGGCTGCCGAATTGGCGAGCTGCTTGTAGCTGACCATCTGGCGGTCGGCGTTGGGCAGTTCGATCCCGATCACGGTCTTGCCCGGAATGGGTGAGACGCGCGCGCTGATCGCGCTCATGTTGCGGGCGATGTCTTCGGCAAGGCCAACCACGCGGCTAGCCTTGATGCCGGGCGCGGGCTCAAGTTCGTACATGGTCACCACGGGACCGGCGCGCACGGCGGTTATCTCGCCCTTCACGTTGAAGTCGTCGAGCACGTTCTCGAGCAGGCGCGCGTTGCGCTCCAATGCCATCTTGTCGAGCTTGGGCGCTGCGTTGTCGGGAATGTCGTCGAGAAGGTCGTGGCTCGGCAGCTGGAAGGTCGCGAACATGTCGCGCTGCTTGGCCTTGGCGGGCTTGGGCTGCGCGGGGCTTGGCGCGGGATCGGCGATTTCGGGCGGGCGGCGCGATTCCTTGACCGGCGGGGCATCCTCGCGCTCGTCGGCCACCTTCTCGCGCTTGCGGTTCTTTACCGGGAGCGGGAGTTCGAGATCGGGCAGCGCCGCCTTGCGCTTCACGAAATCGGGCAGGGTCAGGAATTGGGCCCAGTCGATCGCAAAGACCCGTGTGACGAGCGCGGCCCCGCCGCCCAGCGCAACCAGCGCCAGCGCGAGGACGATCCAGCCGGATATCTCGCCGCCGAACCGGCCTGCGACCGCTTCGATGCTCAGCCCGCCAAGCTGGCCGAACAATCCGCCAAGCCCTGCCGGAAGGCTGCCGGTCGACGGTTCGAAGGCCAGCGCCAGCACTGTGCCAAGGAGGACAATGGCCGCCAGGAGCATGGCGAGCGGACCCCACCAGCGGCCGGGGGTTGTTTCGTCATCCTCGTCCCGCTCGACCCCGGTCCACAGCCGGCGCGCCGAAATGTAGAGCAGCGGCAGCAGGAGGACGGCGGGAAGGCCGAGGAAGTTGAGCGCCCGCTCGCTCGCCCAGGCGCCGCTGGCGCCCATCCAGTTGCGGATGTCTTCGCCGCTTGCCGCGGTCGAGGGGCTGGGATCGGTCTGGGTGTAGCTTGCCAGCGAGAGCGTCAGGAAGATGAGCAGGGCGAAGAGCAGCCCCGCGCCCGCCATATGCGTGGCACGGCGGAAGGAGCGGCGAAACGCCGCGCGCCAATCGGGTGCTGCGCCTGCGCGCGTAGCCATGTCGTATCCCCTGATCCGTCGAAGGCGCGCAGTATGAATCCTCGGGGACTCGCCCGTCAAGCAACCTTCGTCGAACCGAGTCCGTCGATTGCGCCCCAGCGGACGATGCTGAAAGCATCGGCGCGCGCGCGGGTCATGCCGCCGAGCGCGATAACCGGCACGGGCGATTGCTGCGCGAGGACCGAAAATCCATGCGGCCCCAGCGTTTGAGACCCAGGATGCGAGGCGGTGGGGAAAACGGGCGAGAGGAAGATGCCATCGGCGCCTTCCGCAATAGCTGCCTGCAATTCGTCTCCGTCATGGGCGGTCGCAAGGTAGAGGCCTGTGCCTTTCTGCCCATAATGCCCGTCCGCGCCCCAGTCTTCTCGGCCGGAGAGGATAACCGTGTGGCCGTGCGCACGGGCGAGCCCCGCAAGCTCGTCATACCGCGCCTGCCGAGCGCCATCATCGAGGTGGTAGTGCCGAAAGACAAAGCCCGATCCCTCGGGCAAGGCCCGCAGCGCATCT
Source organism: Qipengyuania flava (assembly GCF_019448255.1). NCBI lineage: Bacteria > Pseudomonadati > Pseudomonadota > Alphaproteobacteria > Sphingomonadales > Erythrobacteraceae > Qipengyuania > Qipengyuania flava. The sequence goes on from NZ_CP080410.1 coordinate 374,998, forward strand.
TCCAGTCCCGCATCGTTGCGCGCGTCGCTCAGCAACCACAGCAGGGGCAGGGGGGACTGGTTTCGCGCCATGCACACGCTATAGCGCGCCGCGATGGAAAGCACAGACACCCCGCTCCAGCAGGTGCAGGCGAATATCGCGCAGGCCTGCAAGATCGCCCGCCGCGAAGTGGCTGACGTAACGCTCGTCGCGGTCAGCAAGACGCATCCGGCCGAAGCGATTGAGCCGCTGCTGCGCGAAGGCCAGCGTCATTTCGGCGAGAACCGCGTGCAGGAAGCGCAGGCCAAGTGGCCCGCGCTGCGCGAAGCCTATCCCTATGTGCAGCTGCACCTCATCGGCCAGCTCCAGTCCAACAAGGCGGAAGACGCGGTCGCGCTGTTTGACGTGATCCACTCGCTCGACCGGCCAAGCCTCGTGAAGGCGCTCGCCAAGGCGATGGACAAGCTGGACAAGCGCGTGCCCTGCTTCGTGCAAGTCGATGTGGGTGAGGAAGAGCAGAAGGGCGGCTGCCCGATTGCCGAGCTGCCCGCTCTGCTCGACCAGGCGCGCGCGGCCGATATCCCGGTCGCGGGTCTCATGTGCATCCCGCCCTTTGACATCGAACCCGCGCCCTTCTTCGCCTTCCTCGACAAGCTCGCCCGCGACCACGGGTTGGAAGGCCGCAGCATGGGCATGAGCGGCGACTACGAAACCGCGATCAAGCTCGGATCCACGCATGTTCGGGTTGGAACGGCGTTGTTCGGGGAACGCGGCAAACCGGCCTAGCCATGCCCGCATGAAGCGAAGCGGTAGGGCAGAGAACTACGCGTTTTCCAGCCGATCCTGCGTCGCATCGCTTGCCGCTTCGATCAGGCGCGCTTCAAGGCGGTCCATGCGTTCGCCGCGTTCCAGCTTCCCGCCGGTAAGATCGGTCACATAGAAGGTGTCGGCCGCGCGCTCGCCGTAATTGGTGATGTGCGCGGAGTGGACCACGAGGCGGCTTTCGAACAGCGTGCGGGCGAGGCGGTTGAGCAGCGCCGGACGGTCGCGCGCGTTCACCTCGATCACGGTAAAGCGGTTCGAAGCCTTGTTGTCGAACAGGACGCGCGGGGCCACGTCGAAGGCTCGCGCGCGGCTGTGCGCCAGCGGGCGCTGGGCAAGGCGCGGGGCGAGGTCGACCTTGTTCGCCAGCGCATCGGCAATCGAGTTCTTGAGCCGGGTCAGCTGGCTTTCTTCGGCAAAGGGATCGCCATGCGGGTCCTGCACGAGGAAATTGTCGAGCGCCCAGCCCATGCGTGTCGTGTGAATGCGCGCATCGATAATGTTGCCGCCGGCAAGGTGGATGCCGCCCGCGATGCGGTAGAACAGGCCCGGGTGGTCGGCCGCGATGACTGTCACCAGGGTCGCCCCGCGCGCTTCGTAGAACTCGCAGTGGATCGAGAGGTCATGCTCGGCCTCGCGTGCGGCGGCGTAATGGACGAGGTTGAGGGCAATGATGTCGCTCGGCTCGGCGATCCAGTAGGCATCGCCCATGGTCTTGGCGAGGCTTTCGACCAACGGGGCCTTGTCGCCCAGAAGCTCCGCGACTTCGGACTGCTTATAGGCGATCTTCTGCTCGCGCCCGTGGCGCATGTGGCCAAGGCGCAGGCGTTCGCTCGATACATCGTAGAGCTCGCCCAGCAGCTGGCCCTTCCAGCTGTTCCACGTCCCCGGTCCGACCGCGCGGATATCGACCGCGGTGAGGATGGCGAGGTGGCGCAGGCGCTCCGCGCTCTGCACCTGACCCACGAAATCCTCGATCGTCTTGGGATCGGTGAGGTCGCGTTTCTGTGCCGTGGCGCTCATCAGCAGGTGGTTCAGCACCAGCCAGGCGACCATCTCGGTCTCGCTGTCCGTCAGGCCGAAGCGCGGGCAGAGTTCCTCGGCCACCTCGGCTCCAAGCACCGAATGATCGCCGCCCCGGCCCTTGGCGATATCGTGCAGCAGCGCCGCGACATAGGCGACGCGGCGCGAATTGACCTTGTGAATGAGGCGCGTGGCGCGCGGGTGGTCGTCGGTCAGCTCGCCCTTCTCGATCTTGTTCAGGAGGCCGATCGCGCGGATAGTGTGCTCGTCCACCGTATAGTGGTGGTACATGTCGAACTGCATCTGCGCGTTGACCTTGCCGAAATCGGGCACGAATTTTCCGAAAACGCCCGCCTCGTTCATCCAGCGCAGGACCATCTCGGGATCGTTGCGCCCGCATAGCAGGTCGAGGAACAGCGCGTTGGCTCGCTCGTCGTTACGGACGGAATTGTCGATCAGCCCGCTGTCGCGGTTGGTCTGGCGCATGGTTTCCGGGTGGATTTCCAGCTCTTCCGCCTCCGCCAGCTGGAAGATCTCGATGAGGCGCACAGGGTCCTTCTTGAACCAGTCGTCCGACGGTGCGGCGATCCGCCCGCCGTAGACGCGGTAGCCCTTGAGCTGGCGCGCCTTCTGGCGCCAGCCGGCAAAGAACCCGCGCCGCGCGGTCTTGGTTTCGAACTGCTCGTCGATATGGGCAAGGAAGACGCCGGTCAGCGATCCGACGCGCTTTGCTTGAAGGAAATAGAACTGCATGAAGCGCTCGACCGCGCTCTTGCCGGGCCGGTCGGCGAAATTCATTCGCTCGGCAATGCGGCGCTGGAGATCGAAGGTCAGCCGGTCCTCGGCGCGCCCGGTGAGCACATGCATGTGGCTGCGCACCGCGAGGAGGAAGTTCTCCGCCTTGCGGAAGCTGCGATATTCTTCGGGTGTGAACAGGCCGACATCGACCAGTTCGGATGCAGTGCGCACGCGGTGGATGAACTTGCCGATCCAGTAGAGCGTGTGGAGGTCGCGCAGGCCGCCTTTGCCGTCTTTCACATTGGGTTCGACGACATAGCGGCTGTCACCCATGCGCTTGTGGCGCGCGTTGCGCTCGGCCAGCTTCTCGGTGACGAAATTGCGTTCGTTGCCGCGCACGACCTCGGCGCTGAAGCGGCGCGAGCCTTCGTCGTAAAGGTCCTGGTCGCCCCAGACATAGCGCCCTTCGAGCAGCGCCGTGCGGATGGTGAGATCGCCCTTGGAAAGGCGAATGGCCTCGTTTAGCGTGCGGGTCGAATGGCCCACTTTCAGGCCAAGGTCCCACATCATGTAGAGCATCGCCTCGACCACCTGCTCGCACCAGGCGGTTTTCTTCCCGCCCACGAGGAAGGCGATGTCGACATCGGAATGCGGCGACATTTCCGCGCGGCCGTATCCGCCCACGGCCATCACGGTCATCCGCTCCGCCTTGGAGCGGTTGGCGCTGGGATAGAGGTGGGTGGTCGCGTGATCGTGGATCACGCGGATCAGCTGGTCGATCAGGAAGGCGAAACCGCCCGCGTTCTCGTGCCCGGCGGAGGGTTTTTCCTCCAGCCGCCGGCCCAGCTCCTCGCGTCCGCGCTCGAGCGCGGCCTTGAGCGTCTGGACGATATGCGGGCGTGCAGCCTCGCCATGCTCCCCGACCAGCGCGTTGATCTCGGAAGCAAGCTTGCGCCTGTCGATGATCGCGCGCTGTCGGGGGACACGGGTTGTGGTCAAGCGGCGAGGTGCTCCTTGGCGAAGGTTGCCTTCACCGTACGCTTGTCGACCTTCTGGGTGCCCAGGCGCGGCAGCTGCTCGTCGCTCTGCCAGATGACCGAAGGCACCTTGAAGGCGGCGATGTGCTCGCGCAGGAAGCCCTGCAACTCCTCCACCGAAAGCTCCTGGCCCGGATGGGCGAAATAGACCGCTGCGGGGATTTCACCGAAACGTTCGTCGGGCAGGCCGAAGACCGAGCATTCGGCAACCTTGGGATGGGCGTAGATCGCCTCTTCCACCTCGATGCAGGAGATGTTTTCACCGCCGCGGATGATGATGTCCTTCTTGCGGTCGACGATGAACAGGTAGTTGTCCTCGTCGAGATAGCCGAGGTCGCCGGTGCGGAAATAGGCATCGTCCGAATAGGCGGCCTTGGTCGCTTCCTCGTTCTTCCAGTAGCCGAGGAAGTTGCAGACCGAGCGGATCGAAACCTCGCCCACCTTGCCCTGTTCCATCGGCTTCCCGTCATCATCGAGGATAGCCATGTCGACCAGCGGCAGCGAGGGCATGCCGGTGCTCGACGGCTTGGCGAGGTAGTTCTCGTTCAAGTTGCCCGCGCCAACGCCGTTGGTTTCGGTGAGACCGTAGCCGAGCACCGGATAGCCGTCCTGGAAGGCGTCCTTGATCTTCTTCACATGCTCGATCGGGCGCGCGGCGCCGCCGCCGGCGAAGGTCTTGCACTGCGAAAGGTCGTATTTGTCGCGCTCGGGATGCACGGCGATCTCGTAGCTCATCAGCGGCACGCCGACGAAGTAGGTCACCTTCTCCTCGTCGAGGAGGCGCAGCGCCTCGGTCGCGTCCCACTTGGGCATCAGCACGAGCTTGCGGCCCATGGCGAAGCTCTGGAGGAACAGCGGTACCTCGCCGGTAACGTGGAACAGCGGCACGGCGACCAGCGCGGACGGCTGAACGGTCGGTGCTTCGCCGCGTTCGGTCAGCAGCTGCAGGATCATGGCCGTCTGGCACACGTAGTTCATCGTGCCGGAAACGACGCCGAGATGGTCCGAATAGGCCCCCTTGGGATGGCCGGTCGAACCCGAGGTGTAGAGAATGGTCGCGAGATCCTCGGGGCCGATCTGGCCAAGCATCTGCATGGCGGTATCGCCGGCGGCCCAGACGGGCGCGAGGCCTTCCGACGGCACGCCATGATCGAACACGACGACCTTCGAGCTCTGCTCCATCCCTTCCAGGCGCGCAGCGCGCTGCGGGTCGGCGAGCACCAGCTTGCATTCGCACAGGTCGATTCCGTAGGCGAGCTCCTCGCCGGTCCACCAGCCATTCAGGAGCGTGGCACAACCGCCGGCCATCAGGATGCCCATGTAGGCGACAATCCAGTTGGTCGAATTGCGTGCGGCGATGCCCACGCGGTCGCCCTTTTCGATGCCGTGCTGGGTCGCAAGGCCGTGGGCGACGTGCGTGGCGGCGTGCCAGATCTCGCCGAAGGTCATGCGCATGTCGCCTTCGACGATGAAGGTCTCGTCCTTCTTCTCGTTACAGAAGTGGGCGAAGTAGTGGACCACGCTGGGGGGCGCGTTCTTGAACGCGGGCATGGTGACGCCGCGGCGGGTGACTTCGGTGAGCTCGAACATCTGCCCCGGAGCGGTCACGGCTTCGGTGATGCGGTGGATGTCCTTGTCGAGTTCTGTTGGCATGGGTCTTTGCTATCCTCTCCAATCGGCGCGCGTCCTCCATCCGAGGCTCGCGCATAACTTGCGGCTCGACGCAGGCTTTCCCCAAAACCCCTGCTATGCCAAAAGCCGCTCCCGATGGGTCGCCGGTCGCGGCCTTGGACACACCTCTAAGGGGATAAGCACTTGCTGTCACTACTGGCTGCATCGGGCGCAGCGGAACCGATCTACTGGGAGAACCTGGGCCTTCGCCCCTACCTATTCGAGATCGGCTCGTTCCAGCTTCGCTACTATTCGCTCGCCTATCTTGTCGGCATCCTGCTGGCCTATTGGCACCTGTCCAAGATGATCAAGGCGCCCGGCGCGCCGATGGCGCAGCGCCATGCCGACGACCTGTTCTTCTACTGCACGCTGGGCGTGATTCTCGGTGGACGGCTGGGCTATGTCGCCTTCTACCGCCCTGAACTCTTCGGCACGGTCGACATGTTCAAGCTGTGGGAAGGCGGGATGAGCTTCCACGGCGGGGTCATCGGCGTGCTGGTGGCGATCAGCTGGGTTGCCTGGCGGGGCAAGCTCAACTGGCTGCGGATCTGCGATTACATCGCGGTCAACGTGCCGCTCGCCTACATGCTCGGACGACTGGCGAACTTCGTGAACGGCGAATTGTATGGTCGCCCGGTCGAAAGCGAATTTCCGCTCGCCATGGTCTTCCCGACCGATCCCGACCTGCTGGCGCGGCACCCCAGCCAGCTCTATCAGGCGGGCTTTGAAGGCCTGCTATTGGCGCTGCTGCTTTACGCGCTCTTCTGGAAAACCCGCGCGCGCTACCGCGCAGGGCTGCTGGTGGGCGTTTTCACGGTCGGCATGGGTCTTGGGCGTTTCCTGATGGAGTTCTTCCGCGAACCCGATGCGCACCTAGCCCATGTGGTGCTCGAAACCGGCCTTTCGCGCGGCCAGTGGCTCAGCCTGCCGATGATCGCGGTGGGCGTCATCGTGATCGTCTACGCACTGGTAAAACAGCCGGTTGGGGGAAGCGCCAAGGCCGCCGCGCCCAGCGCATGAGCGAGGCTGGCGACACGCCGCTGGCGGAGACGTTCCGCCGCCTGATCGAAAGCCACGGACCGATGCCGGTCTCGCGCTACATGGGCGAGAGCAACGCGCGTTATTACACCAGCCGCGATCCGCTCGGCGCGGGCGGCGATTTCACCACCGCGCCCGAAATCAGCCAGATGTTCGGCGAGATGGCAGGGCTGTGGCTGGCCGATATCTGGTCGCGTGCCGGGCGCCCGGCGGACGCGATCTATGTCGAGCTCGGGCCGGGGCGCGGGACGCTGGCGAAGGACGCGCTGCGGGCCATGGCCAGCCAGGGGCTGCGACCAGAGGTCCATCTGGTCGAAGGGTCCGAGGCGCTCCGCGCGCTCCAGGGCGGCGCGCTCGCCGAAGCACGATTCCACGACACGCTCGATACTCTGCCCGAAGACCGGCCGATCCTGTTGCTCGCCAACGAGTTCCTCGACGCGCTCCCGATCCGCCAGCTGGTGATGACCGAGCTGGGATGGCGCGAGCGGATGGTCGGGCTGGAGGAGGGTGAGCTTGCTTTCGTGTCCGGGCCGAACCCGATGGAAGAGGCGGTGCCCATGGCGCAACGCTCCGCGCCCGTAGGCACGGTTATCGAGACCTGTCCGGCCGCCGCCGCGCTGGTCGAAACTCTTGCCCGGCGGCTCGACGTGCAGGGCGGGGCGGCGCTGTTCATCGATTACGGCCACCTCGTGGCGCGCAGCGGCTCCACCCTGCAAGCGGTCAAGGCGCACGAGAAGGTCGATGTCTTTGCTGAGCCGGGCGAGATGGACCTTACCGCCCATGTCGATTTCGCCACGCTCGACGATCTTGCCCGGCGCGAAGGCAGCGTCAGCCTGCTCTCGACCCAGGGCGACTGGTTGAGTGCGATGGGTATCGGCCTTCGCGCGCAGAGCCTCGCCAGTGCGGCGCCCGAGCGGGCGGGGGATATCAAGGCGGCGTATGACCGGCTGGTTTCGCCCGACGAAATGGGCGCGCTGTTCAAGTGCATGGCGCTAACCGCCCGCGACTGGCCGCGCGGGGCCGGATTTCCCGAAGGGGAGCGCCGCCGCTCCGAGGACTAGCGGATGGCGATGCCGGCCCGCTCGGCCAGCCGGCGCGCCGCCTCGTCGAAAGACAGCTTGTCCTCCTCCCGGTCGACCGAGAAGTTCGCCTCGCGCATGGCCTCGACGTCGATGGCTCCGACCAGCGGCTGGAGCGCGCCGAGCAGGGCCTCATCGGCGCTCGTTTCCGGCGCGACCAGCACGATGGCGTCGTAGTTGGGAAAGGCGCCTTCCGGGTCTTCCAGGATCACGAGGTCGTCCGCCGCTATCCGCCCATCCGAGGTGTAGGCGCCGATCACATCCGCCTCGCCCGAAATCAGCGCGTTGTACATGAAGGTTGGCGAGAAGTTGCGCTGCGCGCCGAAACGCAGACCGTAAGCATCGCGCACCGCGAACCATTCGGGCCGCTCGAAGAATTCCGGATCGCCGCCGATGGTCATCGACTGGGCGCGCCCCGCCAGATCGCCGATGGCGGCAAACCCGCCTGCCTCTGCTGCCGCGCGCGGCATGGCGAGGCCATAGGCGTTTTCGAACCCCAGCCGGCCCAGCACATGGGTGCCGCTGGTCTCGGTTTCCCAGGCGACGATTTCGGCGAGCATGGTGTCGCGGTCGGGATTGTCCGCGCGTTCCATCTGGTTGGTCCAGATCGTGCCGGTGTAGTCAACGAGCACATCGATCGCCCCGGTCGAAACCGCCCGGTGCGCCACAGCCGACCCCAGCCCGTCGCGGTATTCGACCTCAAAACCTTCCGCTTCCAGCCGCTGGCCGATGAGGCGCGCGAGGATGTATTGCTCGGAAAAGCCCTTCGCGCCGATCACGATGCGATCTTCGTCGCTGCCGCCGAACTGGACGGTGAGCGCGGCGAGAATACCGAGCGCGACTGCGCCAAGGCCCCCGAAGGAGAGGACGCGGCGGCGCGTGGCGAGCCCCTTTTCGATGGCGCCGAGCAGACCGTCAGCCACAAGGGCAAGGCCGGCGCTGGCAATGCAGCCGGCGAGGACAAGCACCCAGTTCTGGGTCTGCAATCCGGCGAAGATCGGATCGCCCAGGCTGGGCTGCCCGATGGTGGTCGATAGCGTCGCTGCGCCAATGGTCCACACCGCCGCCGTGCGGATGCCGGCCATGATGTAGGGTGCCGACAGCGGCGCTTCGACGAGGCGCAGGCGTTGCCAGAAGGTCATGCCGACACCGTCCGCCGCCTCGATCACACTGGGGTCGAGATTGGCCTGCGCGGTCACGGCGTTCCGCAGGATCGGCAACAGGGCGTAGAGCGAAAGCGCCAGCAGCGCGGGCAGGAAGCCGAGCGTCGGGAGCCCCTCTCCGAAGAGGCTGCGCAGGCTCAGCAGGATCGGGAAGAACAGCGCCAGCAGGGCCAGCGCAGGGATCGTCTGGACAAGGCTCGCGAAACCCAGCGCCGCGCGCGCCACGGGCGGCGAGCGGCTGGCCCAGACTGCCAGCGGCAGGGCAACCGCAATCCCGAGCGCGATGGCCGATGCCGACAGCAGCACATGGGCCGCCAGCTTGTCGCCAAGACCGAGAAGCGTGGTCCAGATATCGCTCACCGGGCGAGATCCGCCAGCCGGTCGGCCTGCGCGCGCGGCACGGCAACGAGGCCCTGCGCGATCTCTCCCCCGGCACCCTCCAGCAGCGCGTGGGGTGTCTCGTCAGCGACAACTTGCCCGCTGTCCATGACGAGGACGCGGTCGGCCAGCAGCAGCGCTTCGGCCATGTCGTGCGTGACCATCACGGTGGTGAGGCCGAGGTCCTGGTGCAGTTCGCGGACCCGGTCGCCAAGGGCATCGCGGGTTATCGGGTCGAGCGCGCCGAAGGGTTCGTCCATCAGCAGCAATTGCGGTTCGTTCGCCAGTGCGCGGGCGACCCCGACGCGCTGGCGCTGCCCGCCGGAAAGCTCGTCGGGCAAGCGATTGGCCATCTCGGGATCGAGCTCGACCAGCTCAAGCAGTTCGCCAATCCGCACGGCGGGCATCGTCTCGCCCACCAGCCGGGGGCCGATCGCGATATTCTCGCCCACGCGCATGTGCGGAAAGAGGCCGATCGACTGGAAGACGTAGCCGATCCGGCGGCGCAGCGCAGCCAGCGGCTGGCTTTCGACATTCTCGCCGTCGAAGCGCACCGCGCCCGTGCTCGGATCGACCAGGCGGTTGACGGTCTTCAGCAGCGTCGACTTGCCCGATCCTGAAGCGCCGACCAACGCCACGAACTGGCCGGAAGGGATGGACAGGGAAACCCCGGCCACCGCCTCGGTCGCGTCATAGCGCTTCCGCACATCGCGGAATTCCAGCAGCGGTTCGTTCCCTGTGGTCACGCCGCGTCGTCGGTGTCCGCATCGGGAAGGACATACTCGACCCGCTCGAGCTCGATCGTGGTGCCGTTGTCGCCGGTCGCCTGCATCGTATCGCCGCGCATCCGGCCCGGCTCCCAGCAGCGCTCGACCGCGTTTTCCGCATCGGGAGTGAAGCACAGCACCGGGTCGCTTTCGGCGTTGGCGTGCGACCAGCTCCCTTCCTGCCAGGGGTCGCCATTGCGAAAATCGCGGTAGGTGCCCTCGGGGTCTAGGTAGGTCGTGTAGCGCGCGCCGTCCTCGGCCGTCACGCGCCAGGCCGTCGCGGCGAACACATCAGGAGCGGGCGATTCGGCCGGCGTTTCCTCCGCCGCGGGTTCGGGCGTCTCCGTCTCGCCGCCAAGCGCGGCGTTGGCCATTTCCGCATCGGCTTCGCTTTGCGCCGAGCAGGCGGCCAGGGGCACCGCCGCGAGCAGGCCAAATGTTCGAAACCGGATCATGCGCAACCTCCCTCTTGCGGGCCACCATAGGCAGGCGCGAGGAAGGATGCGACCCCTAGGCGCCGATCTTTGCCGCCGGCACGGTAATCTCCACATCGAGCCCGTCGTCGGAGAAGGTGCGCGTGAAGCTGCCGCCAAGCTGTCCTTCGATGGCAAGGCGCAGCAGGCGCGAACCGAAGCCGCCTTCCTCTCGAACGGCGGCGGCGGTGGTTTCCTCGAAGGAGTCGGAGGATTCCTGCCAGCTCACGACAAGCTCGTCGCGTTCCTCGCAAGGGTGCGCGATCTGGATGGAGACGGAGCCGCCGGGTTGCGAAAGCGCGCCGTATTTGGCGGCGTTGGTCGCGAGTTCATGGAAGATGAGCGCAAGCGGCGTTGCGGCGCGCGGGCCGATTTCCAGGTCCTCGCCGCTGATGGTAATCCGCGAACCCGCGGTTTCGTAAGGCCTCAGCAAGTCGCGCAGCAGGCCCTGGAGGCAATCGGTGGAGCGGCCGTCGAAGGGGCGGACATAGTCGTGCGCCGTGCCGAGCGCGCGGATCGCCGCGGTAAGCTCGCTGGCGAATTCGGCCGCTTCGGGCCGGCCGCGCGAACGCACGGCAATGAGGCCCGAGACAACCGCGAAGATGTTCTTGATGCGGTGCGATAGCTCGTTCGCCAGCAGGTCGCGCGATTCCGACAGGCGTTTCTGCCGGTCGATATCGATGACCGTGCCGAACCAGCGCGCCGCACCCTCCTCGTCGACTACCGGGACCGCGCGCGATTGGACCCAGCGGTACTCGCCGTTTGCGAGGCGCAGGCGCCACTCGTCTTCGAACAGCGTGCGGGTGCGCACCGCTTCGAGGAAACGGGCGAGCGTTGCTTCCCAGTCGTCGGGGTGGATGGCCGACTGCCATTCTTTGGTGGTGCGCGGCGGTTCCAGTCCGGTCGTCTCGCGCCAGCGCGCGTTGACGTAGTCGAATTCGCCTTGCGGGTTGGCCGACCAGGCAATGCCCGGCACGCTGTCGATCATGTTCTGCAGGTAGGCTTCGCGCCGGTTAACCGCGCTGATCGCGTCATCGCCCAATCGCTTTTGCGAGATGCGCCGCATGACCGCCTTGGCGAGGACCGACAGGGTTTCCTTCTGCAATCCGCTGAGGCCAAGTTCACGCGGCACGCGGTCGATGATGCACAGCGCGCCGAGCGGCGCCCCTTCGACCGAAACAAGGGGGTGGCCGGCGTAGAACCGGATGTGCGGTTCACCCCTCACCAGCGGGTTGTCTGCAAAGCGCGGGTCTTCAAGCGCATCGCGCACCACCATCGGTTCCGCGCCCAGCATCGCATGGGCGCAGAAGCTCGTCGGGCGCGGGGTCTCGCGCGCATCGATACCCGTGCGGGTCAGGAACAGCTGGCGGCCTTCTTCCACCATGGTGACCATGGCGAGAGGCGCGTCGCAAATGCGCGCGGCGAGATCGACGATTCCCTGGAGCTCCGGATCGTCCACCAGCGCGCCGGTCCCATGCGCCGCCAGGACCGCGAGGCGCTTGCCCTCGTCGCAATAGGCATCCGAAGGCGGAGTTCCTTCGGGCCACAGGATAGTTTCCTTGCGGTACATGATTGCGTTGGCGCGCCCCTTAGCCTCAAATAACGTCCCGTGCCTACCGCAAAAAGCAACTTTCCATGGCCTGAACGGTGATGCCCCCAATGCGTTTGCCCCGCACGGCGCACTCGGCTATCCGCCCGCCCGCATACGAATTTTCGCGAGCGCCCAAATTTCGCGGATTCCTGAGGAGAGACCATGCGCGCGACCCCCGATTTCGATTTCCAGCTTGGCGAAAGCGCGGAGATGATCCGCGAAAGCGTGAGCCGTTTTGCCGACGAGCAAATTGCCCCGCTGGCCGAGAAGATCGACCGCGAAGACTATTTCCCGCGCGAGGAGCTGTGGCAGCAGATGGGCGAGCTGGGCCTGCACGGCCTGACCGTCGATGAAGCCGACGGCGGGCTTGGCCTCGGCTATCTCGAACATGTCATCGCGGTCGAGGAAGTGAGCCGCGCCAGCGCCTCGCTCGGCCTTTCCTACGGCGCGCATTCGAACCTGTGCGTCAACCAGATCCGCCGCTGGGGCAACGAGGAGCAGAAGGCGAAGTACCTCGCCCCGCTGATCAGCGGCGAGCATGTCGGCAGCCTCGCCATGTCGGAAGCCGGTGCGGGGTCGGACGTCGTCTCGATGAAGCTGAAGGCCGAAGCCGTACAGGGCGGCTACATCCTCAACGGCACCAAGTTCTGGATCACCAACGCCCCCTACGCCGACACGCTGGTCGTCTACGCCAAGACCGATGGCGCAGCCGGTTCGCGCGGCATCACCGCCTTCCTCATCGAGAAGGACGACGAGGGCTTTTCCATCGGCCAGAAGATCGAAAAGGTCGGCATGCGCGGCTCGCCCACGGCCGAGCTCGTGTTCGACGATTGCCACATCCCCGAAGACCGCGTGATGGGCCCGGTGAACGGGGGCGTCGGCGTGCTGATGAGCGGCCTCGACTACGAGCGCGTGGTGCTGGCCGGATTGCAGCTTGGCATCATGCAGGCCTGCCTCGACACGGTCATCCCCTACCTTCGCGAGCGCAAGCAGTTCGGAAAACCGATCGGCAGTTTCCAGCTGATGCAGGCGAAGGTCGCCGACATGTATGTCGCGCTGCAATCGGCGCGTGCCTACACCTATGCGGTGGCGAAGGCCTGCGACAATGACCAGACCACCCGCTTCGACGCGGCGGGTGCGATCCTGCTGGCATCGGAGAACGCCTTCAAGGTTGCCGCCGAAAGCGTGCAGGCGCTGGGCGGCGCTGGCTATACGCTCGACTGGCCGGTCGAACGCTACATGCGCGATGCGAAGCTGCTCGATATCGGCGCTGGGACCAACGAGATCAGGCGGATGCTGATCGGGCGCGAGCTGATTGGGGCAGCGGGGTGATCTGGCATTATCTTGCCGTAGTCCTGATCGGCGGTGCCTTGGCTTGGCACATTGCCAGAGGCGGTCCTCGCTACGCGCTCGAGTTGCTGGCACAGAAGCGTGCTTCCGCTTCGGGTGGACTTTCTGACCGCGCGAACAAGGTCGTGTATGCGGTCGTCACAGCGGCTCTGGTTGCTACGGCTGCTTTGCTGCTGGTGCCCACAACCGCCTTTGTATTTGAGGTTGGGCTTGGTCTCGCCTTCCTCACCTTGGGAATCCTTGCTTTCGCGATGAATGGTGTTCGTGATTCTGGAGCACTGTTCTCTTTCGGCGTCGGCACGTTCACCTTGCTTGGAGCAGTCGCATGACAGCACCCGTTCTCACCTCGACACTCGACCGCGAGGCGCCAGACGCCAAGGCGCGCTTCGAGCACAACAAGTCGCTGGCATCCGACCTGCGCTCTTCCGTCGCCGAAGCCGCGCTTGGTGGCCCCGAGCGGAGCCGGGAACGGCATGTCTCGCGTGGGAAGCTCCTTCCACGTGAGCGTGTCGAGCGGCTTCTCGATCCGGGCAGCCCCTTCCTCGAGATCGGCCAGCTTGCCGCCAACGGCATGTACGAAGGCGATATCAACGGCGCCTCGCTGATTTGCGGGATCGGCCGGGTGTCGGGTCGTCAGGTGATGATCGTGTGCAACGATGCCACGGTGAAGGGCGGCACCTACTACCCGATGACGGTCAAGAAGCACCTGCGCGCACAGGAAATCGCGCAGGAAAACCGGCTTCCGTGCATCTACCTCGTCGACAGCGGCGGCGCGAACCTGCCGCACCAGGCGGAGGTCTTTCCCGACCGCGACCATTTCGGGCGCATCTTCTTCAACCAGGCGAACATGAGCGCAGCTGGCATCCCGCAGATCGCCTGCGTCATGGGCAGCTGCACCGCGGGCGGCGCCTATGTGCCCGCCATGTCGGACGAGACCGTGATCGTGCGCAACCAGGGCACGATCTTCCTTGCCGGTCCGCCGCTGGTGAAGGCCGCGACGGGCGAGGAGATCAGCGCCGAGGATCTGGGCGGCGGCGATCTCCACGCGAAGAAGTCGGGCGTTGTCGACCATCTCGCCGAGAACGACGAACACGCGCTCACCATCGTACGCGATATCGTCAGCCATCTGGGCGATAACCACGCGGCCGCCAAGAATGTCGAGATCAAGGACCCGCGCGCGCCCAAGTTCGATGCGGATGATCTCTACGCGCTGGTGCCCGAGGACGTGCGCGCGCCCTACGACGTGCACGAGGTCATCGCGCGCCTCGTCGACGGCAGCGAGTTCCACGAGTTCAAGCAGCATTACGGCAGCACGCTGGTCTGCGGCTTTGCGCATATCTGGGGCATGCCGGTGGCAATCCTCGCCAACAACGGTGTGCTGTTTTCCGAAAGCGCGCAGAAGGGCGCGCATTTCATCGAGCTCGCCTGCCAGCGCCGCATCCCGCTGCTGTTCCTCCAGAACATCTCCGGTTTCATGGTCGGCGGGAAATACGAGGCGGAAGGCATCGCCAAGCATGGCGCGAAGCTCGTCACCGCCGTCGCGACCGCCACCGTGCCCAAGGTCACCGTGGTCATCGGCGGCAGCTTCGGCGCGGGCAATTACGGCATGTGCGGCCGCGCCTATTCCCCGCGTTTCCTCTTCACCTGGCCCAACGCGCGCATCTCGGTGATGGGCGGCGAACAGGCCGCTAGCGTCCTCGCCACCGTCCACCGCGATGCCGACAGCTGGACCGAAGAACAGGCCGAGAAGTTCAAGGCCCCGATCCGCCAGAAGTACGAGGACGAAGGCAATCCCTATTACGCCACCGCGCGCCTGTGGGACGACGGCGTGATCGACCCGGTGCAAACGCGCGATGTCCTCGGCCTTGCCTTCGCCGCAACACTCGAAGCGCCGATCCCCGAGACACCGCAGTTCGGCGTGTTCCGGATGTAAACGGCGGGAAACCGCTGCATCCCTCTCGCTTTCCCTAGCGTAACTGCTAGGTCGTGCCTTCAGGGGAGAGTGAATTGACAAGCCCATACGTCCGCAAGCGGTCGCTTCTGTCGCGTATCGTGCGGCGGATCATCTGGTGGATCTACAAGGCGCAGGGCTGGCGCATCGAAAGCCCGCTGCCCAAGATCCCCAAATTCGTGATCGCGGGCGCGCCGCACACGTCCAATTGGGATTTCGTTTTCTTCACCGGCGCCACGGCGGAAGAGGGGATCGAACCCAGCTTCATGGGCAAGCACACGCTGTTCCAGGGGGTGATGAAGAACTTCATGTTCGACATGGGCGGCGTGCCGATCGATCGGACCAAGCGCGCAAATTACGTCGAACAAGTGGCCGAAGCCTTCCGCAAGGCGGACAAGCTCGCGCTGGTCATCGCGGCCGAAGGCACGCGCAGCTCGAACGGCGAATGGAAGAGCGGCTTCTACCACATTGCGCAGGCCGCACAGGTCCCGATCGTGGTCGCCTGGGTCAGCTGGAAGAAGCGCATGCTCGGTTTCAGCGAGCCGATCTGGCCGAGCGGTGACTATGGCCGCGACCTGCAGAAGATCGCCGACTACCTGATTTCCAAGCGCCCTGAACTGGGCCGCTACAAGGTCCTGGAGGCGCAGGCGAACCGGATTGTCGAGGAGGGCGGCGAGTGATCCTCGAAGCGCTGCTCGCGAACGCGGCAATCCTGCTTGGCCTTGCCATTATCCTGTGGGTCATCGCGCTCCAGATCGACGATGTGAGCTTCGTCGATGCCTATTGGGGCGGCGGCATGGCGCTGATGGCGCTGGTGAGCTGGCTGCGCCTGCTCGACCCTGGCGGTCTCGCCACCTTGCTTATGGGCATGACGGTGATCTGGGGTGTGCGCCTGTGCATCCATATCCTGCGGCGCTGGCGCAGCGAAGGCGAAGACAAGCGCTACGCGAAGATCCTCAGGAAAGACCGCGAGAAAGGCCGCTTCGCGATCGCTGCGCTGGTGAAAGTCTTCTTGTTCCAGTCCGCCCTGCTGTTCCTGGTGTCGAGCCCGGCGCAATACGGCATCCTCGAAGCCAGTTCCTCGACCCCGATCAGCGGCCTTGCGATGATCGGTTTCGGCCTGTGGGCGGTAGGGATCTTCTTCGAATGGGTAGGCGACTGGCAGCTCGCCCGGTTCAAGGCCGATCCCGCCAACGAAGGCAAGGTGATGGACAAGGGCCTGTGGCGCTACACCCGTCATCCCAACTATTTCGGTGACGCCTGCGTGTGGTGGGGTATCTGGATCGCCTCGGCTTCGGCCGGGTGGTGGGTGGCGGCCTGGACGATCGCCGGCCCGATCTTCCTGACCTTCACGCTCACCAAGTGGTCGGGCGCTGCCCTGCTCGAAAGCGGCATGAAGTCTTCTCGGCCCGGATACGAAGAGTATAAGGCGCGAACTTCGGCTTTCATCCCCTGGCCGCCCAAGAAAAGCGCCTCCTGAGCCCTATTGGGGGTTTAACCGCGGCGAATGCATCCCTAATTGTCTGCAGAGGCCGTTACGGGAGCGCGCAGGCGTGAGTGAAGACGACATCGAAACCATGCGCAGCCGCTTTGCGCGCGAAGCGATGGCGTTGATGGAGCGCACCGGTGAAGAGGTCACGCGCACGCGCCTCGCCGCCGAACTCAAGATCGCCCGCTCGCGCCTCGAAGTCGTGTTCCCCGAGGAAGGCGACCTGCTCGAGGCGGTGACCGGCGAATGGTTTGCGCCCAAGCTTGCGGTGATGGACGAGGTCATGGCCTCCGACCTTCCGCCGCGGCGCAAGATGTACGAGTTCTTCGCCCGCCGATTCCGGCTGTTGCGCCAGAATTTCGAGGACGATCCGGCGAGCTTCAATCTCTATGTCGAGATGGGCGAACGCTATTTCGAATACGCCCGGAGCTACATCGATCTTGGCGACCACTATCTGTGCGAGCTGATCGCGGAAGCGCAGGCTGAAGGACATCTCGAAGGCCTGCAGGTCGATACCGCCATGTCGATCATCAACCAGATGGTGAACTGCTACCTCCAGCCTTACATGATCGCCATGATCAGCGACAAGCTGAACGAAGACAAGCTGGCGCTTATCGTCGGGGCTATCTTCGACGGGCTGGACGCCAAGGACGGCGGCGCCCGCGGCACCCAGGACATTCGCGCGGCGTGAGCGCGGGCCGCCCGCGCAAGATCCTCTTCATAGGGCTCAACTACGCTCCCGAACCCATTGGCATTGGCCCCTACTCGGCGGGCCTGTGCGAAGGTCTGGTCGAGCGCGGTCACGAGGTGCGCGCCATTGTCGGCCAGCCTTACTACCCCGCCTGGAAGCTGTTTGACCGGTTCAAGGGCCGCTGGATGTCGAGCGTCGAGAACGGCGTCAAGGTGACCCGCTGCCCGCATTACATTCCGGCCAATCCCAGCGGCCGGAAGCGGTTGGCGCATCACATGAGCTTCGCCAGCAGCTGCTATCCGCCGTCGCGCATGGCGCGCAGGGACATGCGCCCCGATATTGTCGTGACCGTCGCTCCGTCGATGGTTGCGGCGCCGGTCGCCGTGCGGATGGCCCGCCGTGCGGGCGTGCCGCTGTGGCTCCACATCCAGGATTTCGAAGTCGGCGCAGCGCTCGCCACCGGGCTCATCGACCGCGACGGGCGCACCGCGCAAGCGGCGGCGTCGTTCGAGAACCGCATGCTGCAATCGGCCGATATCGTGTCGACCATCAGCCGCCCCATGTGCGAGCTGGCCGAGGCCAAGGGCGTGCCGCGTGACCGGATCATCGAAATTCGCAACTGGGCCAACCACCTGCCAGCCATCCAGGCGGCGAGCGGCCGTTCGCTGCGCGCCGAATGGGGGCTGGAGGGCAAGACCATCGTGCTCTATTCCGGCAACATCGCCAACAAGCAGGGTCTCGATGTGGTCGTCGACGCCGCCCGCTTGCTTGAGGGGCGCGAGGACATCGCCTTCGTGGTCGTGGGTGAGGGGCCGAACCGAATCAATCTCGAAAGGCGGGCCAAGGGTCTTCGCAATCTCCAGTTTCGCGACTTGCAGTCGCCCGAACGGGTCGGCTCGCTCCTGCGTATGGCCGATATCCACCTGTTGCCGCAGCTGGCCGATGCGGCCGACCTGGTCCTCCCTTCCAAGCTCGGCAACATGCTGGCATCGGGCCGGCCGATCGTCGCGACGGTCATGCCTGGAACCGGGGTTGCCCAGGAGCTTGTCGGTTGCGGCGTGATCGTGCCGCCCGAAACGCCCCAGGCGATCGCCGATGCGATCGCTTCGCTCGCTGGTCATGCGGACTATCGGCGCACGATGGGAGAGCACGCGATCCAGCGCGCCAAAGCAGCCTGGTCGAAGACTGCTGTGCTGGACCGGTTCGAGCAGCGCCTCGAAGAGCTGCTCGGCTAACGGCGCGTGCGGGACAAAATAAGTATTTTCCTACAGATGGTTATGTGAGTAACTGGATCGGCTCCTTCTTCTAGCTGGAGCCTGTCCATGATTGATGAACCCATCCCCGTCGAGGCGCCCGGTGGCTTCGCGCCCGCGTTTGCGCTGGGCAGCACCGACGCTGCCGGAATGCTTGCGCTGGTGGGCGACGAGACGCCCTTGGCAACCGTAGCCCGCCCCCCGCAGACACCGCCTGCCCTCGAGGGGGAAGCGACGGGTGCGCAAGTGGCCGGCCCGTTCACTCCCGCGCCCTTCGCGTCGGTCTTCCTCACCCTGTCCGGCGAATGGGAAGGCTCGGTCCGGGTGCTGCGTTCGAGTGACGGCGGCGCAAGCCAGTTTCCCCTCACGCTGGGCGGTGCGGGCTGGGCGCGCTTCACCGCCAACGCCTGCGAACCGGTCTGGTCCGAGAGCGAGGCGGGCGCTGCGCTCTACCTCGAGCTTGCGCCGACCAGCGGGACCATTGCCTACAGGCTGGCGCAATGAACGCGCTCGCGCTGCAGGCGCTTTCCCTTGCCAACCGCGAGGCGCAGGCGGCCCCTGCGCTGTTCGCGGATCTCGCGCAGCGTGCACCGGATCCGGATACGCTGGTCCTTGAAAGCGTGGGCCATGGATCACCGGGCCATGGCAGCGCGCGCTACGTTCACGATGCCTTGTGCGACGAGGCTTTGCGCGCCGCGCACCCGCGCTTTGTCCTGCGCTGCGCCAGCGGGCGCATCTTCCGATTGCAGGCCGAGGCAGGGTCGCTTTCGGTCGAGCAGGGCGGAGCGGCAGGAGACGGGTTGAGCAACGACCAGCCTGCAATCCAGGCCGCCATCGACTACGCCCATGCAATCGGCGCGCGCGAGCTGCGCTTCGAGAGCGCCCGCTACCGGATCGACTGCCCGGTGCGCACCTCGCCCGAGCGCGACACCCGCGCCGAGGACGGACGCCCGCTCGTGGTGCGCGCGTCGCTTGCCCTGCGCGGCTTCGCTGCAGAGCCCAGCATCCTCGACTTTCGCGGGCTTGGCGGCATCGACCCCGACGCCAACTGGCAGGTGGTGCCCTTCAAGAGCGATGATCCGTCCGACGCGGTATGGCGGGGCGGAGGCATCTTTGTGCAGGGCGATCCGCCGCCCACGCCGCCCGCACCGCGCACGGTGGCCCGGCTCGAACTCGACCGGCTCGTCCTGCAGGGCAACCGCCAGCACACCGGCAATTACGCCTGGCCTGCCGACCCGGTCACTGGCGATGGCTGGGATACGTCGGACAAGGCGCTGTGGGTGCAGGATTGCATGGTCGGCACCATCGTCTGCCGCGATGTCGACATGATCGGATGGCGCGGTGAGGCGCTTTACCTTGCAGGCCTCGACAACGCGGTCGAGCGGCTTGAGCTCACCCGCTGCCGCTTGCTGACATCGAACGGCAGCATCCTCAATCCGGGCGTGAATTGCGAGATCATGGCCGAAGACTGCGAGTTCGGGGACGGCTTCCAGGCGCAAGAGGATACGGGCAAGTCGCGCGCCCATTTCCGCAACTGCCTGTGGCGCGATTGCAGCCAGGTCTGGCTCGGCGGCGGTCACACCATCGGCGTCGGCTACAACGCGACCTATCCCACCCGCGACGCCGCGCTTCCCCCGCCGCGGACCACGCTCGAGCAATGCCATTTCGAGGATTGCGGCACGCTGTCCGTGCTCAGCTGGGTGCGCGGTACGGCGCGGCTGGTCGACACCCAGCTGGTGCTCCCCGGCAACGCGGCGATGGCGCTGCAGGATATCGATCTCACCATCGAAAGCGTGATCGACCGGCGTCCCAACTTCGTTGCCGCCTATCTCCACGGTGTGCCGGGACTGACCGAGCCCGTGCCCGGTGCGCCCGACGGTATCTACAGGGACCCTCCGAAGGGCGTTCGTCTCGCGATCCGGCACGAACGCACTGCGCAAGCGATGGCTGCGGGTCGTGTCTCGCACGGGGCGGAATGGACCGGATACATCGACCGATCCTGCCGCCTCGCTGTCTCCGGCGACTTCGCCGGCGCGCGTACGCCCAACGGGGGCGTGGTGCCGATATCGATGCCTTGTGTGGACTTTCAGGATGGCAACGCCGCGAGCGGCAGCAGCGCGCAGGGCTATTTCGTGGGTCCGGCCCTTTCCGCTTCGGGCGAGCTTGCGGTTGCAGGACCCCTCATGGCCGTGGCGGTCGGCGGGGCGCTTGATCTTGATCTCAGCCTGCCTGCCCATCCCGCCGGAGGGGCTACGGTCGGCTATGCCGACGGCCAGCGCCTGCGCCTGGTTAAGCAGGGAGGGGATGGCAGCGTGCGCTTCGTGAAAGGTGCCGCTGCAAGCACGGCCATGACGCAGACCCGCGTCCTGTCAGCCGCGCACGACTGGATCACCTTTCGCTACAACCGCGACCTTGCCCGTTGGGAAGAGACCGGCTTTGCCAGCTACGCCTGAGCGCCCTCTGCGCGCTGTTCGGCAAAGATGCCCCAGGCGGCGAGGAACAGGCCGCAGACCAGCGGCCCGACGACGATGCCCGACAGGCCCATCAGCGCGATCCCGCCCAGCGTGGTCACGAGGATGAGCCAGTCGGGGATCCCCGTATCTCTGCCGACGAGTATGGGGCGCAGGACATTGTCGACCATGCCGATCAGCGCGACGCCCGATACAATGACGACAACGCCTTCCCAGATCGCGCCGGTCGCAAGCAGGTAGACCGCGGCCGGCACCCACACGATCGCGGGACCAAGTGCGGGCAGGAGCGAGGCAATTGCCATGATGACGCCGAGCAGCAGCACCGAGGGGATGCCGACGATCCAGAAGGTCAGCGCGCCCAGAGCGCCCTGCGCCAGGCCAACCACGACCGACCCTTTGATCGTCGCGCGCACGATGGTGAGGAAGCGTTCGGCCAGCCGGTCCGCAACGCTCCGCTCCATCGGCAGGGCGGCGAGGATGGCGTCGCCGATCGCGCGCCCGTCGCGCAAGAGAAAGAAGCCGACATAAAGCGCGATGCCGAAGGCCAGCACGAAGCCGAAAACGCTCCCGCCGATTGCGATCGCCTGCTGGGCGATCAGGCCGAGCGAGGCCTGGACGAAGGCGGTAACGCGGGCCTGTACCTCGCTGAAATCGCCGAAGCCGGCGCTGTCGAGCGAGGCCTGGATATTTGCAGGCAACGCGCCGAAAACCTGTTCGAAGTATGTCGAGACGTCGACATTGCCCTCGCGAAACGCGACGTAGAGCCCCGCGGCTTCGTCCACCACGGCGCTGCCGATCCACAACGCCGGAAGGACCACGGCAAAGAGGATCACGATCAGGCTGGCCAGCGCGCTCTGGCTTTCTTTCTCGGGCCTTTTGGCAAGGAACCAGCGGTAGAGCGGCTGGAACAGGATGGCCGCCAGCGCCGCCCACAGCAGCGGGCGGGCAAAGGGCAGGACCACCGCGAGGAAGGCGGCGGAGACGAACGCGAGGAAAAGCAGGAATCCGCCCTGCTCGACACCCTTGGCGCTGCCTCCGCTCACCGGATCAAACGTCCAGGTTCGCGACGTTAAGCGCGTTATCCTGGATGAACTCGCGCCGCGGTTCGACCACGTCGCCCATCAGGCGGGTGAAGATTTCGTCGGTCACGTCCGCGTCCTCGACCTTCACCTGCAGCAGCGCGCGGTTGTCGGGATCGAGCG
The DNA here is from genome assembly GCF_019448255.1 of Qipengyuania flava. NCBI lineage: Bacteria > Pseudomonadati > Pseudomonadota > Alphaproteobacteria > Sphingomonadales > Erythrobacteraceae > Qipengyuania > Qipengyuania flava. The sequence goes on from NZ_CP080410.1 coordinate 397,164, forward strand.
TGGTCTCCCACAGCTGCTCGGCGTTCATTTCGCCAAGACCCTTGTAACGCTGGATCTTCTGGCCCTTGCGCCCGGCGGCCATGACGGCCTCCAGCAGCTGGGTCGGCAGGGTGATCGCATCGTCATCGAAGATCGGGGTATCGGTATCGCCGTCCTCGGTCTCGACCTCTTCCGTTTCGGCAACGGCACCGCTGCGCACAAGGCGCTGGGGCGCGGCGTAGACATCAGCGAAGTCCTGCGCGATGCGGTGCAGCTTGCGCGCTTCGGCGCTGTCGAGGAAGGCGGCGTCGATCTCGTGAACATCGGTCACGCCGCGCCACAGCCGGCTGAGGCGGACCTTGCCGTCGGCGCCGATTTCGGCGCTCCAGCGGGCTTCGGGATCGCCCATCTGGAGATGCGCAGCGGCGCGGTCGAGCGCTGCCGAACGGTCGCCCGACGGATCGAGTGCGCCTGCCAGCGCCATCGCTTCGATGAGGTCAGTCTTGTACTTGCGCGGCACGAAGCCGAGCAGGTTGCGCATCCTCAGGCCATGATCGACCAGCGCTTCCAGCTCGCCGCCGCCGCGCGCGGCACCGCCCGCGCTTTCCAGCACGCGCCCGTCGAGGCCCTGCGCGATCAGGTAGCGGTCGTAGGCCGCCTGGTCCTTCAGGTAGACCTCGCTCTTGCCGCGCGTCACCTTGTAGAGCGGCGGCTGCGCGATGAAGAGGTGCCCGGCCTTCACGATCTCGGGCATCTGGCGGTGGAAGAAGGTGAGCAGCAGCGTGCGGATATGCGCGCCGTCGACGTCGGCGTCGGTCATGATCACGATCTTGTGATAGCGCAGTTTCTCGAGGTCGAATTCGTCGCGCAGGCCCGTGCCCATCGCCTGGATCAGCGTGCCGACTTCCTTCGACGAAATGATCCGGTCGAAGCGCGCGCGCTCGACGTTGAGGATCTTGCCCTTCAGCGGAAGGATGGCTTGCGTCTTGCGGTCGCGGCCCTGCTTTGCGGAGCCGCCTGCGGAATCACCCTCGACCAGGAAGAGTTCGCAGTTTTCCGGATTGCGATCCTGGCAGTCGGCGAGCTTGCCGGGGAGCGAGGCGATGCTCATCGCGCCCTTGCGGCTCATCTCTCGCGCGCGGCGCGCCGCTTCGCGGGCGGCTGCGGCGTCGATCACCTTCTGGACGATGGCCTTGGCCTCGTTGGGGTTCTCTTCGAGCCATTCGCCCATCTTTTCGCCCATAAGGCCTTCCAGCGGCTGGCGGACTTCCGAGCTGACCAGTTTGTCCTTGGTCTGCGAGGAGAACTTGGGATCGGGCAGCTTGACCGAGACGATCGCCGTGAGGCCCTCGCGCATATCCTCGCCCGAAAGCGACACCTTCTCTTTTTTCATCAGCCCGCTCGCGCTCGCGTAATTGTTGAGCGTGCGCGTCAGCGCGGTGCGGAAGGCGGCGAGATGCGTTCCCCCGTCGCGCTGGGGGATGTTGTTGGTGAAGGTGAGGACGTTCTCGTAATAGCTGTCGTTCCATTCGAGCGCGACGTCGATGCCGATGCCGTCCTTTTCGGCCGACACGGCGATCGGATCGGAGACCAGCGCCTGCTTGTTGCGGTCGAGGTATTTCACGAAAGCCGCGATGCCGCCTTCGTAGAACAGGTCGTGCTCCTGGATCTCCTCGCTGCGCGTGTCGCGCAGGAGGATGCGGACGCCCGAATTGAGGAAGGCGAGCTCGCGGTAGCGGTGCTCGAGCTTGTCGAAATCGAACTCGGTGACGTTCTTGAACGTCTCTTCCGAGGCCTTGAAGGTCACGCGCGTGCCTTTCTTCAGCCCGTTTTCATCGCCGTTGGAAGCGACCGGCGGCGCATCACCCACGACGCGCAAGCTCTCCACCGCATCGCCGTGCTCGAAGCGCATCCAGTGTTCCTTGCCGTCGCGCCAGATGGTCAGTTCGAGCCATTCGGATAGCGCGTTCACCACCGAAACGCCCACCCCGTGGAGGCCGCCCGACACCTTGTAGGCGTTGTCGTCGCTGGTGTTTTCGAACTTACCGCCCGCGTGCAGCTGGGTCATGATGACCTCTGCCGCCGACACGCCTTCTTCCTTGTGCATGTCGACCGGGATGCCGCGGCCATTGTCCTCGACCGAGACGCTGCCGTCGGCATTGAGTTCGATCAGGACGAGGTCGCAATGGCCCGCCAGCGCTTCGTCGATGGCGTTGTCCGATACCTCGAACACCATGTGGTGGAGGCCGCTGCCATCGTCGGTATCGCCGATATACATGCCGGGGCGCTTGCGCACCGCATCCAGCCCCTTGAGAACCTTGATGGAATCCGCGCCGTATTCGCCCTTGCGCTTGCTTTCGCCGCCGGCGTTTTCAGCCGGGTTTTCGGTGTTGTCAGTCATGCCCATGATATAGGCGCGCGAGGGCCGAATCCCAAGCATCACGGCACGAAGGGCGCGGTTTATCCACCGCGCCCTTCGCCCCTTGACGCAGGCGTGCTCAGGGGAGCGTCAGAAACCCGCGCCCAGGGTCACCTGGAAGCCGTATCGCGTGTCGCTGAAGGTCTCGATCCGGGTGGTCTCGCCGTCGAAGAACACCTGGTCGCCCGAGAACGGATTCCAGATGGTCGAGCGCTTCGTGCGATGGTCGATGTCGGCGCTGAATGTCAGGCTGAGCCCGCCGCCGAGATCGTATTCGGCAAAGGCACCGAACCCGGTGTGGAACCCGAAGCCGCCGTCATCGTCCTCGATCGCGACGGTGAAACTGCCATCGGGCGGGCCGGTGAAGTTGTTGCTGTTGGTTTCCAGCGAGGAGAGGTCGGTGTCGTATCTGTAGACGCCGACCTGACCTTCGAATCCCAGTCGCAGTCGCGGGGCGAATTCGTCGGAAAAGTTGACCCGCGCGCCGAGCTCGTAATGGTCTTCGCTGATTTCCTGTTCGCGCTGCTGTTCGTATTCGAACAGGAACCCGCCACGGGTTCCGCTTCCGCGGATCAGGCCATCGAACTGGGTCCGGTGGTGGGTAAATTCGACATAGGGCTCGACCGAAGCGCGCGAGCCGGAAGGCTCGACGCCGCCGCCGGCGAACTCGAACTCGTATCCGAAGCCGATGGCCCAGGTGAGGTCGTCGCGCGCGACCTCGCCCTCGGCTCCGAAGGGCGTGGCGATGCCCGAACTGCCTCCGGGCGACAGGTCGCCATAGACCGGCCCGCTGTCGACGGTGTCGGGGATAGCGAAGGTCGCTGCCCGGTCGCTCGCGGCATAGTCGAAGTTCAGGCGCGCATCGCCGAAGCCGGCCTCGATGCCGAATCCGACGCGGGGCGCGATATTGACCGTGTCGGCGTAGTTTTCGGGCGCGCTGCCGGGGGCTCCATCGCGCTGGAAGCCGATCCCGATCGGTGGCGGGGTGTCCAGCGTGCCATCCCAGCGAAGGTAGGCAGAGAGGAACGCGTCGGGCTTTTCGCCTTCGAGCTTGGTCGTGGTGCTGAACGGGTCGGACGGCGCGGGCGCGCTCGCCGGTGACGGCCCGGCTGCGATGATCGGGTCGGGGTCCGGCTCCGGCACGGTGGTCACGCAGCGCAGGCGCGAAGGCGGCGGGAGCTGCGCCATCTCCTTCTCGATCCGCGCCAGGCGATCCTGGTACGTCTGTTTGAGGTCCGGATCATCCTCTGCCTCGATCAACGCTTCCAGGCCGTCCCGCTCTTCGCGCAGGACATCATAGTAGCGCAAGTAGCGCACCTGCGTCCCCGCAGCCATTTCCTCGCCGCGCTCGCAGGCGTCGCGAATGCCCAGCGCGCCGAGCAGCGCCTGCTCGGCACTCGGTTCGATATAGCCTTCGGTCTGCCTTGTGGGTTCGGCGACGGTATCGGGCGGCGGATCGCCGACAAACATGCGGGCGATGTCACCGGTGGCGTGGGTCCGGCGATGGTATTCCTGATCGGTCTCGCTGTCGTAGGCTTGCCAGTAGCGCTCGTACCCCGGAATATCGCGCGGCGGATTGTCGCAATCGACCATCGCGCCGTCCGCCGGAAGCTTGCGGACGAGCGCTGCGTAGCTCTCATACGCTTCGCGGGCGCTTTGCAGCTCGGCGTCCGATGCGTTCCGCAATTCGCTTAGAAGCCGGTTCAGACGCTCCTGCGCTTCGCCGCGAGCGCGTGAATAGGCGCCACCGAGCCCGTGCTGGTCGATATGGTCGAAGATGGGCGGACGTGCCGTGTTACCGCGGAATTCCATGCCGCGGCGCACGACATTGCACTGCAGCCAAATGCGGTAGGCGCGATCGACCGCAGTCTCCTCGCGGTCAATGACCATGTAGTGCTGCGGCTGGATTGTGCGCGCGGAAGCCGGTTGGGCGACGAGCGCGCAGGCGGCCATGCCGCAGGCCAAGGCTGTTTTGGTGTATCGTTGCATGATGAACTCCCCTGATTGAGCCGAAAGGGAGTGTGCGCGCCGAGCGGAGCGCGCGCGTCATGCATTTTGATTATGCCGGTAGAAGCCGGGGTGTCCGGTCAGCGCCTGAACAGCATCCGCACGAGGTCGGTTTGCCGCCGCGCGCCGGTTTTTTCGAGTACGCGCTGCATGTGCACGCGCGCGGTGTTGACCGAAATTCCGCGCTTCTCCGCGTGTTCGGGCACGGACAGGCCATCGGCCACCGCGCGCACCAGCAATTCCTCCGCCGCGGTCAGGCCGTACCGCTCGGAAAAGACGCCAAAATCGACCAGTTCTTCGCCCAGTGCGTCGACCAGCCGATCCGCCACCTCGCTTGCGATCTCCGGGTCGAGTTGACGGAAGATCTCGCGCACGCGGTCCTGCCACACGGGCTCGCTGCCGATCGACACGCCTTCGAACCGCAGCTGGTCGAGCTGGGCCAGCCGTTCGGGCGGCAGGGCTTTGTCGTCCTCGTCTCCCGCTGGGTCCATCTATCCTCTCCGCCGGTTTTCTGTGTATACCACAGCGCATGGGGGGAAGCGAAGTCGCTGCCATGCCCACCGCAGGGCCCGTCGCGCTGGAGGAGCGTCTGCTCCGGCTCGAGACGCAGGACATCGCGCGCCGCGTGCAGCGCAGTGGCGAAGGCGTGCTGCGCTGGCTGTCGGACGCACGGGCCCGGGCGGAGAACGCGGTGATCGCCTACACGCTCACCCGTACGATCCGCCGGGTCCTTGACGAAGCGAACGATTACGAGACCGCCGGGCGCCTGTTCGACCGCTTCCGCACGGCCACGCACACCGGTCGCTATGGCTTTTTCAACCCGATGAGCTCGGCCCCGACCGGCGAGGGAGGGGCATGGTCCTCTACGGCGGAGATCGCCCATTGGGAGGATATCGAGGATGAGGGCGAACCCGACGCCGAGCCGCCGGTGCCCAAGGACCCGACCCTGTTCTACGTGCCGGGCTGCGGCTTCATCCTCCCGCCGTCGCCCGCGCAGGTCGCGCTGGCGTTCCGGCTGGGCGAGGCCTGCGGCTGCGAGACGGTCATCGCGCGTCACCGGCTCGCGCCCGAACATCCCTTTCCCGCCGCAATCCACGATCTGGCAGATCGCTACGCCGCGCTGCTCGCCTCCGGCCAGCGGCCCGAGCGGATCGTCGTTGCCGGCGATAGCGCAGGCGCGACGCTGGTGCTCTCGATGCTGCTCGAACTGCGGGCGCGCAAATTGCCGATGCCGGCGGGGGCCATGCTGTTTTCGCCCTGGGCGGACCTCGCCATGCGTGGCTGGTCCTACATCTCCAAGAGCCTCAGCAACGACAGCCCCTTCCGCATGGAAACCGCCGCCTTCAGCGCGCGGCTTTACCTGGGCGAGGCCCTGCCGACCGACCCGCGGGCCTCACCCCTCTACGCCAGCCTTGCCGGTTTCCCGCCGATGGTCATCCATTGCAGCCGCTACGACATGCATTTCGACGACGCCGTTGGCCTGGCCGAGCGGGCGCGGGAGGCAGAGGTGGCGGTGCAGATGAACTACTGGGACAGCCCGCGCCATCACCTCGAACGCTTCCGTTCGCGCGATGCGGACCGCTCGCTCGCGCTCGCCGGCGATTTTGCGCAGGGCCTCATTGCGCAGGAGCGCTGAGGCGCGCGACTTCGCTTGACGCTACGGCAGAGACGGCGCAGGGGCGCGCACCATGCTTTCGGTGCTCGACATCTTCCGGATCGGGATCGGTCCCTCTTCCTCGCACACGGTGGGGCCGATGCGCATTGCACGGCGGTTCGTGCGGCATCTCGAGCGCAGCGGACACAACGCGAACACGGCTCGGGTGGCGGTGGAACTGCAGGGCTCGCTGGCGCTGACAGGCATCGGTCACGGGACAGTGACGGCGACCATTCTCGGCCTGGCCGGCTATCGCCCCGACACGCTCGACCCCGACGAAGGCGAGCGCGCGTTGGAGACGATCGCGACCGAGGGTCGGATCGCGCTCGGCGGGGAGCGCACCATCGCTTTCGACCGCGCTTCCGACATCGACTTAGCCGGGCATATCATTCCCGATCTCCATCCCAACGCGATGGTCCTACGCGCCTTCGATGCAGGCGGCGCGCAGCTCACCGAGAAGACCTATTTCTCGACCGGAGGCGGTTTCGTCGCGAGCGAGCGGCAATTGCGGCGCAAGCCCGATGGCGACCGCATTGCGACCGGCACGCCCGTACCGCATGATTTCGGTTCCGCCGAAGAGCTGCTGGCAGCCTGCGCCGATACCGGGCTCTCGATCGCCGAGCTGGTCCTTGCCAATGAGGACGCCTTCCGCCCGCGCGCAGACACGCTGGCAGGCATCGACCGCGTGGCGCGTGCGATGGACCAGTGCATCGATCGCGGCCTGACCCAGCGCGGGATCCTGCCCGGCGGCCTCAAGGTCGCGCGCCGGGCGCCCGATCTGTGGGACACGCTCTCTGCCAACCCGCAATCGAACGAGCGCGAGCAATTGTTCGACTGGCTCAATTGCTATGCCATGGCCGTGAACGAGGAGAACGCCGCCGGCGGGCGCGTGGTTACCGCCCCCACGAATGGCGCGGCGGGCATTATCCCCGCCGTTATCCGCTTCTATTGCGTGACTGCCGACGAGAACCCCTGCCGTGACAGTCGCCGAACCTTCCTGGCTACGGCAGGCGCGATCGGCCTTCTTTACAAGCAGCGCGCGAGCATTTCGGGCGCGGAAATGGGCTGCCAGGGCGAAGTCGGCGTCGCCTGCTCGATGGCCGCCGCAGGGCTTGCAGCGCTGTGGGGTGCGACCCCTGCGCAGGTCGCCTGCGCCGCGGAAATCGGCATGGAGCACAACCTCGGCCTGACCTGCGATCCGGTGGGCGGGCTGGTGCAGGTGCCCTGCATCGAACGCAACGCCATCGGCGCGGTGAAGGCGGTCAACGCGGCGCGCCTCGCGCTGCACCGGACCGAGGCGGAGACCTGCGTCAGCCTCGACCAGGTCATCGAGACCATGCGCCAGACCGGGCTCGACATGAGCAGCAAGTACAAGGAAACGAGCCAGGGCGGGCTCGCGGTCAATGTGATCGAATGCTGATGCTGCTTGCCGTGGTGCTGGTCGTATCCGGCGCCCTGGTCGTCGGGGCAGCCTGGGGCATTTACGGGCGCCTGCCCAAGCGCGTCGAAGGCTTCCTGGTGGCGCTCGCGGGCGGGGCCTTGCTGCTGTCGGTGACGAGCGAACTGATCGAACCCTCGATCGAGAAGGCGAGCGTGTTCCACGCCATGCTGGGGGTCGCCGCCGGGGCCATCGTGTTCGCCGTGTGCGATTATCTCATCGACGAGAAATGGGGTTCGGACAATGGCGGCGGGCTGCTGGCGGCCATCACGCTCGACGGCATACCCGAGAACCTCGCGCTCGGCGTCGCGCTGATCGGCGCTGGCGGGATGGAAGTCGCGGCGCTGGCCGGGTCGATCCTGCTGTCGAACCTCCCCGAGGCGGCCGGCGGCGCGCGGGCGATGGCCGATGGCGGACGGTCGAACGGGAAGGTCATGGCGCTGTGGATCGGCACGGCCATCCTGCTCTCGCTGGCCGCAATCGTCGGCAACCTGGCGCTTGCGGGCGTGGGTGAGGGCACGCTCGCCGTGATTCGTTGTTTCGCCGCCGGCGCCGTGGTCGCGAGCCTTGCCACCGAGGTCTTTCCCAAGGCCTTCCGCGAGGACCGTCACTGGGCAGGCGTGGCCACCGCTCTGGGCGTGATCCTCGCCTTTTCGCTCGGCAGCCTGTCGGGCGGCTAGACAGCGCCGCGCGCCGCGATAGGGTGCGCGCATGGGAGAGACACAGACCGCAGCCAAGCTGGCCGAACCTTTCGGCAGCTTTCCGCACATCATCGCCGACAACGCCGCCGCGCTGGGTGACCAGGTCGCCCTGCGCGACGAGACGGGCGAGCTGAGCTGGACCGAACTCGGTGACCGGGTCGAGCGGATTGCAGCTCGGCTGGCCGAGGACGGGCTGGAACGCGGGCAGTCGGTCGCGATCCTCGGCTATTCCTCCATGGCCTATGCGCTGGTGTTCCTCGCCGCCGTGCGCGCAGGCGGGGTGGCCGCGCCGCTCACCACCAGCGCCAGCCCCGACCAGCTCGCCGGCATGGCGCGCGATTCGGGCGCGAAGCACATCTTCATCGACCGCGCGAAGCTGACCGAGCTGGGGGAGGACTGCTTTCCCGGCATGACGCGCATCGTGCTCGACGAGGAACTGGACGGCTGGATGGCGGCGCAAGGTACGCGCGCGCCCGCCTTCGATCCGGCCCCTGGCGATCCGTTCAACATCATCTATTCGAGCGGCACCACGGGCGTGCCCAAGGGCATCGTCCATTCGCACCAGATGCGCTGGCGCCAGTTTGCCGCCACCGCTTCGAGCTGGCTTGAAAACGGCATGCCGGTGCGCACGCTGGCCTCGACGCCGCTCTATTCGAACACCACCATGGTCGCCTTCCTGCCCCCGCTTCTGGCGGGCGGCACGGTCCGCGTCATGCGCAAGTTCGACGTGCTGCGCTGGCTCGAATTTGCGCAAGCGGACAAGACGACCGCGACCATGCTGGTGCCGGTGCAATACCGCCGGCTGATGCAGGAGCCGCGCTTCGACGAGTTCGACCTTTCATCGCTCCAGCTCAAATACTGCACCTCCGCGCCCTTCCCGGCGGAATTGAAGCGCGAAGTGCTCGATCGCATGCCGGGCGCGCTGATCGAGATCTATTCGATGACCGAGGGCGGGGTGGTCTGCCTGCTGGAGGCGCACAAGTTTCCCGACAAGCTGCACACGGTGGGAAGGCCTGCTCCGGGCAGCGAATTGAAGGTCCTCGACGACAACGACAATCCGGTGGCGCCTGGCGAAGCGGGCAACCTCATCGGGCTCAGCCAGACCATGATGGCAGGCTACAAGAACCAGCCGGAGAAGACGCGCGAGGGCTACTGGACCGATCCCGAGACCGGCATAACCTGGCAGCGCATGGGCGATATCGGCCGGGTCGATGCCGAGGGCTTCGTCGAACTGGTGGGCCGGGCAAAGGACATGATCATTTCGGGCGGTTTCAACATCTTCCCGGTCGACCTCGAAGACGAGCTCGTCAAGGAGGACGACGTGGTGGAAGCCGCGGTGATCGGCGTTCCGAGCGAACGATGGGGCGAAACGCCGGTCGGCTTCGTCACGCTAAAGGACGGCGCGCGCGATCCGGAAGCGATCCGCGCCGAAGTCAACGCGCGGCTGGGCAAGACCCAGCGCCTCGCACAGCTTCACGCGATCGACGACATGCCGCGCAGCCATATCGGCAAGCTGCTGAAAACCGAGCTGCGCGACGAAGCCGCCCGGCGCGGGCTGCCGGAATGAAAAAGGGGGCGAAGCCGCCGTGGCTCCGCCCCCTCTTCCCGCAAATGGGGTGATGCTTACTTGGTCGCTGCGAGAGCCACCGAGGTGCGCGCCTTCAGCGTGGCGCGGGCATTCTTGTAGGTGTTGCTGATGCAGAAGCGGTCGACCCAGTTCGAGGTGCCGCAGACTTCGCGCGCAGCGTTGCGCAGGCGGCGGTCGAGCTTGCGCGCGTCCGCTTCGTTCGAGAGGTCCAGATCGCCGTACTCGACGGCGACGGCGTCTGCCGGTGCGGTCTGCGCGGTGGCCGGAGCAGCGGCTGCGGCGGCAAGGGCGAGGGTGGCGGTGATAAGCGTGCGACGCATGGGTGTTTTCCTTTTTGCTGCTGCGGCCCCGGGGAGGAGGAGGGGCCGCTTGGATTGCCTCCGGTGAATGGGTTGCAATCCGAAATGCTGCAATTGCGAAAACGACATGGTGCGGTGCACACAAGGCAACAGCGCGTTTCGAGACGCGGCGCCAACTTCTTGGGGGGAGGGAGAGGAATGTCGGCGGCCGCGTCTCTACTCGCTGCCATATCGCCTTGCCGGTGCGGGGGGCCTGTGGCCGGCCGCTGTGGCAAGGAAGGCCAGAAGGGGAGGCATCTTGGGGTACCGCCGCTTCTGTAACTCGTCCGGGACGGGAGGGTCAGGGTTCACCGTCCGGCTGTGAGGCTTGTAATAATCTTACTTGCTCGCGAACGAAAGTGAGAAAACTTTGAAACTTGTTGCGTTTTGCGCAACTAGGATTTCGCCAGCTTTCCTGCGGCAAAGCTGAAGATTGCGAGCATTGCGAGGGCAATAAGTGCCGATGCGACCAGGGGAATTGCAGGGAAGTGCACAATCGCATCCTCCCCGGTGAAGCGGGCGAAAAGGATGGTGTAGAAGGGCGGACCGACGATGGCGGCGAGGCTCCCGACCGCTTGTGTCGCCCCTTGCAGCTCGCCCTGGCTCGACGAATCCACCGCCTTGGAGTTGAGCGCATTGATCGAGGGCATGACGAGTCCCTGCAACCCGCCGATGAGAATGCCGGCAAAGACGATCCAGTCTTCCCACGCGACCGCATAGACGAGGGCCGCCGCGCACACGGAAGCAACGCCGAGCTTCACGGCGCCCCGTTCTCCCAGGCGGGGAATGAGCAGCCTGAGGCCGAATCCCTGCACCAGCGCGCTGGTGACGCCGACCATCATCAGCGACAGGCCGATCTTCCACTCGCTCCACCCGTAGGCGGCGATGGCGATATAGGCCCAGACCGAGGGGTAGACGAGGTGGGCGAGCTGCCACAGCGCCAGCGCGGCGACGAACCACAGCACCGTCGGGCTCTGGCCGGACAGCGCCTTCAGGGCGGAAAAGGCGTTGGCGCGCCCAAGTCGGAACGGGCGGCGGCGCTCTTCGGGCAGGCTCTCCTTCAGGAAGAAGAACCCGAAGGCGAAATTCGCCAGCGCCAGCCCGCCGGCGGCGTAGAAGGGTATGCGCGGCCCCCATTCGCCGAGGAACCCGCCGATCGCCGGCCCCAGGATGAAGCCGAAGCCAAAGGCCATGCCGATGATCCCGAAGCTCTGCGCGCGCTCTTCGGGCGGCGTGATGTCCGCCAGATAGGCGTAGGCGGCGGAAAAGCTCGCTCCCGTGATCCCAGCCACGAACCGACCGATAACGAGCCACCATATCGAGGGCGCGAGCCCCATGATGATGTAGTCGATCCCGAACCCGAGCAGCGCGAGCAGGAGCACCGGGCGCCGCCCGAACCGGTCCGAAAGGTTGCCAAGGATCGGTGCGAAAACGAATTGCATCGCGGCATAGCCCGCGCCGAGCCAGCCGGCCCACAGCGCCGCGGTGTCGACCGGGATCTGCCCCAGGTGCATGATCAGCTGGGGCAGGACCGGCATGACGATCCCGAACCCGATCATGTCGATCAGCACGACCGCAAAGAGGAATGCGATTGCCCGCTTGCGCTGCGGCGCGGAAAGGGAAGCGGCCTCGCTCATGGTCTCGGCCTATGGGGACAACCGCAGGAAGGCAATCGCCAACGCTGGACAGCGGGTGCGCGCTGCCTTTAACGGGGCCCATGCAGGCAGAACACCTCCCCGATTCCATCCTCATCGTCGACTTCGGCAGCCAGGTCACCCAGCTCATCGCGCGCCGTGTGCGTGAAGCGGGTGTCTATTCCGAGATCGCGCCCTTCAGCCAGGCCGAAGAAGCGTTCCACCGGATGCAGCCCAAGGGCATTATCCTGTCGGGCAGCCCGGCCAGCGTATGCGACGAAGGCTCGCCCCGCGCGCCGCAGGTGCTGTTCGACAGCGGCCTGCCGATCCTCGGCATTTGCTACGGCCAGCAGGTGATGAGCCAGCAGCTCGGCGGCGAAGTCCGTCCGGGGCACGAGACGGGCGAAGGCGGCGAATTCGGCCGCGCCTATCTTACCGTCACCGAAGACTGCGCCCTGTTCGACGGTCTCTGGAAGACGGGCGAGCGCCACCAGGTGTGGATGAGCCACGGCGACAAGGTCACCCAGTTCGCACCAGGCTTCAAGATCGTCGCCACCAGCGACGGCGCGCCCTTCGCGGTGATCGCCGATGAAGAGCGCAAGTATTACGGCACCCAGTTCCACCCCGAAGTCGTGCACACGCCCGACGGGGCCAAGCTGCTGGCCAATTTCGTGCGCCACGTCTGCGGCCTCAAGGGCGACTGGACCATGGCCGAGTTCCGCAAGACCAAGATCGCCGAAATCCGCGAACAGGTGGGTGATGGCAAGGTCATCTGCGGCTTGTCGGGCGGCGTCGACAGCGCGGTCGCCGCGGTCCTGATCCACGAAGCCATCGGCGACCAACTGACCTGCGTCTTCGTCGACCACGGCCTGATGCGGATGAACGAGGCCGAGCAGGTCGTCACCCTGTTCCGCGATCATTACAACATCCCGCTCGTGCATGTGAACGCGGAAGAGATGTTCCTCGGCGGCCTCGCCGGCCAGACCGATCCCGAAAAGAAGCGCAAATTCATCGGCGGCGCCTTCATCGACCTGTTCGAGGCCGAGGCGAAGAAGATCGGCGGGGCGGACTTCCTCGCGCAAGGGACCCTCTATCCCGACGTTATCGAAAGCGTCAGCTTCACCGGCGGGCCGAGCGTCACGATCAAGAGCCACCACAACGTGGGCGGTCTTCCCGAGCGCATGAACATGGAATTGGTCGAGCCGCTGCGCGAGCTGTTCAAGGACGAGGTGCGCGAACTGGGCCGCGAACTGGGCCTGCCCGAGATTTTCGTCGGCCGCCATCCCTTCCCGGGGCCGGGCCTTGCCATCCGCATTCCGGGTGAAGTGACCAAGGAACGCTGCGACATCCTGCGCAAGGCCGACGCGATCTATCTCGAGGAAATCCGCAACGCAGGCCTCTACGACGCGATCTGGCAGGCCTTTGCCGTGCTGCTGCCGGTCAAGACCGTCGGCGTCATGGGCGACGGGCGCACCTATGACAGCGTCTGCGGCCTGCGCGCCGTGACCAGCACCGACGGCATGACCGCCGACATCTACCCCTTTGACGCCAGCTTCCTCAGTCGCGTCGCCACTCGCATCATCAACGAGGTGCAGGGCATCAACCGCGTGGTTTACGATTATACGTCGAAGCCGCCGGGCACGATCGAGTGGGAGTGAAGTGAGCCGAGCGACCATCCGGGCACGATGATCGGCTCCAGCGCGTTGGTAACGCTAGGAGAGAGAATTTGACGAATGCCCTGACCCGATGCGCGGTGCTCCTGGCCCTCGCCTGCGCGATTCCGACCCAAGCGCATGAACCAGCCGATTGTGAGGCCGCTCCGCAAATCGGCCTCTTCGATCCTTCCCGCGACCTGCTCGTTGCCAATTACGATTCCAAGCCCGACGTCGACGACCTGCAGGCCGTCGCGGGGCTCGGGTCGGTGCTCATGCATCCGGCCTATGCCTGTGTCGACTATATCGCCACGGCCGGGGCCTATGGCTCGCAAGGGGGCGAGTTCCTGCATGCGGCCGAGCTCTTCAGGCTGGCCTTCGGCGACAAGTGGCAGGATGCGCATGCCGACCGCGAGGGGGCGATTGCCACGCTCGCCGCGCGCATGGAGGCGACCATTGCGGCTGGCGGTAAGGTCTGGGTGGCCGAGGCGGGGCAGTCGGATGTGACGGCGGCGGCGGTCGAGCGGCTGCCGAAGGCGATGTGGACCAGAGTCCATGTCGTGCAGCACAGCTACTGGAACGAGAGCATGACCTCGAAAGAGGCGATGCAGACGGTCGTCTACAACACGCGCTATCACCGGATCCAGGACGGCAACTTCCCCGACAACGGCTCGCCCGCTTTCAACACCGACGACGGCTCGCATTGGCAGGCGCTTTTGGCGGACAAGCGGATCGGACCGATCTGGGCCGAGGCGAAGCGCCTTTCGGACCTCCACAACCCGGTCGCCGCCTATGTGAACCCGGCGGTGGCCAAGGGAGGGCTCGATTTCTCCGACACGGTCGAAATCGCCTACATCTTCGGCTTCGACGACATGGAAGGCGTCGGCGACTTCGTGGAGCGTTTCGCCATCGCCCCCTAGGCGGCGGCGCGGACCTCTTCTTCTATCCGCTCGATTTCCGCGTGGATCGCCAGGGCGGCCTTCGGGTCGAGAGCATGCTCGAACAGGGTCAGCTGGCGCTCAAGCGTCCGCCGGACGGCGCCTTGCGGTTCGCCCAGCTCGGCAAAATGCTCGAGCCCGTAGCGAAGGATTATGGTCGCGTTGATGGCGAGGTCGTGCAGTCGCTCGCGCGGGAGATCGAGGATCCTTGCATCGACGAGGGCGGCAAGATGCGCCTCGAAGCTCTCTTCCGAACGAACGAGCCAGGCAGCGACATTGCTCGCGATCGGCTCGACGTGTTCGCCGTAATGCGGCTGGTCGCGGTAGAGGAAGCGGAAGTCGCGCAGCTCCTGCATCATGGAGCGCAGGATCGTGCAGTAGGACCCTAGCGGATCGGCCGGGTCCGGGTGGTCGGCCAGCCGCTCCTCGATCCGGCCTGCGAATTGTTCGGCAATGGCAGAAAGCAGGTCGCGCTTGGTCTTGAAGTGGTACCACAGATTGCCCTCGGCAATGCCGCAGGTCTCGGCCAGCGCTGCCGTGGTGACCGCACCGTATCCCTCGCGGTTGAAGGTCTCGCGCGCGACGAGGACGATGCGCTCGCGCGTCTTCATCAATAGTGCGACAGCTGGACCGGCAGGCTCTTGTAGCCATGGACGAAGCAGGCCGGCACGCGGACGGGCTCACCCACCACGTTCACGCGCAGGCGCCGCTTGGCCATTTCCTCGAGCAGCGTGTGGAGCTGCAATTCGGCCACGCGCGCGCCGACGCAGCGGTGGATGCCGTAGCCAAACGAAAGATGGCGCCGGGCGTTGTGGCGATCGACCTTGATCGCTTCGCCATCCTCGAAGATGTCCTCGTCCCGGTTGGCCGAGAGGTACCACAGGACGACCTTGTCGCCGGCCTTCATCATCGGTCCGAACATGTCGGTGTCTTCAACGACCGTGCGGCGCATGTGCGAGAGCGGCGTTTGCCAGCGGATAATCTCCTGCACGGCGTTGGGGATGAGCGCAGGGTCAGCTTCCAGCTTTGCGCGTTCTTCGGGGTATTGGCTCAGGCCATAGGCATAGGCCGACATCGAATTGCGCGTGGTATCGTTGCCGCCGACGATCAGCAGGATGAGGTTGCCGATGAATTCCTCGGGCGGCATGTCCTTCATGGCTTCGGACTGCATCATCACGCTGATGAGGTCCTTGCCGGGGTTCTCGATCCGCTGCTGCCAGAGCGCGCCGAAAGCCATCCCCATTTCCTGCATCTTGTCGAGCCGGCGCTGGATCGATTCGTCGTCCTTGATCAGCTCGACGTCGCCGCCGTAGTCCGACCATTCGGTGAGGTGGTGGCGCTGGTCCCAGGGGAAATCGAACAGCTTGGCGAGCATGCCCGTGGTCAGCTCGATCGAGACCTTCTGCACCCAGTCGAATGTCTCGCCGATGGGCAGGCTGTCGAGCACTTCGGCGGTGCGTTCCTGCACTTCGGCCTTCATCTCGGCGACTTCGGAAGGGCCGAAGCTTGGCGCCACCGCGCGCCGCTGGCCGGTGTGGAGCGGGGGGTCCATGGCGATGAACATGGGCTCTTTCATGTTCCACTTTTCCAGCAGCGCCGGGTCGCCCGAAATGGCGATGCCGCCCTTGTCCCAGGACGAGGAGAAGAGCTTGGGCAGCGCCTCGATATGCTGGATCGGCTTGTAGGTGCTGACCGACCAATAGGGGCCGAAATCGCTATCGGGCACCCACTGGATCGGTGCGTGCTCGCGCAGTTGCCGGAAGGGCTCCTGCCAGCGGTCCTCCACATAGAGTTCCTTGCGCGAGACATCGATCGGATCGATCTCGGCGGGCTTGACCCGAAGGTCTGCTGCAGTGGCCATGATGTAAGCTCCTCTCCCAAGAATTAGGGTACATACCCTAAACTTGCGCAGCCGACAAGCGGGCGCGTTGCGCGGCGGCGAGGCGGCTGGCATGGCCGATGCCGATGGAGCTTCCTCTCGGACCCGATCCGCGCACCCAGACCCTGCGCCGCCTGCAGGACCTGCTCGTCCAGCGCTTCGGCCGGATCGAGCGGGCGGCGGCGGAATGGCGCAGGCCCGAATGGGTGCTGGTGCAAGGCGTGATCGGCGCGCGCACCAAGTCGGAGGTGTCGAATGCGGCCACCGATCGGCTGATTGCGCGCTGGGGAAGCTGGGAGGCGGTGGCCGGCGCGCCGCTGGAAGACCTGCAGGCCGAGCTGGCAACCCAGACCTATCCCAACATTGCCGCCGAACGGCTCAAGGCGAGCCTGTCCGCGCTGGTGGACCTGCGCGGCCGAGTCGACCTGTCGCATCTCGAAGCGATGGAGACGGGCGCGGCGATGGACTGGCTCGAACAGCTGCCCGGCATCGGCCGCAAGATTGCCGCGGGCGTCATGAACGCGAGCACGCTCGATCGCCGGGCCATCGTCCTCGACGGGCATCACACGCGCATCCTCCAGCGCATGGGACTGGTGCCGGTCAAGGCCAGCACGGCGCGCGCCTTCGATGCGATCATGCCGGTGATGCCCGAAGAGTGGTCGGGCGCGGATTATGACGAGCACCACCTCCTGATGAAGAAGCTCGGCCAGACCTGGTGCCGGCCAAGCGCGCCCGATTGCGCGACCTGTCCCGCTCAGGCGCTGTGCGAGACGGGTCGCCGCCGCACCTGATTGCAGCGCGCCGCCGCTTGCGCCACAAGGCGCGGCCATGAAGCGCATCGGCACGATCCTCCTGTGGTCCGCAATCGCGGCCGCGTTCATTGGCCCCGGCACGGTCACAGCGGCGGCCAGCGCAGGTGCTGGAACCGGCCCGGCGCTGCTCTGGGCCATCCTTTTCTCCGGCATCGCGACCTTCACCCTGCAGGAGTTTGCCGGGCGTCTGGCCGTGACCACGGGCGACGATCTCGCGACCGTGCTGCGCCGTCGCTACCCCACCGGCTTCCCGCGCGTGATGGCGCTGGTCCTTGTGGGCGGCGCGATCCTGCTGGGCTGCGCGGCCTACGAGGCGGGCAATATCCTCGGCGGGGCGGCGGGCGCGATGCTCGCGGTCGACCTTTCGAAGGAAAGCGTGACGCTGGTGCTTGCGCTGGCGGCAGGCGCGCTGCTTTTCGCCGGATCGCCGCAGGGTGTGGCGCGGCTGATGGCGGGGTTCGTTGCCTTGATGGGCGTGGGCTTTCTCGCCGTCGCTATCTCGCTCGCTCCCGAGATCGGGCCGCTGCTCGCCGGACTGGTGCCAACGCCGGGCTTTGCCGATGATCCCGCCGCGCTGCTCGGTGTCCTGGCGCTCGTGGGGACGACTGTCGTGCCCTACAACCTGTTCCTCGGAGCGGCGCTCGCGCGGGGGCAGGGGATTGACGACATGCGCTTCGGCCTTGCCGTTTCGGTTGGCCTCGGCGTCGTGATCACGGCCGCGATCCTCGTGGTGGGCACCGCGCTTGCCGGCGAGTTCTCCTTCGCGGCGCTCGGCGACACTCTGGCCGAGCGGCTCGGCGACTGGGCGCGCACGGGCTTTGGCATCGGATTGCTGGCAGCCGGTGTTTCCTCTGCCGTCACCGCGCCCTTGGCTGCAGCCATCACCGCGCGCGGGCTGTTCGGATCGGCGGAGGCGTCGGAATGGAGTGCGAACGGCTGGCGCTTCCGAGCCGTCTGGCTGGCGGTCCTGCTGACCGGTCTCGCCCTCGGCCTTGCCGATGTGCGCCCGGGCCCCGCCATCCTCGCAGCCCAGGCGTTCAACGGCGCGCTCCTGCCGCTGGTGGCGCTGTTCCTGCTTGCGGCAATGAACGACGAGGCGCTGCTGGGCGAGCGGGCCAACGGGCTCGCCGCCAACGGCTTCGGCCTCCTCGTGGTGGGCGTTGCGACAATGCTCGGCCTCACCGCCGTGGCGCGCGTCGTGGGGTCGGTTTTCGGTTTCGAACTACCCGATCCCGGCCTCATGCTTCCCGCCTTCGCGGTGCTCGGCGTGTTCCTTGGCCGTGCCGTCACCCGGCGCGAGCCGCGGTGAGCGGACAGCTCTCCGAAAGCGAGGTCGAAGAAGTCTACCGCCGGCTCGCCGAGGCCATGCCGGGCCGCACGCGCGGCGCGAAGGGGCCCAAGGGCCAGCCCGATGCGTTTCGTTCGTGTATCTCCTGCATGCTCTCCGCCCAATCGCTCGACCGCAACACGGCTGCTGCGACGCGGGCCCTGTTCTCATTGGCGACGACCCCGCAGGCGATGCTGGCGCTGGAAGACGAGGCCATTGCGGAGGCCATCAAGCCCTGCGGCCTCTACAATATGAAGACGCGCAACATCCGCGCCTTCTGCACGGCACTGCTGGCCGAGCATGGCGGCGCGGTGCCCGACACGCGCGAAGGGCTGATGGCGCTCCCCGGTATCGGGCGCAAATGTGCGGACATCGTGCTGAGTTTCACCTTCGGGCACGACGTGATCGCGGTCGACACCCATGTCCACCGCGTGTGCAACCGTATCGGGCTGACCCATGCCAAGACGGCCGACAAGACCGCCGCCCAGCTCGAGGCGCGTTCCCCTGACTGGGCTCTGCGCGACGGGCATTTCTGGCTGATCCAGTTCGGCAAACGCATCTGCACCGCGCGGGCGCCCAAGTGCGAAAGCTGCCCGGTGTCCGACCTGTGCCTCTATTACGCGGCTAGCCGGGGAAGCTGACCCCGGCCATCTCTTCCGACTTGGTCCACAGCGCGCGTGCCAGTGCCTCGTCGCGGATGTGCGGCCAGTAGCCGCCGGCGCGCGGGTTCTCGGGGTCGGTGGCCACCGCCACTTCG
The DNA here is from genome assembly GCF_019448255.1 of Qipengyuania flava. Classification (NCBI taxonomy): domain Bacteria; kingdom Pseudomonadati; phylum Pseudomonadota; class Alphaproteobacteria; order Sphingomonadales; family Erythrobacteraceae; genus Qipengyuania; species Qipengyuania flava. Next base: position 416,287 of record NZ_CP080410.1, read on the forward strand.
CAATCCTCGCAATAAACGCCGCCCTTGCCCTCAAGCAGCGGCGAAACCGCGCACCACACGCTGGTCGAGGCGCCTTCCTCGGTCGATTTGAAGGCCTCGTGGACATTGCCTTCCTCGTCGTACCAGCCCATCGCGCGCTGTTCCTCCATGGTGAGGTGACGCTGGAGCGGTGTGGCGATCCCGCCGGGGTGCACTGCAAAGGCGCGCACGCCCTTCGCTTCGCCGAGCGTGTCGAGCTGGAGCGCGAAGAGCGCGTTTGCCGACTTGGCCTGGCCGTAGGCAAGCCACTTGTCGTACTCGCGATTCTCGAAATTGGGATCGTCGAGGTCGAGCCCGTGGAGGCGGTGGCCGATCGAGGACAGCGCCACGACCCGTGCGCCGCCGCCAGCGACCAGCAGCGGCCACAGGCGCGCGGTCAGCTGGAAGTGCCCCAGGTGGTTGGTGGCGAACTGCATTTCGTAGCCGCGCGCGTCGCGCGCCAGCGGGCTTGCCATGATGGCCGCGTTGTTGATGAGGATGTCGATCGTGTCGGTTGCGCCCGCGACCTCTTCGGCGAAGGCATCGATCAAGGCGGGATCGGACAGGTCGAGCGGTATGATTTCGATATCGCCGTCCATGCCCTCCAGCACCTCGTCCGCCTGCTCGGGCCGCCGCGCGCCGACGATCACCCGTGCGCCGGCTCCGGCGATGGCGTGGACGGTTTCGGTGCCGATGCCCGAATAGCCGCCGGTGACCACCACGGTCTTGCCGGACAGGTCGATCCCCTCGACCACCTCGCGGGCGATCGAGCGGTAACCGAAGGGCGAATTCACAGGCGTCTGGGGGCTGGGCATAGGGGGTCTCTCCTCTTGGAAGAGACCTATGCGCCCTGCATGACGGCTTGGCTACCCTCGGGAGCCGAGCCAGCGTCAGCCCTCGGCGTCGACCTTGGTGTAGGGCACGAATTCGTCGAGGAAGATCACGCCGCTGAACATGCCGCTCAGGCGGTCGACCAGCTCGATCTGGTCGGTGCGGCACAGTGTGCCGCTGCTGAAGCGTTTGATCACCATGACATCGCCATCATCGATGCTGTCGGGGTTGCGTGTGTAATTGACCCACAGCGTGTCGCCCGACTTGTAGGTGAGCGCGGTGCCGTCGATACGCGTCAGGCTGCGGCTGCCCACGGTCTGGATGCAGCGCTGCGGTTCGCCCTTCTCGCGGCCTTCGAGCATCTTGGCGAGCTTCTTCTCTCCGCGGGTCATTTCGCCGTGATCGTCGGCGAGGGCGGGGGAGGCCAGCAGGCCGATGGCTGCTGCGGCAAGGGTAAGGGGCTTCAACATGGCGAGTCTCCTTGGAAGGGGCGGATACTACACTATTCGCCTGAACCTGCGATGAGTTACGCCGTGCCGCCGACAGTGATGCCGTCGACCAGCAGCGTGGGCTGCCCGACGCCGGCCGGCACGCTCTGTCCGCCCTTGCCGCACATGCCGATGCCTTCGTCCAAGGCCATGTCGTTGCCGATGCCGCGCACCTTGGTGAGCACGGTGGGCCCGTCGCCAATCAGCGTCGCGCCCTTGATCGGGGCTACGATCTTGCCCTTTTCGACCTTGTAGGCCTCGGTGCAGGCGAAAACGAACTTGCCCGACACGATATCGACCTGCCCGCCGCCGAAGCTGGTGGCGTAAATGCCGTCGTCCACCCGGCTGAGCAGCTCTTCGTGGTCGTCGTTGCCGCCTTGCATGAAGGTGTTGGTCATGCGCGGCATGGGTGCGTGTTCGTAGCTTTCGCGGCGTCCGTTGCCGGTCGCCTCCACCCCCATCAGGCGGGCGTTGAGGCGGTCCTGCATGTAGCCCTTGAGGATGCCGTCCTCGATCAGCACGGTCTCGCGCGTCGGCGTGCCTTCGTCGTCGATCGACAGCGAACCGCGACGGTTGGCGATGCTGCCATCGTCGATCACGGTCACGCCGGGCGCGGCCACGCGTTCACCGATCCGGCCGCTGAAAGCGCTGGTGCCCTTGCGGTTGAAATCGCCTTCGAGCCCGTGGCCGATTGCTTCGTGGAGAATGATCCCCGGCCAGCCGGGGCCGAGCAACAGGGTCTTCTCGCCCGCAGGTGCCTCGACGCTTTCGAGATTGACCAAGGCCTGGCGCACGGCCTCGTCCACGGCCTTCATCCAGCGGCCTTCGTCGAACAGATCGTCGTAGAGGTAGCGTCCGCCAAAGCCGAAACTGCCGGTTTCGCGCCGGCCGTTCGCTTCGGCAACGATCTGGACGTTGAGCCGCACCAGCGGGCGGATGTCGCGCGCGGTGAAGCCGTCGGCGCGGATGATGTCGATCGCGCTCCAGCTTGCTGAAAGGCCGGCGGTTACCTGCGCCACGCGCGGATCCTTGGCGCGAGCGACAGCGTCGATCTTCTCCAGCAGAGCGACCTTCTCGGCGAAGGGCACGAGGTCCAGCGGGCTGGCGTCGGTGTAAAGGTGGCGGTTGGTCCGCTCGGGCGGCGCAGCGTGGGCGGTCTTGGTCGGATCGAGCAGCTGCAGCGTCTCGCCCGCGCGCGCGATCGCCTTGGCGCTGATGTCGTTGGCGTGGGCAAAGCCGGTCGTCTCGCCCGAAACCCCGCGCAGGCCGAAGCCCGAATCGCGGCTGTAATCGGCCGTCTTCAGGCGCCCGTCATCAAACGCAAAGCTCTCGGTCGCGATAAATTGCAGGTAAAGCTCGCCATCGTCGCACGGGGCCAGCAGTCGCGCGGTCAGCGCCTTGGCTTCTTCCGGGTCGAGTTGGCTGTAGAGAAGGGCGTGGGGATCGGTCGCTTGCGTCATGCCCCACTATGTAGGGACACCGATGCACGAAGGCGAGGGGTTAGCCCACCCGAACTAGCGGTGGCCCGGATCGCCGCCTTCGGAAATATCCATCAGCTGCGACTGGTCGACGCCGTCCGCCGGGCCGCCTTCGAGGACGAAGCGCCGGTCGCAATAGCCGCAATCGACATAGCCGTGCTCGTCGATCTCGAGATAGACCTTGGGGTGGCCAAGGGCGGAGGGCTTGTAGTTTTCGCCCGTACGGATGTCGGTCGCGCCGTCGCACCACACGCGGCGGGTGGTGACCTTGGACACTTCGGGAGGAGGCAGACTCATGGTGAGGGCCGATAATGGGTTTAACCGAGCCGCTCAAGAGCCTAGGTCACGCGGCATGACCACGCCTCCTGCCATTCGTATCGACAATCTCGTCAAGGAATACGCCTCGCCCGGCCCCGGCGAGCCGCCCAAGCTAGCGCTGAAGGGCGTGAGCTTCGATGTTCCGCAGGGCGGGATCTTCGGGCTTCTCGGGCCGAACGGCGCGGGCAAGTCGACGCTGATCAACATCCTTGCCGGCCTGGTGCGCAAGACCAGCGGCAGCGCGGACATCTGGGGCTTCGACATCACCGACAACGCGCGCAACGCCAAGCGTTCGATCGGGATCGTGCCGCAAGAGATCGTCTTCGATCCTTTCTTCACCCCGTTCGAGGTGCTGGAGAACCAGGCTGGATTCTACGGCATCCCCAAGGCCGAACGCCGCAGCGAGGAGCTGCTGAAGGCGGTGCATCTGTGGGACAAGCGCGACGCCTACGCGCGCACCTTGTCGGGCGGGATGAAGCGCCGCCTGCTGATCGCCAAGGCCATGGTCCACTCGCCGCCGATCCTCGTGCTGGACGAGCCGACCGCAGGCGTCGATGTCGAGCTGCGCCGCCAGCTGTGGGAGCTCGTCACCGAGCTCAACCGCGAAGGCGTGACCGTGGTGCTCACCACGCATTATCTCGAGGAAGCCGAGCAGCTGTGCGACCGCATTGCGATCATCAACCACGGCGAGCTGATTGCCGAAAAGCCCACCCGCGAACTCGTCGGCATGGCGCGCGAGAAGGTGGTCTCGGTCACGGTCGACAAGGACCTTGGCGGACCGATCATGGAAGAGGCCTTCACCAAGGCCGAGGTGCTCGAACCCCGCAAGCTCGAGATCACTTACGACCGCGACAAGGCAAGCGCAGGCCAGGTGCTCGCGATAGTCCAGAGCCACGGCTACGCCATCGAGGACGTGACCACGCGCGAAGCGGACCTGGAAGACGTGTTCGTCCAGCTGACCGGCGCGGGGTAGGGTTGTTTTGAAGGGTGCGGACCGGACCTTCGTCCGGCCCTTGCGGCTGTTGCATCCCGCGGCTGAGTTTTGGTTGAGTGCGCTATCGACATCCGTCGATAGCTTGCGGCTGTCCCGTCCCTCTCCCCCACCCGGCCACCCACAGAATTATCCTGAATGGGTGGTCGGGTGGGGGAGAGGGACGGAACAGTTAAGGGAAGCGCGGATGCGCTTCACGCACCCATCAAAATCACCTAATCGCCCGTGGCCCCAGCCCGGCGTCATGCACCTGCTGCACCGCCCACAAGTGGGGCTCCACCTCTTCCATCGGTGCACGGCAGCTGCGGCAGCGGCCCACCTGCATGCCGCCTGCGCGTTTTACGTTCTCGCGATCAACCCGGTGCCTGCCGAATGCGCAGGCAATGCGTCCCAGTCCCATTTTTTGCGACCCTCATTGCGCCCCCGCTTACAAAGGTCCCCTGCTAATCCGGCCGCTAATGCGTTGAGGGAAGAACCTTAACAGCGCTGCGCCGAGGCGTTCCTTTCTTGCCGCGTGCCGTTTGCATCGGCATGACGCGCGCATGACAGACACTCCCCACGACGTTCTTGTGATCGGATCGGGCGCTGCCGGCCTTACCGCTGCGCTGGCGCTTGCGGAAACCAAGAAGGTGCTGGTCCTGGCCAAGGGCCGGCTCGACAGTGGATCGACCGCCTGGGCGCAGGGCGGGATCGCCGCGGTGCTGGATGCCGGCGACACCTTCGAGAACCATATCCGCGACACCATGGTAGCGGGCGCGGGGCTGAACGATCTGGAGACTGTGGAATTCGTCATCGAACGCGCCCCGGCCTCGATCGACCGGCTGTGCGAACTGGGCGTTCCTTTCAACCGCGACGAGGGCGACCTCCACCTTACCCGCGAGGGCGGGCATTCGCACCGCCGCATTGTCCATGTGAACGATGCGACCGGTTGGGCGGTTCAGGCTGCGCTATTGAAGGCGGCGGAAGAGAACCCCAACATCACCCTGCTGCCGGGGCAGAGCTGCATCGACCTCGTCACCGGGCGAAACCAAGTCGAATATTCGGGATCGGGCCGGGTCTGGGGCGCCTATGCGCTCGACGAGGAAAGCGGCAAGGTCGTCACCCACCTGGCGCGGGCCACCGTGCTGGCGGCGGGCGGTGCGGGGCGCGTCTACCTCTTCAGCACCTCGCCGCGCGGCGCGACCGGCGACGGGATCGCGATGGCCTGGCGGGCCGGCGCGCGCGTCTCCAATATGGAGATGATGCAGTTCCACCCGACCTGCCTCTACCATCTCGAGGTCAAGAACTTCCTCATCACCGAAGCCGTGCGCGGCGAGGGCGGGCGCCTGTTCAACCCCGTCACGGGCGAGCGCTACATGGAGAATTACGACCCGGAACGCATGGAGCTCGCTCCGCGCGATATCGTGGCGCGGGCGAACGATGACCAGATCAAGCGCTACGGCCTCGACTATGTCCATCTCGACATCAGCCACCAGCCGCCCGAGTTCGTGATGGAGCATTTCCCCACGATCCACGAAAAGCTGATGGGCCTCGGCATCGACATGACCAAGGGGCCGATTCCCGTGGTGCCGGCGCAGCACTACACCTGCGGGGGCGTCAAGATCGGGCTGGATGCAAAGACCGACCTGCCGGGCCTGTGGGCGGCGGGCGAATGCACCGAGAGCGGCCTCCACGGCGCGAACCGCCTGGCGTCCAACAGCCTGCTTGAATGCTTCGTCTTCGGCGAGGCGGCTGCCAAGGACATCCTCGAATGCTGGGACAAGCTCGACGACCCGCCCGAAATCCTGCCGTGGGATGAAAGCCGCGTGACCGATTCGGATGAAGAAGTGGTCATCAAGCAGAACTGGACCGAGATCCGCCGCTTCATGTGGAACTACGTTGGTATCGTGCGCACCACCAAGCGGCTGGAGCGCGCGGGCAACCGCATCGAGATGCTGCGCCAGGAGGTCGCCGACTATTACGGCAGCTTCCGCGTCACCACCGACCTCATCGAACTGCGCAACCTTCTCGATTGCGCGGGGCTGATCGTGAAAAGCGCGCTCAAGCGCCACGAGAGCCGGGGCCTCCACTTCATCATGGACTATCCCGAAACCGATCCCGATCCGCAGGATACGGTGCTCGTGCCCTGATACGCGGAAGACCGGCCGCAGCGCTGCGATCGCTGCGGCCGGTCCCCGATCCCGAGCTCTGAAATCAGAACTTCAGGATGTCGGGAGTCGGGAAGGGGTCGGGCATGACCGCGCCGTCGGTCATCCAGTCGTCGCCATCGTCGCTATCGTCACCGCCGATCGTGGTTACGATGTCGATGCCGCCGGCCACCGCGTCGAGCGCGGGGTCTTCGATCGTCTGGATGCGGGCCTTGGCTTCGTCGGCAGCCTGCTGGATGGCGGCGGAAAGATCGGCTGCGCCGAGACGCCCCGCCTTGGTCTTGATGGTCATGGTTTCGTGTCCTTTCAAACGGTCCCGGGCATCAAGGCGAAACCGTTTCCCCGCCGGCCGGGGCGGCAGGGGACGGAACCGAATGGACATGCCGCGACACGGCCTCGCTCTTGTGGCGGCGTGTCGTCACCTGCGGGCAGCGCAGGCAGCTTGCGACGCCGTTCTCGGCGAACCAGCGGCAAGTCGAGCGCAAGGTGCAGGCGGGCGCGACATCGACGACGGGCGAGAGCCGCTTGAGGATTTCCTTGCCGAGGCCGCAGCCGCCGTCCTTCCACTGGCCGCAGCCCTTGTTGTGGCAGGGAGCGGAAAAACGCAGCGCATGGCCGGGGTCGACGCCCAGCGCTTCGGCGTCGAAATCCTCCGGCACGTCCGCCGCTTTTTCGAGATAGGAGACGCGCGCTTCGCCTCCCTCATCGAGGACCACGCCCAGCAGCTTTGCCTCGGCATGGCTGTGCGAAGCGCTGGGGCAATCGAGCTCGCTGCGGTCTGTCATCGGTCCTGCTCCCGTCGAATTCGTGACGGGTCAGGACTACGAAAAAGGGCTGCCTCGCCCCATCGGCCGGGCGTGCTAGTGCGTGTGTGCTAGGCGCGGCTCAGGCGCCGGAGCTATCCCAATTGCCGGCCGCCCAGTCGCCGCGCAGCGCCCAATCGTCGAGCGCGAAATGGCGCACGATGGACGGCGCGATCGGTTCAAGGAAGAAGACGCCGATGCTCTCGCCAAGCTGCCAGGCGACTTCGCCGGTGATGACCTGGCCGGGAAGCAGCACCAGCTCGACCGGTGCGCCGACATCGGCCACCAGGTCGCGGCATTCGATCATGCAGCCCGAGGGCGAGAGGTTGCGCATCAGGCAGCGCAGGCCCGTGCCGGCAATGTTCACCCGGACGGTGTCCTGCGTGGTACGGCGCTGCTCGCGCCTGCGCTCGGTCATGGGGCGAATCCTGTCATTGCCGGTCCCTGCTCGCCCTGCAGGATGACTCGGAGCGCCGGGCCGCGCTTGTATACGACCGACAGAATTGGCCCTGCGTTAAGGCGATCCTAACCATGATCGCCGCCCGGACGGCATTAGCCATGGACAATGCCGCGCGATTCCGGTGAATTCGTGTCAACAGAAAGACAGACAAGACAAGGGGGAGTACCCAATGCCCAAGGCTACCGCGAACGGGATCGAGCTGCACTACGAAGAGCACGGCGATCCTTCGCATCCGCCCATGCTGCTGATCATGGGCTTCGGCGCGCAATTGACCTTGTGGCCGGACGAGCTGGTCGAGGAGCTGGCCGGGCACGGTTTTCGGGTGATCCGCTACGACAACCGCGATATCGGGCTGAGCCACAAGTTCGACGGCGTGAAGGCGCCGGGCATCATCAAGATGACCCTTCTGTCGAAGATCGGGCTGACCCCCAAGGTGCCCTACACGCTGGGCGATATGGCCGATGACGGTGCCGGACTGCTCGATGCGCTGGGTATCGAGAAGGCGCATATCGTGGGCGCCAGCATGGGCGGCATGATCGCGCAGCACTTCGCCTCGCGTCATGCGCACAAGACGCTGTCGCTGACCTCGATCTTTTCGACCACCGGCAACCCCAAGCTCCCGCCCGCCAAACCCGAAGCGATGAAGGCACTGATCACGCGGCCCAAGAGCATGGAGGAAGACGTGCTGGTGGAACACGGCATGATGCTTGCCCGCACGATCGGCTCGCCCGGCTATCCTACCGAGGAAAACCGGCTGCGCGAACGCACCCGCGCCAGCGTGCAGCGCAGCGTCTACCCGCAGGGGCCGACGCGGCACCTTTCGGCGATCGTCGCCGATGGCGATCGCCGTCCGATGCTTAAGGACATCGCGGTGCCCACGCTGGTGCTGCATGGCGAGGACGACCCGCTGGTGCCTTGCGAAGGCGGCCGCGATACGGCGGCGAGCATTCCCGGCGCGCAGCTCAAGACCATCCCTGGCTGGGGGCACGACCTCCCGCTCGAGCTGGTCGACGAGGTGGCCGGAGCCATCGCCCAGCACGCCAAGGCCAGCGCCTCCTAGTCTGGGGGAAGTTCGCCGAGCTGCTTGCGTCGCTCGATTACCTTGGGGTTGAGATAACCCCACCAGGCGGCGTTGGCGGCAACCGAGCTCCAGAAATAGCCGTCCTTCACCCATTGAGGGATCTCGGGCGGGTCGAGGAAGCCTGCATAGACCGCGCAGCCGGTCCAGAACCACATGCCCGCGACCACAGCGAACGGCGTGCGACAGCGCGCTGCGATGTCGACGATCCGGTTCACCATTCTCGCTTCCTCCGCAGCCCGGACCTGCTTGCCCGGATTCGAATATTGCGTGCGCGGATTCGGATGATTCACAAGCTGCGTCGATCGTTTTTGCCCGCAAAATTTTTTTCACGGATTCATTTTGTGTCTTGCGCAGCCGCAAACCCAAGGATTGTCCACGCGTCGCTGCGTTGCAGCAACATAGGACACCCCGCGATCCGGGCGGTTTGGCGCATTAAAACTTCCTTCACCCTCTTGCGTGCGAGTCCCGCCTGATTCAGTATCTAGTGGTCGGGCTACCGGGGGTACCCACAAGACCTAGCGATTGCCGCCTCACTCCCCATATAGGGGGCGAGGCGTTTTGACGCCGGGCCTGTGGGGAAAAAGGGGATAAGTTTTCACCCCGGGCGCACACAAAATTGCTAGGCGGGAGAGCGTTCTCGCCGACTCGAACACAAGCGGAACGCGGGCCCTTTCCAAGCGGGCGAACGCGGCAAACAGGACGGCGGGGCACACGATGGATTTCAAGAGCGGGGACGACACGGCGATGGCACTGGATCTGGATACGCAGGACACCGTCGAGGAACCCACCACCAAGAAGAAAGCGGTTTCCATGGACACGACCGACAAGGGCAGCGACGAACTGGTCCAGGAAGCGGCTGGCGAAGCGCTTGCAGGGGCTGTGGCTGCGGCTGCCAAGGCGTCGGGCGATGACAGCAAGAAGGTGCTTGATCGCCGGTTCGACGTGAAGATCGACGAGAGCCGCGACGCGCTGCTGACCGAATTCGGCAAGGAAACGCTGGAAGACCGCTACCTGCTTCCGGGCGAGAAGTATCAGGACCTGTTCGCGCGCGTCGCCGATTACTTCGCCGACGACCAGGAGCACGCGCAGCGTCTCTACGACTACATTTCGAACCTGTGGTTCATGCCGGCAACGCCGGTGCTGTCGAACGGCGGCACGACGCGCGGCCTGCCGATCTCGTGCTACCTCAACTCGGTGTCCGACAGCCTCGACGGCATCGTCAACACCTGGAACGAGAACGTCTGGCTCGCCTCCAAGGGCGGCGGCATCGGCACCTATTGGGGCAATGTTCGCGGCATCGGCGAGCCGGTCGGCCTCAACGGCAAGACCAGCGGCATCATTCCCTTCGTGCGCGTGATGGACAGCCTGACGCTGGCCATCAGCCAGGGTTCGCTGCGCCGCGGTTCGGCGGCCTGCTACATCGACATCACCCACCCGGAAATCGAAGAGTTCCTCGAGATCCGTAAGCCTTCGGGCGACTTCAACCGCAAGGCGCTGAACCTGCACCACGGCGTGCTGGTCACCGACGCTTTCATGGAAGCGGTGCGCGCCGGTGAGGAATTCGATCTCGTCAGCCCGAAGGACGGCTCGGTCCGCAAGACCGTGGACGCGCGTTCGCTGTTCCAGAAGCTCGTTGAAACCCGCCTTGCCACGGGCGAGCCCTACATCGTGTTCTCCGACACGGTGAACCGCATGATGCCCAAGCATCACCGCGAACTGGGCCTCAAGGTCTCGACCTCGAACCTGTGCGCGGAAATCACCCTGCCGACGGGCATCGACCACCTCGGCAACGACCGTACGGCGGTGTGCTGCCTGTCCTCGCTCAACCTCGAAAAGTGGGACGAGTGGAACGGCGAGAAGCAGTTCATCGAGGACGTCATGCGCTTCCTCGACAACGTCCTGCAGGACTATATCGACCGCGCGCCCGACGAGATGGCTCGTGCGAAGTATTCCGCCATGCGCGAACGCAGCGTCGGCATGGGTGTGATGGGCTTCCACTCCTTCCTCCAGATGAAGGGCATCGGCTTCGAAAGCCCGATGGCGAAGGTCTGGAACCTGAAGATGTTCAAGCACATCAGCGGCAAGGCCGAGGAAGCCTCGCTGGTGCTCGCCCAGGAACGCGGTGCCTGCCCGGATGCCGAAGAAATGGGCGCGATGGAGCGCTTCAGCTGCAAGATGGCGATCGCGCCGACCGCGTCGATCAGCATCATCTGCGGCGGCACCAGCGCCTGCATCGAGCCGATCCCAGCGAACATCTACACGCACAAGACGCTGTCGGGCAGCTTCATCGTCAAGAATCCCTATCTTGAGAAGATCCTCGACAAGAAGAGCAAGAACTCGACCAATGTCTGGAACTCGATCCTGGAAAAGGGCGGCAGCGTCCAGCACCTCGATTTCCTGACGCCGGAAGAAAAGGCCGCGTTCAAGACCAGCTTCGAAATCGACCAGCGCTGGCTGCTCGAATTCGCCGCCGACCGCGCGCCCTATATCGACCAGGCCCAGTCGCTGAACCTGTTCATCCCGGCCGATGTCGACAAGTGGGACCTCATGATGCTGCACTTCCAGGCGTGGGAGAAGGGCATCAAGTCGCTCTACTACCTCCGCTCGAAGTCGGTGCAGCGCGCAGGCTTTGCCGGCGGCGTGGAAGCGGACAACACCGCCGATGCGGCCAAGTACGAGCTGGCCGCCGAGCAGACCGACTACGAGGAATGCCTCGCCTGCCAGTGACGCCCGCCAAACCCAGTTCCAAAAAGCCGAGGCCGCCGACCATCAGGGTCGGCGGCCTCGAGCTTTTGGTGGCCATAGCGGTGCTGATTGCATGGCTGGCCGGTGTGGGGATCGTCGCACAGACCTTGCTGGTCGATGTCGGCTGTCTCGATATGCGCGCATCCTGGCGCGGCGAGGTCGGGGAGATGGTGATCTGTGCGCTGGCGGCAGGGCCGGAAGGCTGGCTCTTCTTGCTATATGTCGCAATCGTCCCGGTCGCGACCGGGGTGTGGCTGCGGCGAAAATTATCGAGCGCGCTGAAGCGCTAGCCCGCCGCCACGCAGCGGTTCCGCCCTTCCGCCTTGGCGCGATAGAGCGCCGCGTCGGCCCAGGCCAGCATGGCCTTGAGGGTCGGCGCATCCGCCGAATCCTGGACCGCTACCCCGATGCTGGTCGTGCATGTCGCGGTAGTGCCGGCCGCGTCGTGGGCAATCTCGATCCGCTCGATGGCGACGCGCAGGTCCTCGGCAATCGCCAGGGCCTGTGCATCGTCGTCAGCGCGCAGCAGGATTACGAATTCCTCGCCACCGAAACGCGCGGCAAGCCCCCCGTGGCGGCTGGCGGTGTGGCGCATGGCTTCCGCAACGGCGCGCAGGCAGGCATCGCCCGTCTGGTGGCCGAAGCGGTCGTTGAACGCTTTGAACCGGTCGAGATCGAGCATCAGCAAGGCAGCCCGCGCCTGTCCCGGCGCGGATGGAAGAGCATAGTGCGCGTCGAACACCGTCTCGGCATGCCGCCGGTTGGCAAGGCCTGTCAGCGGGTCCTCCAAGGACAGGGCGGTGAGCTGTTCGTTGCTGTCTTCCAGCGCGGCAGCGCGATAATCGGCTTCCAGCGTGAGAAGGATATCGCGCCGCTCCAGCCAGTGGACCCGGTGCGACAGAACGCCCGCTGCCGCAGTCGCCAGGATGGCGATCGGGAAAAACGCCTCCGCGCGCGCGACCTCGTTCTCGAACACCCACACACAGGCCCCGACGGCGGCGAGATAGAAGATCACGAAGCTCACGACCTCGAAGCGGCGGAACGGCAGGACCGGCAGGCCGAGCGCAAGGAGCGTGATGACGCCGAGCGCGAGCAATGCGTTGGAGGGCGCGGGCGCGAACTGGCTGGCATAGGCGAGGCTACAGGCAAAAGCGGTCATCGAGACCGCCATCAGCAGCTTCTTCAAGCCCAGCAACCGCGTGGGCAAGGCCAGCGCCACCAGCGAAAGCGGGATGACGCCGAGAAGCCGGATCAGGGCGACCTCCGCCAAATGCTGCGGAATCGCGATCCAGTCGATCAGCAGCGACAACACCGCGATGACCATGCCGAGTTTCAGGAGGAAGTCTGCCTCGCGCGAATGCGCGGCGTGCATCTGTTCGAGACCGGCGGCGCGCAAACGCTCATCCCACTGCGAGGGGGGAGTGCGTCCTACCAGCGCGGCGTGCGCGGCGGTGGCGAGGTCGAAGTCTTGCGCCCGATCCATTTGTGACACGCTCCTTACAAGAATACCGCGCCGACGCAATGGAATGCGCCAATTCCGCAAGGGCAGGCAGCAAAAGCCCCGCCGCGGGGGGAACCGGGGCGGGGCCTTGTCGATCCGCTAGGGGATCGCGTGTGCGTATCGGTTAGGCGTCTTCCATGACGGCCTTGTTGCCGAGACCTTCAGGAATGCGTGCGCCTTCCTTCAGGTAGATGCGGTTATCATCGATCTTCTCGACGTCTTCGAGCGAGAGGAAGTGGTGCATGTCGTCCGCGCTGTCCGACTTGGTCAGCTTGATCGCGTCGTCCTGCACCGCGTCGACGGTGCCGACGTGCAGGCCTTCCGAGTTGGCGACTTCCATATGTTCCTTGATGCGGAGCTTCTCAAACATGTAAAACCCTTTTGTTTTGCGTTGCTTACACCTTACCAACGGGCGGTATGAGAAGTGGGTCCACGCTTCGTCGCGGCTGAGGCACGGCCCCGCGAACGGGCCGCCGAACCGCCGTCCGAGCTAGCGTGGGGCGCGCTCCAGAAGGGTTGGCAGGATGGCTTCGGCGTAAAGCCGGTCGCTCTTGGCGTGCGCGTCGCGCTGGCCGAAATTGCGGGTCGTGATGACCGTCACGGAACGCGTCTCGGGCTCGATTATGACCTTGTTGCCGCCATTGCCCGCCATGGACCGGGTGACCACGCGGCGACCGTTTGCCTCCGCTTCCTGAAGCCAGACGAGATAGCCGTATTCCGTGCCCTCGCGCCCGGGCACATCGGCCTGGGGGCTGAGCGTCTCCTTGGCCCAGTCGGCAGGGAGGATCCGCTGGCCGCGATAGGCTCCGCCATCGAGCAGCAACTGGCCGAGCTTGCCCAGCGCGCGCGTCGACAGCTCCAGACCGCCACCGCCCTGGGCGAGGCCCAGCGGCGAGAACTGCCATTTGGCGTTGGTGATGCCGAGCGGGGCGAAGAGGCGATCACGCGCGAAATCTTCCAGCGGCGTGCCGCTCGCGTTCTCGACCACGGCGCCAAGCGTCGTGACGCCCGCCGTGCAATAGGAGAAGGCGCGGCCATAGGGGCTGTCCTCGGGCCGCGTTGCCCAGGCGGGAAAACCCTTTACCGGGAGGTCGAGATAGAAGCCCGGCCAGTCCTCGATCAGGTACATCCGCTCCTCATGCCCGCGCGAGAACATGTTCATGTCGTCGCATTCGGCGATCGAACTCATCGTGGCGAGGTCGAGGATGGTGACCGCTTCCTTGCGCGGGTCGGGGTTGGCGACTGTGTGGTCGGGGAAGAAGGAGGGCACGCGGCTGTCGCGCGCCAGCGTGCCGTCGCCCACGGCAATGCCGGCCAACATGCCGGTCACCGTCTTGGTCGCGGAACGCGTGTTGCGCAGCGTGTCCGCATCGCCTTCGAAATAGCGTTCGGCGACGATTTCGCCGTCCTGCATCACCAGCACGCTGGTGACGCCAGCATACTCGGCATCGGGACCGGTGACGGGAAGGGTGTCGAGGTCGATCACGCCCTGCGCCTGTGCAGAGGCGGCCATGAGGCAGGGAAGGGCGAAGGCGAGGAGACGATTGAGGGCGGGCATGGGATACTCCGGGAAAAGGATTTGCCCCCCTTTGCCATGACCTTCCCCGCAATCTTGTAGATTTCAAACATTGCGCCGCAGCTTGCGATAGGCGCCCGGCGCCATGCCTGCGCGGCGGCGAAAGAAATTCGCGAAATGCGCCTGGTCGCAAAAGCCGAGGTCGAGCGCGATGTCGACTTGCGGGCTGTCGGTCAGCGCAAGCTGGCGGCAAGCCTCCTCGAACTGGCGGTCCCGCAGGAGCTGGCCGGCGGTGCGCCCGCACAGCGCGCGAAAGCTGCGCGCGACATGCACCGGATGGATGCCGGCCTCCGTAGCCACCCGCTCAAGGTCGATGGCGGCGATGTCCTCTTCCATCACCAGCTCCCAGCTGCGCGAGAGCCAGGCCGGGGTGGCGCGGCTTTCGGGAACCGACTCGCGCTGGAGCAGCTCGATGGCAAGCTCCTCGACTGCAAGCGTCGGGCTCGCAAACTCGAGGTCTTCGATAAGCGACGTCATGCGCGCGATGGCTGCCCGGTCGCGGCGGGCGGTCGCCGGGCCTTCCCATGACAGCGCCGGATCGATGGTGATCGCCAGGAAACGCCCTTTCGAACCCAGGAACCGGTCGCGGTGGCTGGTGCCCGCCGGGTTGTCGACCAGCATGGGCGTCGCGCTGACGGGCGGCGCGCCTTCGGCGCTGGTGATGTAATGGCCGCCCATCACGAAGATGAGGTGCCGGTCCTCATGGCAATGCGGCTCGATCTCGATGTCGATCGCGTCGTAAATGGCGAAATCGACCCCGTGCGCCGCCTGCCGCTGTGACCGCGCGCCCCAGATCTGCCCTGGTCCGCGGGCAAGCGGGCTGGATGAAGGGGCCTCTGCCATGCTGGGGACGATAGGCGCGGTGCGCCCAAGGTCCAGCCCCAGCCGACGAGCGTAGGATCCCCGGCCTCAAGCAGCGCAGCGGTAGGGCGTAGAATCATACCAGCCCTCAAGCAGCGAAGCGGTAGGGCACAAAGAAGACGCCCCACCCTTCGAGGGAAGAGCAGGGCGCCGGGGTATGCGGACATCGCCCGCAAAAAGGGGAAAACCGAACGATGTCGCTATCCCCGAAACTGGTGTGCGCGTCAGACGCCGCCGAGCGGCCTTGCCGCATCGGCGCGGGCGCGGACATGCGGCGCGGCGTCATCGGACAGGTCGGCGAGCGTTTCGTCCTGCTCGCTGCTGCCCTCCGCATCGCGCGCGTTGCCATAGCCCATCTGGGCTTCGGCCTGCGTGTCGCTGCTGTCGCTGTTTTCTTCGGCCTCGCGCCAGTCGGCGTTCTTGGCCGTATGGACGTCGCGTTGGTCGTCGGGGGCGTATTCACCCATGGGTCAATCTCCTTTACCCAACCAACGAGAGGGGCTGCCTGCGCGTTCCGCAGCTCGTCGCGCACGCAAGGCCGTAGGGCGCGCCACGCCCTAAAGCAGCGCAGCGGTAGGGCGCCGGGATAAAAAATTTATCCCATCTTATCCCCGCCGAATCATTCCCGCTTGCCTTCGAATCCGCACTCTGATTCACTATATGAGTCGTCCACGCGAAAAACCGGAGATCCACAAGATGTCGTTGCTCGAAGCCCGCAAGACCTACAAGCCCTTCGAGTACCCCTGGGCCTACGAGTTCTGGAAACGCCAGCAGCAGATCCACTGGATGCCGGAGGAAGTTCCGCTGGGTGAGGACTGCCGCGACTGGGCGCAGAAGCTCACCGAGCACGAGCGCAACCTGCTCACCCAGATCTTCCGCTTCTTCACCCAGGCGGACGTCGAAGTGCAGGATTGCTACCACGACAAATACGGCCGCGTGTTCAAGCCGACCGAGGTCAAGATGATGCTGACCGCCTTCTCCAACATGGAGACGGTGCACATCGCCGCCTATTCGCACCTGCTCGACACCATCGGCATGCCGGAAAGCGAATACTCCGCCTTCCTCGAGTACGAGGAAATGGCCGACAAGCACAATTACATGCAGCAGTTCGGCGTCGACAACGACGAGGACATCGCCCGCACGCTCGCCATGTTCGGCGCGTTCACCGAAGGCATGCAGCTGTTCGCCAGCTTCGCCATGCTGATGAACTTCCCGCGCTTCAACAAGATGAAGGGCATGGGCCAGATCGTCAGCTGGTCGGTGCGCGACGAATCGCTGCACTGCGAAGGCATCATCCGCATGTTCCACGAGTTCGTGCGCGAGCGTGACTGCCTGACCAAGGCGGTCAAGGAAGACATCATCGACATCTGCCAGAAGTCGGTGCGGCTGGAAGACAACTTCATCGACCTCGCCTTCGAAATGGGCCCGGTCAGCGGCATGACCGCGAAGGAAATCAAGAAGTACATCCGCTACATCGCCGACTGGCGCCTGGGCCAGCTGGGCCTTTCGCCGATCTACATGATCGACGACCACCCGCTGCCCTGGCTCGCCCCGCTGCTGAACGGCGTGGAGCACGCCAACTTCTTCGAAACCCGCGCGACCGAATATTCGAAGGGCGCGACCAAGGGCGATTGGAACACCGTCTGGTCGAGCTTCGACAAGCGCAACAAGGCCAAGGCCGCCAACGAGGAAGAGGCCGAAGACGACGGCCCCGGCCTGTTCGAGGAAGCGGAGACGCAGGCGGCGGAGTAGATGGCCGGCTAGAATAACTCCCTGATAAAGGCATTTACTTCGGCAGGGGCGCCGTCGAAAAACTCATCGAAGTCTGCGGCGGCTCGCCCCTCTAGAGCCTCGACTAAGCCGAAGCTCGGATGCTGATGATAGCAGTGTCGGAATACTCGGAATTGAAGGTCGAGAATATAGAAAACCCATCCAAGTGATATCAATTTGAAGCTGTAGCATCTCTGCAATACCTGTGAGCCGTCCTCCTCGCCGATGAAGCTGAAATGAAGATTAGGATTGTAATGGGACAGTTCGGAAAGCAGGCCATAGGCTTTCCCCGCGCTGGCCTGAACTTCTTTCAGCTTACTTATTGACCGCTGAGGCATTGTCTTAAACACGACATCGTCTTCATCCGATGAACAGACGGCCACTGCATATGCGAATTGCTCGATTAGCGATCTCGCAATGAGGCACGGCTCGATCAAAAAACCTTGTCTGGCAGTGCTTAATAGTAGTTTGATCGATTCATGACTCCGAACAAATGCCAAGTCGAAGGCGAATACACCGATCCTCTCACTATCTCGCGGCGGAAATGATCGGTAAAATTTGTCGAAAGCAGTAGAATAATCAACAACCGCTTCTCGAATGACTTGATCGCGCGATTTGTGAACTGCCACTCCTGAAAGGTGGCGTTTGTATACGTAGTCGGCCGATGAATAGCCTTGATGGTGAGCTATCACCGCCGCTGTGACCTTCAATCGCAGGTCGTGATCAACTTCTGGATGTAATGCTACCAAGCCCAGTCCACCGACATCGATTTCGGCATCAATCAATGGTGAAAGCGCGAAACGTTTTTCCAAATCTTCCATCGGGCTAGCGAGATCTGCTTTCAAAGAGATTTGCAACAGAGAGAATTCTGGTTCTCAAGATTTTGCGCTCCACCGTCCCTTCGGCACCGCGTAGCTATCCACCCGCCGCTCCGACTTTTCGTGCCACTGCACATTGACTGCCCATAGGGTCGGGAAGAAATAGAGTGAGCCGTAATCGAGGTTCGCGTCGATCCAGCGGGCGAGGATTTGCCAGTCGCCTTCCGCTTGGTGGGCATCCCAGAAATCGGGAATGACGATGCAAGCGGTCGCGCCCTTGTGCCCGTTCGCGTCGAGCCTATCCCAGATATGCCCCGCAGCGTTGGCTTCGTTCGAAGCGCAATTGTAGCCCGCCTTGCCTTCGGCCTGCAGCCGGTTGCCGAGCGCATTGACCTCGGGCGAGCGATAGGCACTGCGGATGGTGATGCGACCCCAGCGCTCCTGTATCGGTTCGAGCAAATTCTCACACAATCGCGTGCCGATCTCGATGGCAAGGTCTGGATCTTCGGGCGCATTCATCAGCCCGTGAAACTGCGCTATCTCCGAATGCAGCATGTCGCGCATGAAGAAATGCTTCGACAGCCGGACACGCCCAAGTTTGTCGAGAGTCGAGACGCTCGTTGGTTTCCGCATCTAGACGATGGCCCAAGCAACGCGGACCTTGTTCAGCCTCGTGTTGTCCCACGTCATAAGCCTAATCTTGAAGCTTTCCTTGCCGATATCGTGCGCGGTGATTTCATAGCGCAGGTTGGACGTCGCTACCGTATCGCAGTCCATCAGGCGGATCGACAGCATGATGCGGGCGTTCTCCGGCATCGGTTGACAGACCTCGACGGTCTTGGACCAGCACCGATGCGCGCCAGCCGGCGATTCCTCGCGCATATCGGGAAACTCGCCGCAGTCGAATTCCGCAAACTGCGGATCTAGCGCGCGCGTCTTCGCATGGTCGCATTCTGGACAAGCTGCCATCAACTCTCTCCTCTCTGAAGGCGATGTGAGTTTCAGCTTGGCGCATGGCTAAGAGAAAGATTGGAAATTGCCGCCAAAGCCTGTTGACCAACCAACTTTGATCCACCGCAACGACGCTCCGCGCCCGATCGCTAGCATCGCTTCTCACAGACCACGCAAGAGAAGGATGCACCCCCGATGTCGCAGCACACCCCCAACGAACTCACCGAGATCTTCAAGCGCGACCGGGATCTGCTGACGCGATTGAAGCGCGAGGATGCGCATTACGCGCGGCTGGCGGAGGAGTACCACGCATTGAACCGCGAGGTGCACCGGATCGAGGCGGAAACCGAGGCGGCGAGCGATGCGCGCGTCGAAGCGCTCAAGAAGCAGCGCCTCGCCCTGCTCGATACGATCACCGCCATCGTCAAAGCGGCCCGCGCCGAGGCCTGAGCGCACGCGGCGAGCGCGCGCCGTGCCGGGGGGCTACGGAACATCCTGCACGCCCAATCCATTGATAGGGCAAAGCAAACAGGAGAAGCCCCCCATGACCGATCCGGTCCCCAACCCCAATCCGACGACCCGCTGGCTGTGGGTCGGCGTCATCGCGCTGCTCGCGGTTGTCGCCGTCATCATGTTCCTCAACCCCGATGGCGACGAGAGCCTTGAGACGATCCCGGACTCCGCGATCACCACGCAGGAAGAGCGGATCAACCAGCCGATCGACATCAACGAACCGGGCGAGGAATCGATCGACGAACTGCTGAAATCGGAGCCGACGGACGACACCACCATGGTCGATCCGATCGTCGTCGAAGAAGACGAAGGCCTCGAACCCGGCGAATAAGCAGTCCACACCACGCGCCGCGCCCTGATCGGCGCGGCGCCTGGCCGGAATGGCAGCGGAAGGCGCGCCCTAGTTGCGCGCCTTCACGTCGTTCTGGATCCCGCGCCAGCCGCGCGCCCGCAGCGATTCCGCCCAGCCGACAACTTCGGCATATTCGGGACTGGCGGCGCGATTGACGCTTTCGTCCGGATCAATCGTCTTGTCGTACAGCTCGCGGGCCTTGACCGCTCCGGTCCGCCGGTCGGTCCATACCGTGTAGCGATAGCGGCCCATGTTCAGCGATTCCCCGACGGTCGTGAAGGGCTTCGCCCCGCGGACCGTGAAGGAGAAGGAGGCGCGCTTCCAATCCGTGCCTGGCGTGTCGAGGACGGGGAGGAAGGACAAGCCCTCCACCGTATCGGGCGCGGAAAGGCCCATCATCTCGGCAATCGTGGGGAAGATATCGACCGTCTCAACGATGGCGCGCTCGCGGCGCCCGCCGGCCTCGGCCAGGCTCGGGGAGCGGATGATCAGCGGCACACGCGTGTCGAGCGTGTGGTTCGACCATTTGCCCCACACACCGTTGTCGCCAAGCCGGTAGCCATGGTCGCTCCACAGGACCACCATGGTGTTGTGCGCAAGGCCGGCTTCTTCCAGCCCTTTCAGCAGCTCGCCTACCTGGCGATCTGCGAAGGAGACCGACGCCATGTAGCCCCAGCGCAGGGTCGTGGCCACGCTCTCGGGCAGGTTGTTGCCGTACTGCTTGATTTCGGAGTGGTTGATAAACTCGTTCTGGGCCGGCATCGCGAAACGGGGCGCACCGGTCTGCCCTGCCGGATTGATCGGCTTCGGAAGCCGGTCTGCGGAATAGAGGTTCCAGTCCTGCTCCGGAACGATCCAGTTCAGGTGCGGACGGTGAATGCCAACCGCCATGAAGAACCTGTCCGGCTTCTCGGCAAGACTGCCCATATGCTCGACCGCCGCCGCGACATTCGCCTCGTCAGGAAGGGGCGTGTCCGAGGTCCATCGCAGGGTCGTATGCTTATGCTGCCCGTCGCTGGTCAGCAGCTCGTTGGCTACGAGGAAATTGTAGTCTTCGTTCTCGCCCACGCGGTCCCATGCGTCCGCATCGTCCTGCCAGATGTGGTAGACTTTGCCGAAGGAGGAGGTCGTGAACTCGTTCGCCTTGAACAGGTCCGGCAGGGTCACGCCATTGAGGAACGTCGTGTGGACCTGGAAGGCAGCGCCCATCTCGATCTGCTCGACCGTCGGGCGCTTGCCGGTCAGGAACGACATGCGCGACGGTGTGCAGGCCGCAAAGTGTACATAGGCGTTTTCGAACAGCACACCTTCGCTGGCCAGACTATCGATATTCGGCGTTACGGCCCACGGGCTACCGTAGGCGCCGACTTCAGTCCGCAAGTCGTCGATCATGATGACCAGCACATTCTGGAGACCATCGATATCGCTGATGCGCGTGGGTGTCGGCGTTGGAGTAGGGGTGGGCGTCGGCGACGGCGTTGGTGTGGGCGAGGGCACCGGCGTCGCTGTCTGGACCGGGGGTGCCGGCGAGCCGCCGCTATCCCCACCGCCGCAGGATGCCACACACAAAGCAAGCGCGAGAGTACTCGCGCGGCCCAAGAATTGCCGACCCATAACTGATTTGCGCCCCTAAAAAGTCCGAAGTGCCTTTTCCATGGAGGCGCGTGAAAGTAAATATGGAAACTTGTACTATCCGGGCAAATATTGCGGTTCCTCCAGGCCCACAACGGTGCAGTCAAAACTCCATACGAATACGGCAAGCTTTGCGAGCCTGCGGTACAGGCTGTGGGCCATGGCCGGATCTACCTGTGTAGCGCGCACGTCACCCTCCCAAGAGAAAGACGAACCCCCAATCGGCCTAGCACCAGCCTCCACGGCTGCCGCCATTGTAGGGCCTTGCGAGCCCATCGGCGACAAGCACATCGGCCGCGTATTCGCGCGATCCGTCGGGGAAGTGCCGATACACTTCGCGCAGCTGGCGGCCGTACTGGTCCCGCGGCCTATCGATGCGCGTGCGCGTGGTGACGCGGCCCGCGTTCAGCCAGCGCAGCATCCGCTCCTTCGCTCTCAAGGCAAGAGCGGACTCGCCATCGCAGCGGCCCTCGATTTCCGGAGTGTCGAGGCCGAGTATCCGGACCCTTTCGGATCCGATCCGGATCGTGTCGCCGTCAACAACGCAGTAGTGGCCGCGACCCCTACCGCAGGGCGTCCAGCGTGCGTCGAGGGTGACGGGTTCGGTGGTCATGATATCGGGCGTTCGCACAAGGTTCGGTTCTCGCCAGAGGGCGAGGACTGTCGCCAGTGCGATCAGGAAGAGCCACGGGCGGACGGCAACAAAAGCGCTCTGCCACCCGTTCGTGCTGCTTCGCGAAGCCGCTTTGCGACGCCGTTTGCGATCGAACTTCAGGACTTTGCCCATGGCGATTTCCTGGCTGTTGCGTTCCTGCGCGCCTACCAGCCCCAGGCGGGCGGGGGCGCGGCTACGGGCGCGGTCGCGTCCATCTCGACACGGAACAGGCGCGTCGGGTCGTTCTTGCGGGTGAGCTGGTAGACAAAGCCTGCGTCCGGCGTACCGGCTGCGTCCACCTCCACGCGCCACACATTGGTGAGCGATGCGTCGAGGCCTTCGCGGGTGAAGAGGGCGATGCTCTCTTCGTCGACCGGGAAATCCTGCCCGCCCGCGCTGCCCGTGTCCCCCGGCGCGGTGGTGCCGCCGTAGAAGGTCACGGCGTCCACTTCGCCGTCGCTGTGGCGGTGGTCGTGCTTGAGCGTGATCGGACCGTTGCCGTCCTCGTAGATGTCGCGCGTGAGGATCCAGGTGCGACTGCGGTCCCAGCCGCCTTCCTCCTCGGGATTTTCGACGTGAAAGGCGATGGCGATCCGCTCGTCTTCGCATTCGGCCCAATGCGCGATCATGCGCTTGCCCATCCAGTCGGCGTCGCGCTCGTCCTCGCTGGCGATGCCGCCCTCGTAGGCCTTGCCGCAATGGCTCGACAGCGCGCTCCAGAACGCCTCCTGCGGTGTCTCGGCGCGCGGGGCCAGGGGCTGCGGGTCTTCGGTGCAGGCGGAAAGGGCGAGGGCGGCAATTGCCGCGGCAAGGGTGCGAATGGTCATAATGCGAGCCTACTGCCCTTGCCGGCAAAGGGAAACGCCTTGCGTGCGCACCGCCGCGGTGTATTGTATAAGTAATACACAATGGAGAGATGCCCGATGCTAACCACCCTCGCCTCCGTGCTGCTATTCGCCCAGGCCGCCGCCGATACGCCGCCCGCCATGCCGCGCGGCGATGCTCTGCGCGAACAGATCGAGCGCAACGACGCGCAGCTGTTCTGGGGCTTCTTCGAGGGCTGCGACCCGGACGCTGTCGCCGAGCTCATTCATCCGGACTTCCGCATGCTGCACGACCTCGTCGGCATGCCGGCCTCGAGCGGCGCGCAAATGGTCGATCAGTCGCGCGAGCAATGCGCCAGGCGCGCGCCCGGCGGGGACGCAGAAGGCTACAAGAACCGCCGCCTGCTCGTCCCCGGCTCACGCCGTATCCAGCGCCTCGGCGATTGGGGCGTGCTGGAGGAGGGGCATCACACCTTCCACGAATGGCGCGCCTCCCTGAACGATGGACAGGGCGGCTGGGAGATGACCGGCGGCGGGCGCTATATCCATTCCTGGCAGTGGATGCCCGAAGAAGGGGCCTTCCGCCTGCTCGAAAGCCTGAGCGTGGATCACGGGCCCGCCATGCCCTACCCGCCGGCAGGGGCGGACTAGCGCCTCAGCGTTCGGGCGTGCGGTCGCGGATACGGTCGAAACCGGCGGTGATGTTGGCGAAGCGCTCCGCGATCACCGGCTCGAACTCGGTGTCGGTGAAGATATAGGGCCAGTCGCCCTCGATGCCTTCGCGCACCAGTTCGCCGACATAGCGCGGGTCGATCCCGTTCTCGATCGCGGCGCGTGCGACCTGGACGAATTCGGAAGCTGCGTCTTCCTCGTTCATTTCCTCGATCTCGCCATAGCGGTCAGGCAGCGCGCGGCGCGAATCCATGATCTGCGTGCGGATGAAGCCCGGGCACAGGACCGAGACGCCAATTCCGCGCAGCGCCAACTGCGGGCGCAGACCCTCGGACAGGGCGACCACGCCGTATTTGGTGACGTTGTAGGACGGCCCGACTGCGGCCATCAGGCCTGCAATGCTGGCGGTGGAGACGATATGTCCGCCCTCGCCATGGCTCTCGATCAGGGGGCCGAAGATTTCGATCCCCCAGACGACACTCATCAGGTTCACGCCGATGGTCCAGTCCCAGCTGGCGTCGGTCCACTCGCCGTATTCGCCGCCGCCGCCGACCCCGGCGTTGTTGACCACGATATGGACCTTGCCGAAGCGTTCGATCGTCTCGTCAGCGGCCGCGCGCAGCTCGTCCTTGAGCGACACATCGGCGCGCACGCCCGCCACATCGGCGTTTGTGGCCGCGAGGCCGTCTACCGCGGCGCCCAGCGCAGCCTCGTCAATGTCGCACAGCATCACCTTGACCCCGGCGGCGGCCAGCGCCTGCGCAATCCCGAGGCCGATCCCAGATCCTGCCCCGGTAACGAACGCGACCTTGCCTTCGAGCTTTTCCATCCGACTCTCTCCCTCTCTCTCGGCCAGCACGATGGACGCGCGCGGTCCGGTTCGCAACGTCCCTTTGCGCAAGCGGGCGTGCGTGCCATACTCCCGCCTGTCGCGCATGTAGGAGAGGGGGACAGCATGACGGCAGGATTGGGGCGCCGTGCCCGCACGGTCGAAGAAATCGGGATGAACATGGGCGCTGCGGCGCAGATCCCGGCGCAGCACTTCAAGCCGCTGGAATCGCAGCCCGGCGATGTCTTCATCACCAGCTGGGCCAAGAGCGGCACCACGATGATGCAACAGATGTTCCACCAGCTGCGCATGGGCGCTGCCACTGGCGCGGGCGACATGGACTTCGACGACATCAGCCGCATGACGCCGTGGGAGGATACAGGCGCGCTCATCGACCATGACGTCAACGGCGCCCAGCGCGCCGAGCCGCGCGGCTTCAAGTCGCACCGCGAATATGAGCGTTTGCCGGAGGGGTGCCGCTATGTCGTCACCCTGCGCGATCCGCACGAGACCTACGTGTCCTTCTACCGTTTCTTCAGCGGCTGGCATTTCGAGCCCGGCGCGATCTCGATGGAAGACTTCTTCCCGATGTGGATGATGGGCGGCCCGGGCGGCTGCGACTATTACACGCATCTGCTCAGCTGGTACGCCCGCAAGGACGAACCCGACACACTGCTCGCCACTTACAAGTGGGCGGTGAAAAACAAGCGCGCGATGATCGAACGGCTGGCGCGCTTCCTCGGGATCGAACCGACCGACGCGCTGCTCGCCCTGGTCGAGGAGCATACGTCGCGCGAGTTCATGGTCGCGCACAAGGATCGCTTCGACGACGCGATGGTCGCCAAGGCGCTCGAAGAAAAGGTCGGCATTCCCGCGGCGAGCGATTCCAGCAAAGTCCAGGCCGAGGGCAGCGATGCCAAGGTCGTCCCGCCCTCCATCGCCCAGCAGATCGACGCGCTCTGGGCCGAGCGGGTGGCACCGGCGACCGGACACGCCGATTTCGCCAGCCTTGCGGCGGCTATCGATCCCCCGGCCTAGGGGAGAGGATCAGGCGTTTTTCGGATCGGCGCGGCGGTCGCGGCCGCTGCGGCGCTCGCCTTCGCGGCGGTCGTCGAACGCGATCGCGACCTGCTCGACACGGCGGTCGGTGCCGCGACGGTCGGACGAGCGGGCGCGCTGGTGTGCGTGTGCCATGGTCTGTCCCTCCTCGGGGTTTGTGATGGCGGCGGTATAGTGGCACCGCCTTGCCAGCGGGTTAAGCGCGCTTTCGGGGCGTTAACCTTTGCCTCCCGGCGTGTGCATCGCTAATCGGCAGCGCATGACGAACGCACCCGATATCCACGCCAAGGCGGAAACCCTGATTGAGGCGCTGCCCTATTTCCAGCGCTATGCGGGCAAGAGCTTCGTGGTGAAATACGGCGGCAACGCCATGGGCGATGAACGCGCGGCGCGCGAATTTGCCGAAGACGTGGTGCTGCTGAAGGCAGTCGGCATCAACCCGGTCGTGGTGCATGGCGGCGGGCCGCAGATCGGCGCCATGCTCGAAAAGCTCGGTGTCGAGACCACCTTCGTCGACGGCCTTCGCGTGACCGACAAGCAGACCGCGGACGTCGCCGAAATGGTCCTGTCCGGTGCGATCAACAAGGCGATCGTCGGCTCGATTGCGCGCGCGGGCGGCAAGGCGATTGGCATCTCGGGCAAGGATGGCGGCCTCGTCACCGCGACCAAGCTGCAGCGCACGCAGAAGGACCCGGACAGCCTTATCGAAAAGGCACTCGACCTCGGCTTTGTGGGCGAACCGGCGAAGGTCGACACCACCATCCTCGAAACCGCCACCGCTGCGGGCATGATCCCGGTGGTTGCCCCCATCGGCGTGGGCGAGGACGGGCACACCTACAACATCAACGCCGACACCATGGCAGGCGCTCTCGCCGCCGCTCTTGGTGCTGCCCGCCTGCTGCTGCTCACCGATGTGACCGGTGTGCTCGACAAGCAGGGCAACCTTCTCACCGACCTCACGCCTGCTGACATCTGGCGGCTGCGCGATGACGGGACGATCTCGGGCGGCATGATCCCCAAGCTCGAAACCTGCGTGCAGGCCGTGGAATCGGGCTGCGAGGCGGCGGTCGTGCTCGACGGGCGCGTGCCCCACGCCATGCTGCTCGAATTCTTCACCGCGCGCGGCGCCGGTACGCTGGTCGCAAAGGGTCGGTAACCGGTCGGTCGGGGGTGGCGCGCTGCGTGTTACCCCTGTAAGACGCAACGCAAGGCAAAAACCACGGGAACGCTCGACACCATGCAGGCGCTCAGCACCATTTACCAGATCGTCGCGATGCTCACCAATGTGCTGGTGATGCTGATCATCATCCAGTTCATCATCGGGCTGCTGTTCGCCTTCAACGTGGTGAACCAGCGCAACGAGTTTCTCGGCGCCTTCTACATGTCGATCAACCGCCTGCTGGAACCGGTGCTTGGCCCGATCCGCAGGGTGATGCCCAACACGGGCGCGATCGACTTCTCGCCGCTGGTGCTGATCATCCTGCTCAACATCGTCCTCATCGTCCTCGGCAATGTGATCTACAGCTGATGAGCGCACAGGTTATCGACGGAAAGGGCTTTGCCGCCCGCCTTCGCGAGCGCGTGGGAGAACACGCGGCCGCCTTCGCCAGCGCGGCAGGCCGCAAGGCCGGCCTTGCCGTGGTGCTGGTGGGCGAAGACCCGGCCAGCCAGGTCTATGTGCGCAGCAAGCACAAGGCGACCGTGGCGGCGAACATGGAAAGCTTCGAGCACCGGCTGCCCGCCGATACAACGGAAGCGGACCTGCTTGCGCTGGTCGAGCAGCTCAACGCCGATCCGGCCGTCGATGGCATCCTCGTCCAGCTGCCGCTGCCCGATCACCTCGACGAGCAGGCGGTTATCGCAGCGATCAGCCCGGACAAGGACGTCGACGGTTTCCACGTGACCAATGCCGGCCGCCTCGCGGTCGGGCAGAGCGGTTTCGTGCCCTGCACGCCGCTTGGCTGCATGATGCTGCTGACCGACCGGCTGGGCGACTTGTCGGGTCTCGAGGCGGTGGTCATCGGCCGCTCCAACATCGTCGGCAAGCCGATGGCGCAGCTTCTGCTCGACGCCAACGCAACCGTGACTATCGCGCACAGCCGCACCAAGGATCTGCCCGGCGTGGTGAAGCGCGCAGACATTGTCGTCGCCGCCGTGGGCCGTGCGGAAATGGTCAAGGCCGAATGGCTGAAGGACGGCGCGACCGTTATCGATGTGGGCATCAACCGCCTGCCGCCCGAACCGGGCGCGGACAAGGGCCGACTGGTGGGCGATGTCGATTACGCGGGCGCGCAGGGTGTTGCCTCGGCCATCACTCCGGTGCCCGGTGGTGTCGGACCGATGACCATTGCGGTCCTGCTGCGCAACACGCTGGTCGCGGCCTATCGCAACGAAGGTCTCGAGCTCGCTGAAGGCGCGCTGTGAGGGCAGTCGCGGCGCTGCTCGCGCTGGCCCTTGGCGCCTGCGCGGCCAACCAGAGCCCGCGCGATCCTTATCAGCGCATCCTGTCCTCCGCACCCGGCGCTGCGCAGCCGAGCCGCATCTATGCCCGTGAAATCGCCATGCTGCGCGAGGCGCGCGAGCAGGGAGAGGCCGCCGCGCGGCTCGACTTCGCCGCTCCGTCAGCGCAGCTCCTCACCGCCGCTGGCGCACAGGCCGCGGCCACGGCCTTGCCGTCGACGACAGCCGGAGTATCGCCCTGGGCGCCCGGCCTCATCTGGATGAGCTGCGACAGCCGCCTTGCCGTGAGCCAGGGACGCTACGAAACGCCGGAAGGGCAGGTCGGCAGCTATGTCACGAGCTGGCAGCGTGAGCGGGACGGCACCTATCGCTGGCTGCACACCGCTTCGGTCCTCGACGATCCGCAGCCGGTCCGCACCCCGGCCGAAACGCCGGACGATCCGAACGCGATCGTCGTGCCCGGCATCCCCTCGATCGATGGCCGCGTTACCGACTGCACCCGGCCCGAAAGCGGTGCGCCGGCGCGCCACATCGACCTTCAGGAAATGCGTTCGCCCGATGGCACGCTGTCCTGGCGCTGGGGCTACGAAGGCTCTACGCGGCTCCTTCGTGTTTACGCCTTCACCGAAGGCGCGTGGCGCCGGGTCATCGACGAACGCTGGCCCGCGCCGCAAGGATAGGATCGCCGCATGACCCAGCTCTTCCTTTCCGCCTTCATCACGCTGTTCGTGGTCATCGACCCGCCGGGTTGCGCGCCGATCTACGCCGGCTTGACCAAGGGCGCGACGCCCGCGCAGCGCCGCAACATGGCGATCCGTGCCAGCGGCATCGCGGCGGTGATCCTGCTGATCTTCGCCCTGTTCGGCGAGCAACTGCTGGCCGCCCTGCATATCGAGCTCGACAGCTTCCGCATCGCCGGCGGGCTGATGCTGTTCTGGATCGCCTTCGAAATGGTGTTCGAGAAGCGCACCCAGCGCCGCGAGGAACGCGCGGAGAAGGTCGCCGCCACGCCCGAGGTGGAGGACGTCTCGGTCTTCCCCATGGCCATCCCCATGCTGGCAGGGCCCGGCGCCATCGCGGCAATCATGCTGCTGATGAACGAGGCGCAGGGTATTGAGCAGACCTTCGTCGTGCTCGGCGCGCTCGGGGCGGTGCTGCTCATTACGATGGTGGCGCTGATTGCCGCCGGGCCGATCATGCGGCTGTTCGGCGATAAGGTAGAGGCGGCGGTGACTCGCGTGCTTGGCGTGCTCCTGGCCGCGCTCGCCGCGCAATATGTGATCGACGGCCTGCGCGGAAGCTTCGGCTTCTAGCGAATTCCCGCGCCGCTACTGCAGCGTAACGATCTCGTCGCCATCGTCGCGAAAGGCGAAAAACTGCATCAGCTGGACCATCAGCTCGCAGCGCTCGGCAAGGTTGGGCGCTTCCAGAAGCGCCTGTTTCGAAGCCGGGTCGAAGGGCACGATCTGCGCCACGCCGTTGATCAGCGTCTCATCGTCGAGCCGTGCGACCGATTCCCAGTCGACCGAATAGCCCTGCATGTCGGCAAAGCGCCGGGCTTCGAACTCGAATCCTGCACGTTCCACGCTGGAGAGGACCTCGTCCTGCGGGTCTTCGATCAGCTCGGCTTCGACCTGCCTGAAGGTTGTCGTCACGTCGAGCTCGCGCAGGATGCGGAAGCGCGCCTCGCCGTCGAGCACGATATTGTAGCGCCCGTCCTCCAGCGCCTCGACATCGCCGATCCGGCCAAGGCAGCCGATTTCGTAGAGCGGTGCACCATCCTTCGACTTCTGCGGCTGGATCATGCCGATCAGTCGGTCCTTGGCGAGCGCGCTGCCCACGAGATCGCGATAGCGCGGCTCGAAGATGTGCAGCGGCAGTTGCAGCCCCGGGAAGAGGATTGCGCCCGGCAGGGGAAAGATGGGAAGGCGGGTGCTCACGATGCTCCTTACCCGAAGAGGATCTTCGAGAGGCGGCGGCGCGTGGCGACCACCCAGGGGTCTTCCAGCCCGACCGCTTCGAAGATCTGCAGCAGCTTGGTGCGCGCCGCGCCCTCGTTCCATTCGCGGTCCGCTTCGAACATGGCCAGAAGTTCGTCGGCTGCAGCGTCACGGTCTCCGGCAGCAAAGGCCGCTTCGGCGTAGTCGTAGCGCGCCTGCATGTCGCCGCTGGCGGCCTTGGCCTTGAGGTCGGCCAGTTCGCCATCGTCGACCTTGCTTCCAGCGAGGTCGAGCGCGCTCTTGGCCTGCTCCACCTGCGGATCGTTCGCCACGGCGGGATTGGCTTCGGCCGCGGCGAGCGCTGCCTTGGCGTCCTCGACATGACCGGCCTGGACCAGCGCCCGCACGAGCCCGGCATGGGCGGCGGCGTTGTCGGGCACCATCTGGACGACTTGCATGAACACGCCGGCGGCGCGTTCGGCGTCGCCATCGGCAAGGACCTGTTCCGCCATCTCGACGAACTGCTCGACATCCTGCTGCGGCGCCGCGCCGTCACCGCCCGCACCGCCTTTGATCGGCAGCTGGGCGAGGATCTGGTCGAGCGTCTGCTTCATCTGCGATTCGCTGCGTGCGTTGGTCAGGTCGGCCACCGGCTGGCCCTGGAACAGCGCGTAGACGGTCGGGATCGACTGTACCTGGAACTGGGCAGCGATGAACTTTTCCTGGTCGACGTCGATCTTCTTCAGAACCACGCCCTTGTCGGCGTATTCGGCGGCAACCTTTTCCAGCATCGGGGCCAGCGCTTTGCACGGGCCGCACCAGTCGGCGTAGAAATCGAGGATGACGAGCTTGGTCATCGACGGCTCGACGACATCCGTCTTGAACCGCTCGACCGCCTTTTGCTCATCCATGCTGAGACCCATGCTCGCCACGTAATCTTCCCTTTCAATCGCCAGAATTCTGTTCGCCCCATGTGGGCATTGATGCGCAAATGTGAAGGAGGGCGGGCCGCCCCGCAAGGCCAGCAAAAAATCTGCATTTTTCGTCTTGCGGGACTCAGAAGCCGCTGCTAGTTGGCCGCCTCCCCACCGGGATCAAGCGGTTCCGGTAGCGCCAGTGAGCGGGCGTAGCTCAGGGGTAGAGCACAACCTTGCCAAGGTTGGGGTCGGGCGTTCGAATCGCCTCGCCCGCTCCATTTTCCTCCATCGACGGACATTCCATCGCCGCGGGCGATTTGCGTCCATGCGCGTCTCGCTCTAGCTTCAATTCGGGTTGAGGCTGGAGGGACTTATGCGTGGATTCGCTTTTTCGGGTTTTGTGGCACTGGCAGTGGCTCTGAGCGCTTCGGCGCAGGCGCAGGATCGTCCGATCACGCAGCAGCGGCCCGATGCGAAGGACGTTGTCACCACACCGCTGACCGATCTCAACCTGCGCAAGGGTGAGATCCCGCCGATGCTCGAACGTGCGGTAGAACAGCCCTATGACCTGACAGGGCTTGGCTCGTGCAGCGCGCTGATTGCCGAGGTGGAGCGGTTCGACATCATGCTCGGCGACGATTTCGACCTCCCCGAACAGGAG
This sequence comes from Qipengyuania flava, assembly GCF_019448255.1. Classification (NCBI taxonomy): domain Bacteria; kingdom Pseudomonadati; phylum Pseudomonadota; class Alphaproteobacteria; order Sphingomonadales; family Erythrobacteraceae; genus Qipengyuania; species Qipengyuania flava. Next base: position 447,638 of record NZ_CP080410.1, read on the forward strand.
ATGGGCGGTCTCAGCGCAGGCTCGGTCGGGAAAATGGCGGTCGGATCGCTGATCCCGTTCCGCGGGCTGATCCGCGAGATTTCCGGCGCGCGCAAGGAACAGCAGAAGCTCGAGACGGCGATCCGGGCAGGGCTGACCCGGCGCGGCTTCCTCAAGGGCGTCGGGGCCCAGCGCGGCTGCGCCTATCCCGCACGCCCGGCGCGGGCGGCTGATCGCGCGCGGATTATCGCCGAGCGCCAGGCGGAGCAGGCTGCTGCCGAGGACTAGGCAGAGGCCGGGGACGGCGCTCGTCCCCTGAAATTTCACAGTTCGTCGAGAGCAGGACCATTTGGGCCACGGAAGGGTTGCGCTTTGCGACCTTGTCGTTATGTGGCGCGATATGTTGTATCGTACACCGACTTCGCTTCGTCTCTTTGGTTCCACCCTTTCACTCGCGGCCGTACTCGCAGCAGCTCCGCTGGCGGCGCAAGACGCGCCCGAGCCTGCGGCCGAGCAGGACGAGGCGCCGACGGAAGACCTGCACGATCGCCGGATCGATTATCAGGGCCAGATCATCGTCAGCGCACAGGGCCTACGCCAGTTCGACCTGCTTGCCGGAACGAGCGTCGTCGAAGGCGCCGATCTCCAGCGCAACATGGACGGGCAGCTTGGCGAGGTGCTGGCAAGCCTTCCGGGCGTTTCGACCTCGGGTTTCGCCCCTGGTGCCTCGCGCCCGGTTCTGCGCGGCTTTGCCGGAGAGCGTGTGAAAGTGCTGGTCGACGGCATCGGCGCGATCGACGCTTCGAACACCTCGGATGACCACGCGGTCTCGATCGACCCGCTGACGGCGGAAAGCATCGAAGTGCTGCGCGGCCCAGCCGTGCTGCTGTTCGGCAGCCAGGCGATCGGGGGCGCGGTCAACGTGATCGACAAGCGCATCCCGCGCCGTATTCCCGACGAGGCGATCCATGTCGACCTGCTTGCGGGCGGGGATACGGCGAGCGACCTTCGCGAATTCGGCGGTTCGCTCGATGTGCCGCTCGGCAACAGCGGGTTCGTGGTCCATGCGAGCGGATCATGGCGCAAGACCAACGATCTCGAGATCGCCGGTTTCCAGGTCGCGCCGCTGCTGCGCGAGGAGCTGCTCGAAGAAGCGCAGGAAGAGGCCGAGGAAGGCGAGCTGGAAGAAGCCGAAGAGCTGCGCGAAGCGGCCGGCCAGACCGATTTCCTCCCGAACAGCGCAACCGAAACGTGGACCGCCAACGCCGGTATCGCCTTCTTCCGCGGTGACAGCACGCTCGGCGTTTCTTTCGGCGTCTATGACACGGCCTATGGCGTCCCCGGCCGTCCCGGTGCGGGCCACCACCATGGTGAAGAGGAAGACGAGCACGGCGACGAAGACCACGACGAAGATCACGACGAGGATCACGGCGGTGAGGAAGAAGAGGGTGAAGAGCTCGTCAGCATCGGATTGCGCCAGTACCGCGCCGATCTGCGCGGTGACATCTTCCTTGGCGAAGGGTTTTTCGAACGCCTGAGGGTGCGCGCGGGCTATTCCGACTACACCCACACCGAATTCGAGGGCGACGAAGTCGGCACGGTCTTCAACGTGCAGGGCATCGAAGGCCGCCTTGAACTGGTCCAGAACACGCAGGGCCGCTGGCGCGGTTCGGTTGGCGCCCAGTACTATTTCCGCGATTTCGAAGCGGTCGGCGCAGAGGCGTTCGTCGCCCCCAACCGCACCGAACAGGCCGCTCTCTTTGCGCTGCAGGAATATGGCAACGGCCCGCTGCAAGTCGAAGGCTCGGCCCGCTTCGAGGCGACCAATGTCGATTCCACCGCCCTTGGCATCGCGCGCAACTTCAACACCTTCTCGGGCGCCCTGGGCCTTGCCTACGATGGCCCTCAGGCCTTCCGGGCCGGCGTGAACATCTCGCGAGTGGCGCGTGCGCCCTCGGGTGAAGAGCTGTTTTCCAACGGCCCGCACATCGCCACGCAGGCGTTCGAGATCGGCGATCCGAACCTGCGCATCGAGCGCGCCTGGGGTGCGGAGATCTACGCGCGTGGCCGGGTCGGCCGGGCCGAATTCAGCATCGCCGCCTACAAGAACTGGTTCGACAACTTCATCTACCTGAGCGCGACCGGCGCCGAGGAAGACGAACTGCCGGTCTTCCAGTACCGCCAGCAGGATGCGACCTACACGGGCATCGAGGGCGAGCTGGACGTCAACCTGTTCGACAACGGCAATGTCGCCGTGGGAACCGAGCTGCGCGGCGAATACGTGCGCGCGAAGCTTTCGGACGGTACATCCGTGCCGCGTATCCCGCCGCTGAGCCTTGCGGGCGCTCTGACGGCATCAACCGGCGAGTTCGACTTCCGCGGCGAGGTGGAATGGTTCGACGACCAGACCGATGTCGCGCCGTTCGAGACCGTGACCGAAGGCTTCACCCATGTGAACGCATCGGTCACCTGGCGTCCGCTACAGGACAACCCGAACGTCACTTTCATCCTGAAGGCCGACAACATCTTCGATGTCACGGGGCGCCGCCACACCAGCTTCACGAAGGACTTCGTGCCGCTGGCCGGCCGCAACATCAGCGCAAGCGTGCGCGCCAGCTTTTAGTCGGTCTTCGCAGCCGTCGTCGCGCCCTCGGCCTTGCCCTCGGCGTGCGCTGCGCGGACTTCGGCGTCGAGCCGCTTGGCGCGCTCGTCGGCGAGATCCATGCGGCCGCGTGCCTGGCCATAGGCGAAGACCATCAGCAACCCGCCGATGACGGCCAGGTTCTTGAGCGCCATGGCCGCCTGAACCTGGTCGGTCACCTTCTCGTGGAAGAACACCGTGGCCAGCGCGGTGAAGACGATCAGCGCGAGGCTGGCGATGCGGGTCATGAAACCGCTCGCCAGCACGAGGCCCGCCACGATTTCGAAAATGCCCACGAAGAGCGCAAGGCTGCCCGGAAAGGGCGATTCCGCTTCCATGTAGGCTGCGGTGCCGGCGGTATCCATGACCTTGCCGAGCCCGGCGAACACGAACAATGCGCCGAGCAGGATGCGCCCGATCAAGGCGGCGATGGTTGCCATAGTCTCTCTCCCCGTTGAGTTCTCACCCAAAGGCCTCGCGGGCCCGAAAGGTTCCTAGTCCTCGACTGCGAAGGTCAGCTCGGCGTGGTCGCGCAGGCGTTCGACCAGCGCTTCGCCGAGGAACGAGCCGGGCGTGCCGATGCCGCCGGGCGCGTCGCTTTCGAGCAGGGCCATACCGGTTTCCGCGATCATGCGGCTGGTCGAACCATAGCCCGGATCGTACTTGCCCTTGACCCCGTAGTGGAAGCTTTCGCCATCGCCCATCTCGGCGACGAAGACGACATCGTAGAAGCCGTTTTCGCGCTCTTCCTTGGAGGGGCCTTCACCCGGCTTGGGCGGCTTCGCACCGAACGGGTTCTTCATCATCTCGGTCGCGGCTTCGGCCATCTTCCTGCCCGCTTCGCCCGGGCTCGTGAGCACCATCTCGTCATACTGGAAGTCTTCACCATAGGGGTGGCCCAGCAGGAAGTTGGTGCGGTGCACGTTCTTGGTGTTGATCGGCGCCATGACAAAGGGCGCGGCCCATTTGTCGAGGTCCTTCTCGTAGGTCGGGACCATGCCGGAAGGCTGGCTCGGCCCATCGAAGCCCGGTGCGAGCGCGAAGGGATCGCGCAGCACATTGATGATCTTGGGGTTCTTGGCCGCCGCCTTCATCGTCGCGCCGAGGCTGGCTGCAGTGCCGCCCGAAAAGGTGCCCGCCATTGCGCGCACACGGCCGCGGATGCGCGGGGCCGGCTTGCCATAGCGTTCCTTCGCGGTCTTCTGGGTCATCAGCACGCCGAGGTCGAAGGGGATCGAATCGAACCCGCTCGAGAAGCAGATGCGCGCCCCGCTCGCCTTGGCCTGGGCCTCGTGCTGCTCGATCTTCTCGGCCATCCATGCCGGCTCGCCCGAAAGATCGGCGTAGTCCGTGCCGGACTTCACGCAGGCTTCGACCAGCTTGTCACCATAGAGCTGGTAAGGGCCAACCGTGGTCAGCACCACGCGGGTGCGGTTGCACATGGCCTCCAGGTCGCCAAGGTCGTCGGCATTGGCGACGACCAGCGGCGTGGACTTGGGTGCGCCGATTTCGTCGCGCACGGCTTCGAGCTTGTCCATGCTGCGGCCGGCCATCGCCCACTTGGGTCCATCGTCGGCGCTGCCGTATTCGCGGACGAAATGTTCGGCCACGAGGCGCCCGGTGTAGCCGGTTGCGCCGTAAACGATGATGTCGAATTCGCGGTCAGCCATGTCTCTCTCCTTTGCGCCACTGCATGGGCTGGACGCCCGGGAGAGTCAAAGCCCTTACGGAACGCGCGGTATCCGCGGCAGCACGCCTGTCTGGCTGGAAATCGCCAGCAACCGGCCATCCTTGGCAAAATGCCGCGCGCTGCCGTGCACGACGCCGCGGTCGAAGGCGGCGAGCTCGGTATAGGACAGGACCCATCCCGGCTCTGCCGCTTGCACGAAGCGGAACATCGCATCGAGGCTCGATCCGCCGCGCGTTGCCGGATGGGCGCCGAGGAAAAGGTCGGAGATGATGGCGAGCCAGCCTGCATCGACGGCGAAATCCGCGTGGCTGCGGGTCCAGATGGCCTGCACTCCGCGCTCTTCGTCCTGGTGGGCGATGCGATAGTCGAACTGGTCGGGCAGGCCGCCGGGCGCGGAATGGCTGATCTCGACCTTAAGGCTTTCATCCGGCCCTTTGACCTCGGGCATTTCGGAGAAGAGCGTCTGTTCGTTGGGTTCGCGCTCGCCCAGCGCGCCGCTTGCCCGGTGGGTCGGGCGTCCGTTGACGCTTGCGGATGCGGCGAACTGCGCCACCGCCTGTCCGCCGCCGCACTGCTCGACCTCTATGGCCAGTTCCTCCGCGTGCTGGGTCGGGCCGAGGAACTGGACCTGCGCCCACAGAAGGGGCAGCTCGCTCGCCAGCTCCATCGCATCGACGATCGCGCCAAGGGCAACCCCGCCCATGATGTGCGGCGCGCCGTCGGGACCGGCGGTCGCCGGGGGCATGACAGGGAGGACATATTCGCCGCTTCGCTGGCCGGGTACGACCCTCCAGAAGGGGAAGCGGCCGACGCTCACAGCCTTGGCAGCGTGACGCCGCGCTGGCCCATGTATTTGCCCGCGCGATCCTTGTAGCTCGTCTCGCAGCGCTCGTTGCCCTTGAGGAACAGGAACTGGCAGGCGCCCTCGTTGGCGTAGATCTTGGCCGGAAGCGGCGTGGTGTTCGAAAATTCCAGCGTGACGTGGCCTTCCCAGCCGGGCTCGAGCGGGGTGACGTTCACAATGATGCCGCAGCGCGCGTAGGTGCTCTTGCCGAGGCAGATGACCAGCACGTCTTCCGGCACGCGGAAGTATTCCACCGTGCGGGCAAGGGCAAAGCTGTTGGGCGGGATGACGCAGATATCGGTTTCGCGATCGACGAAGCTGTTCGACGCGAAATCCTTGGGGTCGACCACCGCGCTGTCGACGTTGGTGAAAATCTTGAACTCGGGCGCAACCCGCGCGTCGTAGCCGTAGCTCGACAGGCCGTAGCTGATCACACCCTCACGCCGCTGCGCTTCGACGAAGGGCTCGATCATGCCCTCGTTCTGCGCTTTCTCGCGGATCCACTTGTCGGAAAGAATCGCCATGACCCGACGATTCCGCAGATTGCCCGGAACGGCAAGCGGGCCCGCGACGAAGCGCGGGCGCTGTCCCCCGCTTAAATCTGTTTTGCGCCCAGCTGCGGGTTGAGCGTGGAGACGAAGTTGAGCCAGGCCTTGGGGCGACGCAGCATGTCTTCGGGGTACTGCACCGTCAGGCCGACCAGCTTGGCGATCTCGCCCACGAAATGGATGCAGTTGCGGCTGCGCAGATCATAGAATTTGCCCGGCGCATCGCGCCATTCGCGGATCATCGCCTTGACCTTGTGGTACTGCTCGTCGGTCAGCGTGACCGAGAAATGGCGGTTGGTCTTGCGGATGGTCTTTTCCTTTTCGACCAGCAGCATGTGTTCCACCGGGCCGCTCAGGATCGCCGGCGTGGTGCGCCGCGCGGAGAAGCCGAAGTTCTCCTTGATCTCCTTGCCGCTTTCTTCGAGCGTTCCTTCCAGTACCACGAAGGTGTGCGGATAGCGGCCGATCAGGACCGATCCGTTGAAGGAGTGGAAATGCATTTCCACTGCAGCAAGGGCGGGCGTGGCGGCTCCCAGGCCGACAAGGGCCAGAATTAGCGAGAAGAATCGAAGCATGGGCAAGGTTCTAAACCGGATATGTTTCAACTCGCAAGCAGCGTTGCATTGCCGCCGGCCGCGGTCGTGTCGATGCACACCACGCGTTCGGTGGCGAAGCGCGCGACATAGTGCGGACCGCCGGCCTTCGGGCCGGTCCCCGACAGGCCTTCGCCGCCAAACGGCTGGCTTTCCACGACCGCCCCGATCTGGTTGCGGTTGACGTAGAAATTGCCAACCCGGGCGCGCGCTTCGACAAAGGCGCGCACGTCGTCATTGCGGCTGTGAAGGCCCAGGGTCAGGCCATATCCGGTCGCGTTGATGTCGGCGATGACCTGCGCAAGGTCGGCGGCCTTGAAGCGAACCACGTGCAGGATGGGACCGAAGTTCTCGCGCTTCAGATCGAGAATCGAATCCATCTCGATGATCGTGGGCGCGACAAAACAACCTGCCGAAGCGCCGCGGTGCAGGCGCCGCCGCCAGACCGGCCGCCCGCCTTTCTTGCGGCGCGCGACATGGCGTTCGAGCGCGGCCTTGGCGTCGGGATCGATCACCGGGCCGACATCGGTGGCGAGGTCTTCCGGATTGCCGATCGTCAGCGCTTCGAACCCGCCGCGGATCATGCGCAGCATCTCGTCGTAGACGTCGTCCTGGATATAGAGGACGCGCAGCGCCGAACAGCGCTGGCCCGCGCTCTGGAAAGCGCTGGCGACCACGTCGCGGGTGACCTGCTCGGGCAGGGCGGTCGAATCGACGATCATCGCGTTCTGGCCGCCGGTTTCCGCGATCAAGGTGGCAATCGGCCCCTCGCGCGCGGCGAGGCTGCGGTTGATCGCCTGCGCGGTCTGGGTCGAGCCGGTAAAGGCAACCCCGGCGATGCGCGGATCGGAGGTGATCATCTCGCCCACATCGCCCGCGCCCGGCAGCAGCTGGAAGGCGTCTTCGGGAATGCCCGCCTCATGGCACAGCTTCACGGCGAGCGCAGCGATCAGCGGGGTTTGCTCGGCCGGCTTGGCAACGACGGTGTTGCCTGCAGCCAGCGCAGCGGCCGGCGGGCCGATGAAGATCGCCAGCGGGAAGTTCCACGGGCTGATGCAGGCAAAGACGCCGCGGCCGTGCAGGCTCAGGCGGTTTTCCTCGCCCGTCGGTCCGGGCAGCGGCATCGGGCCGGTGAACTGGCGGCGCGCTTCGACCGCATAATAGCGCAGGAAGTCGACCGCTTCGCGCAGCTCGAGCACGGCATCGGTCAGCGTCTTGCCGGCTTCGCGCTGGCACAGGCTGAGGAACTCGTCCGTGTGCTCTTCGAAGAGGTCGGCCGCCGCTTCGAGCAGCAGCGCGCGCTTCTCGCCGCCAAGGCGGTCCCAGCCCGGCTGGATCGCCTCGGCGCGGGTGATGGCTTCCTCGACCTCGAAGTCGAGCGTGTCGCGCCGCGTGCCGACTTCGGCGGTGAGGTCGTGCGGCTTGTTGATCGGGGCGATTTCCGCCTCCGCGCCCGACATGAAGGTCGGCTCCGCCGTCCAGCGGCGGCTTTCCAGCGCTGCAAGCCGCTTCTGCAGCGGTTCGAGCACCAGCGGGTCCGACAGGTCTATCCCGGCGGAATTCCGGCGATCTGGGAAGATGTCGGCCGGCAGCGCGATCGCCGGATTGCGGTATGGCTCCAGCGCGGCGAGCTCGGCCACCGGATCGGTCGCCAGCTCGCTCGCCGGCACTTCGGCATCGGCCATGCGGTTCACGAACGAGCTGTTGGCACCGTTTTCGAGCAGGCGCCGCACGAGATAGGCGAGCAGGTCCTTGTGCGTGCCGGTAGGCGCGTAGATGCGTACCGGCGTGCGATCCTTGCCCTCCATCTGGGCCAGCGCGTCGTACACGTCCTCGCCCATGCCATGCAGCCGCTGGAATTCGAGCGGCTTGCTGCCGGCCAGCGCCTTGATCGCGCCGACGGTGTAGGCGTTGTGCGTGGCGAAGGCGGGGTAGATCGCATCGTCTGCCGCCAGCATTTTCTCCGCACAGGCGAGATAGCTGACATCGGTGGCGAGCTTGCGGGTGAAGACCGGGAAATCGGGGAAGCCGCCGACATGGCTGAGCTTGATCTCGGTGTCCCAGTAAGCGCCTTTCACAAGGCGGACGAAGAACTTGCGGTCGTGCTTGCGGGCAAGGCGGGCGACCCAGTCGACCATCGGCGCGCCGCGCTTCTGGTAGGCCTGGATCGCAAGGCCGAAGCCCTCCCAGCGGGTGCCGTCGGCGCGGATGAAAAGATCATCGTCGGCGGCCAGCGCTTCGATGAGGTCCATCGACAGCTCGAGCCGGTCGGCTTCCTCGGCGTCAATCGTGAAATGGATGTTCGCATCGCGCGCCTTGGCGGCGAGGTCCCAGACCACTGGATAGAGGTCCGTGATTGCAAGATCGGCGTGAAGGAAGGTGTACTTCGGGTGGAGCGCCGAAAGCTTGACCGAAATGCCCGGGCTCGTGCGCACGCTGCCGGTGGATTCCTGCGCCAGGCGTTCGATCGCGCGCTCGTAATTGGCGCGGTAGCGTTCGGCATCCTCGAAGGTCATCGCGCCTTCGCCGAGCATGTCGAAGCTGTGCGTGAGGCCGCGGGTGCGTTCGGGTGCGGCGCGCTTGAGCGATTCCGCAATGGTCCGGCCGTAGACGAACTGGCCGCCAAGGATGCGCATGGCCTGCAGAGTCGCCTTGCGGATCACCGGCTCGCCAAGGCGGGTAACGGTGTTCTTGAGCGTGCGGCGCATGCCCTTCTGGGCTTCTTCGGGGCGCTCCAGCACCTCACCGGTCAGCATCAGCGAGAAGGTCGCCGCGTTGACGAAGGTCGAGGAGCTTTCGCCCATGTGCTCGGCCCAGTCGATGTCGCCGATCTTGTCGCGGATCAACGCATCGGCCGTGGCCGCATCGGGCACGCGCAGCAGCGCTTCGGCAAGGCACATCAGCGCCACGCCTTCTTCGGTGGCAAGGCCATACTGCTGCAGGAAGGCGTCGATGCCGCTCGCCTTGCGCTTGCGCGCGTCTTCGATCAGCCGGATCGCTATCCCTGCTGCTTCCTCATGCTTCGCGCTCGCGCCAGCGGCCTGGGCAAGGCGCTCGGCAACGCACGCGTTCTCCTCCATGCGATAGGCTTCGCGCACGGCTTGGCGGGAAATGGGGGACAGGCGGACGGGATCGTGCAGGGCCATACGACTCCAAATAGGCGAGTGTGATTGCGCGCCACTTGGACCCGACGCGGCTCGCTTTCAAGCTTTGTGAAAACCCTGTTCGCCGTAGCGTTCGGCTAGTCCTGTGCAGAGAACCACTCGGCGACCGATTCCTGCGCTTCGGCAGGCAGGTGGAGGCCCAGCTTGCTGCGCCGCCAGAGCACGTCATCGGCGCTGCGAGCGTACTCCTCCTCGACGAGATACCGGAGTTCCGCTTCGTACAACGTCCCGCCCAAATGGCGGCCAAGCCCGGCAAGATCGGTGGCCTCGCCAATGATCCGGTGCATGCGGGTGCCATAGGCGCGCCCGAGGCGGCGCAGCATCTCCGGCGGCATCCAGGGGTAGCGCGCGCTGGCCTGGAACAGGAAATGCGCAAAATCGGCTTGCGGGATATCGCCTCCCGGCAAGGGCGCATCGGCCGTCCAGGCCTCGCCTTCAATCGGCAGCACCTTGCCAAGCTTCTCCAGCGCGTGTTCGGCTAGCTTGCGATAGGTCGTGATCTTGCCGCCATAGACAGACAGGATCGGCGCCCCGCCGTCTGCTTCGAGCTCGAAAACATAGTCGCGCGTCACCGTCGAATTGTTCGTCGCGTTGTCTTCATAGAGCGGTCGCACGCCGGCGTAGGTCGAGGCGATATCGGTCTCGGTCACGGGGCTGGCGAAATAGCGTGAGGCGGCTTCGCACAGATAGGCGATTTCCTCCGGCGCGATCTCCACGTGATCGAGATCGCCTTCGTACAAGAGGTCGGTCGTGCCGATCAGCGTGTAATCACGCTCGTAGGGGATCGCGAAGACGATGCGGCCATCGGGCTGCTGGAAGATGTAGGAATGCTCGCCCGGGAAGCGGCGCGAGACGATGATGTGGCTTCCCTTGACCAGCCTGAGGTGCGCCGGCGTCCCCTGTCCGAGCGCGATCTTGGCGAGCTTGTCTACGAAAGGGCCGGCAGCGTTGACCACTGCACGCGCCGTGACGGTGCGCGTGCTGTTGCCGCTCAGCAGCGTGGCCGCCCATCCTTCGTCCGATCGCTCCAGCTCGGTGCATTCGGTGCGCACCAGAACCTCGGCCCCGCGCTCCTCCGCATCCTTGGCCGTGAGCACGACGAGCCGGGAATCCTCGACCCAGCAATCGGAATATTCGAACCCGGCGGTCAGCCGCTCGTCAAGCACGCCGCGGTGCGGGGCGGCGGTGAGGTCGACGCCCTTGCTCCTCGGCAGGCTCATCTTGCCGCCGATCCGGTCGTAAAGCGCGAGGCCGATCCGCAGCATCCACTTGGGGCGCATGGTCGGCTCGTGCGGCATGACGAAGCGCAGCGGCCAGATGATGTGCGGCGCGTTGCGCAGCAGCACTTCGCGTTCGCGCAGGCTTTCCGCGACCAGGCGGAACTCGTAATTTTCCAGGTATCGCAGGCCGCCATGGACCAGCTTGGTGCTGGCAGAGGAGGTGTGCGAGGCGAGATCGTTCTTCTCGACCAGCAGGACCTTGAGGCCGCGTCCCGCCGCGTCGCGGGCGATGCCCGCACCGTTGATCCCGCCGCCGACGACAAGGAGGTCGAAGCTGTCGCTCATCAGGAGTTGATCAGCCGTCCGGCGACCGCGTCGAGCTTGGCGAGCAGCGCCTTGTCGTGCTTCTCGGGCGCGGTGATCACCGCGTCGGCCAGCGCCTGGTCGATGGGCGAGGGGTTGCGCTTTTTCGGCAGTCCCTTGCAGAAAACCTCGATCGCCTTGCGTGCGGTCTTGGCGTTGGCCTGCATTTGCTCGACCACCTGCGCCACATCGACCGCTTCGCCGTCGCCGCGCCAGCAGTCGTAATCGGTGACCATGGCGAGCAGAGCGTAGGGCAGTTCCGCCTCGCGGGCGAGCTTGGCTTCGGGCATGCCGGTCATGCCGATCACCTCGGCGCCCCAGTGGCGGTAGAGGTTGCTTTCCGCGCGGCTGGAAAATTGCGGACCTTCCATCGCGAGATAGGTTGCGCCCTCGGCGCATTCGCCGCCTGCTTTCGCGACCGACTTGGCGGCGTGCTTGGAAAGCCTGGGGCAGACCGGGTCGGCCATGGAAACATGCGCGACCAGCCCGTCGCCGAAGAAGCTGGAGGGGCGGCCCTTGGTGTTGTCGATGAACTGGTCGACCGTCACGAAGCGCCCCGGCGCCAGCTCTTCCGACAGGCTGCCCACCGCGCTGATCGCGAGGATGTCGGTGCAACCGGCGCGTTTGAGCGCATCGATATTGGCGCGCGCGTTGATGGTCGACGGGGCGATACGGTGCCCGCGGCCGTGGCGTGGCAGGAAGCGCACCCGCACATGGCCGATGGTGCCGCACAGGATCTCGTCCGAAGGCTCGCCCCAGGGGGACTGGACCGGGATCCACTGCGCATCTTCGAGCGCATCGATGGCGTAGAGCCCCGATCCTCCGATGATGCCGATGGTCCAGTCGCTCATGGTTTGCCTTTCAATTGCCGTATCGCGCGCTGCTGCTTGCGCGAGGTCAAGATCGCGTTGCCCCTCGCGGTTAACGCGGCTGCGAGGGGTGGCGGCTGGCGCGCCCCCTGTCCAGAGCCGAACGCGGTTTGGGAGGAAATTTCGCCTTCGCCGCCCGCCAGATGCGCTATGCTCGCAACCGTATTCATCGCCGAGCCGGCGGTGCGCCGCTTGACACTCGGGGCGTATTGCCGCGGAACCGGCGACCGCTCGGGGCATAGGGAATGACAATGGCTGACACGAACATCGAACCCACACTGGCAAGCCTTTCGGAGCGCTTGCGGGTCCTCCATCGCCAGACGCGCGAAACGCCGCTGTTCAACCCCGTCTTCCAGCTCTCGCTGGACCTGTCGCGCAAGCTGGAAAGCGGGGAGCTGAGCATTTCGGCGCTCGGCGGCCTGCTCGAGGAACTCGAAACCCAGTCGCTCGACGCGCGCGCCAACCGGCTGCGCCGCCTGCTCGAGCCGCAAGGTGCCTCGCAGCGGCTTTCGGACATGACCGAGGGTGCGAGCGATTTCGACGCCTTCCGCGCCTTCTGGGAACGCCCGCACATGCACGCGGTCTTCACCGCGCACCCCACCTTCCTGCTCGCGCCCGGCCAGAGCGAGGCGGTGGCCGGCGCGCTCGCCTCTGGAAAGCCGGTGACGGCGCGCGCTTCCGGTGAGAAGCCCGACATCACGCTGGGCTATGAACACCAGTGCGCGATGACCGCGCTCGCCAACGCGCAGGACGCGCGCGACACGATTGTCAGCGCAGCGCTCACGCAGGCGCAGAAGGCCTTTCCCGACCGCTGGACCGAGATTGCGCCGCTGCCGTTCCGCTTTGCCAGCTGGGTCGGCTACGACATGGACGGGCGCACCGACATCAAGTGGTACACCTCCATCGCCTTCCGCCTGTCGGAAAAGGCCGAGCGGCTGGGGCGCTATGCCGACACGCTTGAGGCGATCGACCCGGCGCACGATATCCTCGCCACGCTGCGAGCGGCGCAGGCCCGGGCGCAGGCTAGCGCCGACGAGTTTGCCGGTGACCTCTCCGATCCGGCGGACCTTTCGGCGGCCGCCAACCGGCTGACCGAGGACCATCCCGACAAGCTTTTGTCCCTTGCTCCGATGATCGACCAGATCGAAGCCGATGCCGAAGGGGCGGAAGCTAGACAAGCCGTGGCCCTGCGCACGCTCGCGGCGGCCATGCGGGCCGACGGGCTGGGCATGGGCTGGATTCACTTCCGCGTGAACGCCAAGCAGCTGCACAACGCCATCCGCACGCGGTTGGGCGATGCGGCCGACATCGACCTGTCGAGCCGTGGCGCCATTGCCGCGCTGCGCGAACTGCTCGCTAGGGTGCAGCCGCAGAGCGCCAATTTCGCGAGCCTCGCGGTCGAAAGCTCGACCGCCGTGCGCCAGTTCCTCGCCATGGCGCAGATCCTCAAGCACATCGATGCCGATGCGCCGATCCGCATGCTGGTCGCGGAATGCGAGCAGCCCTCGACCGTCCTTGCGGCGCTCTATTTCGCGCGCCTGTTCGGCATCGCCGACAAGGTCGATGTCTCGCCCCTGTTCGAGACCGAGACCGCGTTGGAACACGGCGGCCGCTTCCTCGACCTGCTGCTGTCCGAGCCCGACTACCAGGCCTACGCCAGGGCGCGCGGCCGGGTGGCAATCCAGACCGGCTTTTCCGACGCCGGGCGGTTTGTTGGCCAGATCCCTGCAAGCCTTGCCATCGAGCGCCTCCAGGGTCGGCTTGCCGAGGCGATGGCGAACAACGGGCTCACCGATGTTGCCGCGCTCATCTTCGACACGCACGGCGAAAGCATGGGCCGCGGCGCGCACCCGTCGAGCTTCGAAGACCGTATCGAATGGGCGCTGAGCCCCTGGTCGCAGCGGCGCTTCGCCCGTGCGGGTATCCGCCTGGAACCGGAAGCAAGCTTCCAGGGCGGGGACGGCTACCTGCTCTTCGCCACGCCCGACATCGCGCTCGCCACGCTGACGCAGGTGATCGCCAGCAGCCCGGCGCACACCGACGCGGACGTCCCGACCGATCCGTTCTACCGGCGCACGGACCTCAGCCTCGATTTCTACCGCGCGATCAAGGACCACCAGCGCGAGCACCTCGAAAGCCGCACCTACAGCCGCGCGATCACCGCGTTCGGGCTTGGCCTCCTCAACGACACCGGCAGCCGCAAGTCGCGCCGGCAGAGTGACCTTGCCGCCGACCGCGACATGAGCCTGCGCCAGATCCGCGCGATCCCGCACAATTCGATCCTCCAGCAGCTCGGCTATCCGGTGAACATCATCGCCGGCGTCGGCAGCGCGGCGGAAAGCAACATCGAGGAAATCGGTGCGCTGCTCGCGGAAAGCCCGCGGGGGCGGCAGATCCTGCGCCTGGTGCGCGCCTCCAACGCGCTTGCAAGCATCAAGACGGTGGCCGCTTTCGGCGAGCTGTTCAATTCGGCCTATTGGGCGAGCCGCCCCTATCGCGGCACCGAAGAGCATCTGGCCGAAGCCTGCGAAGCGCTGGCCGAGTATCTCATCAAGGATGATCGCAACGGCGTGTTCCGCCGCCTTGCCTCGCGCTTGCGGGTCGATGCGCTCAAGCTGCACCGCCTGTTCGACCTGGTGCCGGACGATGATCCGCACCCGGAACGCGAAAGCGTGCGCCGCGCGATCGGTGTGCTGCAGGCGGTGCGCCTGGCGCTGCTCCAGCACATGTTCCTGAAGGTGGTATCGGTCCCGGCCTTCAGCCGCGCCAACGACATCAGCCGCACCGACGTGCTGGAAATGGTGTTCTCATTGAGGGTCGACGACGCGCTTGCCCAGCTGCGCCGCGCCTTCCCCACAAGCTTCCCGCGCAAGGACGACTTCGCGCTTGCCGAGGCGGGTGAATACCCGATGGGCGAGGGCGAAGGTTACGCGGCCATTCGCGAGACCTACATCGAACCGATCGAGCAGGCTTATGAATTGTGCCTGCGTATTACTACCGCCATTGCGAACGAATTCGGCGCACACGGCTAATTGCAATTCCCGCAATTGGCGCTACGGGTTTCCTCGACTGGTTTGGGGGGCGCGTAGTGACGAACTTTCTTTGGGGGGTTGCCGCCGGCATATTGGCTGTTGCGGCGATTGTTTTCTTTGCCTTTACTTTGTTCCGGCGCGGCGCGCTGACGTTCAAGATCGATGGCTTCTACACGCATGTCGTCGACGGCGATGTGGGGCCCTTCATCCGCGACGTGCAGGCCGATGTGCCGCAAGCCGAAGAATGCAGGCTGGACGACAAGATGTCCTGCTCGATCCGTGATGCCGTCCAGTGCCACAACACGGAAAGCCAGCCGGACTGCAACGTCCTCTTGCTGTCGGGCGGCGGGCAATGGGGCGCATACGGCGCCGGCCTGTTCGATACGCTGAGCCGCAAGAGCGCTGACGAGCTCGCCTTGCCCGGCATCGGGGTGATCACCGGGATCTCTACGGGCTCGCTGCAGGCGCTCATGTTGATGGTCGCCCTCGATCCCAAGCACACCAAGGAAATGCGCCGCTTTGCGCTCGACCGGCTGGTCTGGGGCTACTCGCCCGAGAAAGAGAGCGATGTCGTCAGCCACACCGGGATGATCTCCGTCCCGCTGTTCGGCTCGGCCGCGGGGACCGAGCCGCTGCGCAAGCGGATTATCGAAGCGCTCATGCCCGGCGGCGACGATGTGCTGGTGAAGGCCATCGGAAATTCCAGCCTCGAAGGCTATGTCGGCTTTGTCGAAGCCGAGCGCGGGGTGTTCCGCTACGCCGATATCAAGGACCTCGTGAACTCCGCGCCGAGCCCGGAAGCGGCGGCCGAAGCGTTGGCCGCGGCGACCATGGCGTCTTCCGCCATGCCGGTGTTCCACCAGCAGCTTCGCGTTGCGGGAAGCGGCGGCGTGCCGCTGGCGCTCTATGACGGGGGCGTGCGCCGTTCGGTCTTCTTCGACCGCGCTATGGCCGCAGTCGACCAGGAAGTGCGCAAGCAGATGCAGGGCCATGCCGTCACCAAGGTGGCCGGCGGCGCCTCGCAGGAAGCGATCGCGAAGGACTACGAAAAGACTGCGCCGACCGTCTATGTCGTGCGTAACGGGCCCACGGCGCGCAAGCGCGACGATGTGTTCAACTCCAAATCAGGGCCGCTCAAGAACGGGCAGCGCGGTTACGATCTGCTCGTCAACGAAAGCGAGATCGGCGCGATTGCGGGCCTCAGGCTCAACAATCCCTATGGCCGCATCCTGCTGACCAGCGCCGATCGCTACGACACCTTCCCGAGCGACGTGGGCGAAAACTTCAAGAAGGACGAGATGTTCAAGCCGGCCTTCATGGCGCGCCTGCGCGATCTGGGCCGCCACAAGGCCGAGCGTGACGGCGGCCCCTGGTGGCCGCTCAGCCCGATCAAATAGGAATTGCCGTTCGGCCTCAGGCCTGTTCGGTCAGCACGCCGCCTTCCATCACCAGGATGCGGTCGGCCGCCTCGATCGTTTCCTTGCGGTGCGCGATGATGATGCGGGTGATGCCCATGGCCGAGATCGCTGCGTTGACGGCGGCCTCGTGCTGCGCGTCGAGATGCGCGGTGCCTTCGTCCATGAACAGGATCTTGGGCTGGCGGTAGAGCGCGCGGGCAAGCAGCACGCGCTGCTTCTGTCCGCCCGAGAGCGTCGAGCCCATGTCCCCGATCAGCGATTCGTACTGCATCGGCATGCGCATGATGTCCTCGTGGATCGAGGCGGCGGAGGCGGCCTGGATGACCCGCTGCAGGTCGACCTCTTCGTCGAACAGCGCGATGTTGTCGGCCAGCGAGCCGGCGAACAGGCTGTCTTCCTGCAGCACGGCGGCGATCTGCCGGTGGAAGCTCTTGTAGCCGAAGCGGTGGAGGGGAATGCCATCGACGATCACATCCCCGCTTTCGGGCTCCACAAGGCCGAGCAGGATCTTGAGCAGCGTCGACTTGCCGCCGCCCGAAGGACCGGTGATCGCCACGTGCTCGCCCTGCGCGATCGATAGGTTCACGCCCTTCAGGACCATCGGATCGCTCGGCGAATAGCGATAATGCACATCGCGCAGCTCCATGCGGCCTTCGAGTTCGGTGGTGGCTTCGGGCGCGACGGTGAAGCTGCGGTCTTCCTCCGACAGGGCGATGTCGGACAGGCGCTCCAGGTGCAGGCCCAGCATCTTGAACTGGATCGCCTGGTCGATCAGCGCGGCCGACTTGGTGATGAACTGGTTCTTGTAGGCAAGGTAGGCGAAGACCATGCCGACGCTGAAGCCTGCCCCGTCGATGACGAAACCGACGGCGAGATAGATCGTCAGGATGTTCTCGATCCCGAAGATCAGCAGATTGGCCGTCCCCTGCCAGATGCCGATGCGCGAGAGGCGCACCTGCGAATTGACCGAATCCGTCAGCCGGGTCTGCCACAGCGCATGGCGCAGCGTTTCGCGCCCGAACAGGCGCAGCGTGACCATGCCGCGCAGCGTTTCGATCAGCGTCGTCTGTTCCTTGCCGCCGGTGATGATGGTGGCTTCCTGCGCCTCGCGCTGGAAGGAAAAGCTGACGATGCGCGCCGCGCCGTAAAGGGCAAAGGCGACAATCGCGATGAAGGCGAGCAGCGGGCTGTAGTAGAACATTACCGCCAGCGTGAAGATGGCCATGACCCCGTCCACCAGCGCTGCGACAGCGCCCTGGGTAAGCAGGTTCTGGATCGGCACGATCGACTGGAAGCGGGAGAGGATATCGCCCGTGTGGCGCTTCTCGAAATAGTCGATCGGCAGGCGGAACAGCCGCCGCGCGATGTTGGTCGCCAGCGCGTAGCCAACGCTGGTGCCCGCGTTCAGCAGCACGAAGGACCGCAGCAGGCTGGCAATCACATTGATCAGCGTGAACAGGCCGAAGCCCAGCGCCAGCACCGTCAGCAGGTCGCCGTCCAAGGCAGGCAGCGCGCTGTCGATCGCGACCTGCATGTAATAGGGCGAAGCAAGCACGAAGGCCTGCAGCACCACGCTCAGCAACAGGATCTGCGCCAGCGCCCGCTTGAGCCCGGTCATCGCGTTCCACAGCTGCGACAGGCGCAGTTTTTCGCGCAGCGTGGTGCGGTCGAAGTCGCTGCTCGGGCGCAGTTCCAGTGCGACGCCGGTGAAGTGGTCGGAGACCTCCTCGAGCGGCATCCAGGTCGAGCGCCCGTCGGGATTGTGGATCAGCGCCTTGCCGGCCTTTACCGCCTCGATCACCACATAATGGTTCATGTCCCAGTGGAGCACGGCGGGCATGTGGAGGTTGCCGAGCTCCTCCAGCGGCAGCTTCACCGCGCGCGGCGTAAGGCCGATCTGGTCCGCAAGGTTGATCAGCGCGCGCAGGGGTGCGCCGCGCATCGAGGGCGAATAGCGCCGCCGCATCGTGCCCAGATCGACATCGAAGCCATGGTAGTTGGCCACCATGGTCAGGCTGGCGAGGCCGCATTCGGCCACTTCGGTCTGGCGGATCAGCCGCACGCGGCTGCGGGTCAGGAACCCAAGGTCGAGAGCAAGATCCATGTCAGCGCCTCTGGACGGCAAAGAGGGGTTCGAAGAGCCATTCGATCAGCGACTGGTCTTCGGTGATGATGCGGGCGGTCAGGCTCATGCCGGGCACCAGGCGTTCCTCGCGCCCGAAGGCGGTGATCACGCTTGCGTCGAGCTCGACGATGACGGGATAGACCGCGATGACCGCTCCGTTCGGCAGGGCCTGGCTGATGGCGCTGCTGGCAACGGTGGTGATGGTGCCCTGCACGGTGCCGAAGCGCTGGTAGGGGAAAGCGTCGATCGCAAGGCGGACTTCCTGGCCCGCTTTCACAAAGCCGATTGCCTGGCTCGGTACGCGCAGTTCGGCGCGCAGTTTCGCGCCGTCGGGAATGACCGCCATGACCTGGGTCTGCGGCCCGACCCGCTGGCCGCTGCGCATGGTGAGAGCGGTGACCCGCCCGGCAATCGGTGCGGTGAGGGCATAGGAGCGCGCGCCTGCGTTCCCCGCAGCCTGCTGGGCAACCTGCGCGCGCGAGGCGGCGATGTTGGCAGCCTGGCTCTCAGCCTGTGCGGCGATGGTGGCGGCGCTGTTCGACAGTTCGGCCAATTGCGCGCGGCGCGAGGTCAGCGACTGGCGGAGCTGGGCAAGCTGCTGCTGGCGCGACACCAGCGTGTCTTCGCGCGCCTGCAGGTTGGCCCGGCTGATAAAGCCGCGCTCGGCCACCCCTTGCGCCTTGTCGAGATCGCGCTGGGCGGAGGCAACGAGGTTCTCCTGCAGCGCGATCTGCGACTGCAATTGCGAGATTTCGGAGCGGAGGCCGGAAGCCTGCACCGCGATCTGGCTTTGCTGCGAGGCGGCGGAGCGCTGCGAGGCGGTGAGCTGGGCGATCAGGCTGGCGTCCTGCTGGGCAATGGCCTGCTCGGTCAGGGCGGCAGCGGAAAGGCCCGAGGCGCTGTCTTCCTCGGCGCGGATGGCGACGAGTGTGGCGCCGGCCTCGACCTGGTCGCCATCGTCGACGAAGACATCGGTGATGGTGCCTGAACGCGTCGGGATGATGGCGGCAACGCCCTTGTCGGGCACGATGGTGCCGGTGACCGTTTCCACCCGGGCGTATGTCGCCAGCGAGAGGAACACGATGGCGACCAGCAGCGCGCCGAAGATCAGATACCCGATGACCTGCCAGGGAAGCGGTATCGCGATCGACACCTCGCCCGAGAGGCGATCCTTCTTCTGGGTCAGTACTTCCGAACGAAACAACGCCGACATGCGACCAGCGACCCCTTCTTGCCCAAGCGCCCCTTGTAGGCGCTCAGATAGGCAGGGCCAGTCGCAATGCGGAATAGTGCATGTGGGTTAGGGGAGGGCCACTCGACGTCAGTAAGCAGGCCCAAAGGGGATCCAGGAGGCGGTGCTAAATCGCCTCCTGGAGCCTCTCGGTGGCCTTAGAGGCCGAGTTCTTCACCGATCGCGTCGACGGCGTCTTCGATCTCGTCTCCGAGATAGGCGCCTGCAGCAGCACCCGAGAGGGCACCGCCCGGGCCGCCAGTGAGGCCGCCAACAACACCACCGACGACACCGCCGACGATCTTGCCGAAAAGGTCGGCGCCCGAAACGGCGTCGATTTCGAATGCATTGAGGTTTTCCATGATCTGTCCTTTCTGATGGATCGATCGTGAACCGGAAGGAATTCCGGCCCAGCGATTAGTTGAGGTCGTGCTTCTCGCCGAATTCGTTGACGGCATCCTGCAGCTGGTCGCCAGCTTCGGCTCCGACGATGGCGCCAACCGGACCGCCGACGACGAAACCAACGGCGGCTCCGACAATGCGTCCAAAGGTGTCTGCGCCGCTGACGGCTTCGATTTCATTGGGATTGAGAATTTTCATTTGCTTGCTCCTTCTTCCTGCCGGGCGGGTTCCGGCATGACTTTCCCGCGCCCCGAAGCGCGGTTGCGACCCCGGAAGCTTGTGATCCCGCCGGCACCGCCCGGAAGCGGGCAGGCGGGAGAAACGTGTCGAGCGCGTCGCGGCCTACTGGCCGTTGAGCGCATCCTCGGCATCGCTGGCGAGCTCGCCGGCGGCCTTCGCGGTTTCGTGGCTGAAACCGGCAGCGCGAGCGGCGAAGTAGCCTGCGAGATAACCCGCGGTCCCGGCGCCCGAGACGGCGTCGATTTCCCGCGTGTCGATGGTCTTGATGAGCGATTTCATCGTGTGTCTCCTTGGGTCCTGGTTCGGGCCCGGAAGGATGCGGGGTGTTGGGGGCCCGCACCCTTCCGGTGCCCACGCTTTGCCGCGTCGCCGTCCCTGCCTAGCTTGGACCAGGAGAGGTCGAGCGCGCCGTCCGAGGAGTGACTCGATCGTCGCTCTTCAATCGGAACGGCCACGCGGCTGCGCATCGGGTTCAGCCGAACAAGTTGGCCGAGAATTCGACCTGCAGCGGGCCGCCGGTTTCGGTCGGGCTCGGCAGCATCGGGCCGGTGCAGCCTTCGCCGTTTTCACCGGCGGTGCGGCCGCCGCTGACAAGGGTGATTTCGGTTGCGGTGATGTCTTCGATACGATCGGTCATTGTGTGTCTCCTCTTGAAAACGCGCATCAGCACTGGCTGACGAACCCAAGATCGACGATCGCAAAAAATCCTCAATAACACCGGTGACTTAGGAGATTTCGGTTAGGCGCACCGGGCTAGCGAAGGCGGCCTAGCACGATGGGCTTAGCCCGTTTGGGTGGCCCGCTTGCGGCGGCTGCCTAGTCACCATGTGCTATTGGATAATGCGCCGGTTTCAGGGCATGATGTCCCTAAATTTGCAGGAGTTTCAGACGTTGAGAATTCAGCGCGACAACCAGGCGCCGCGGTCCTCGCGAATGATCGTGGCCGATGACCATCCGATCTTCCGTGACGGGATCTCATCCATCCTCGCCGATCTCGATCCCGAGATCGCGGTGGAACAGGCCGGGACCTTCGACGAGCTGCTCGACGTGGCGGCGCAGGGGCCCAGCCCTTCGCTCTTCCTGCTCGACCTCAATTTCCCGGGCATGGACATTGAAACGGCGGTGCCCAAACTGCGGCGCCAGTACCCGCTTGCATCCATCGTGGTGATTTCCATGGCGGACGACCGCCGGTCGACCGAGCACGTCATGGCCGCCGGGGTCGACGGGTTCATCAGCAAGGCCGCCACGCAGGAGCAGATCCGCGACGGTATTGCGGCCGTGATCGAGGGCGAGTTCGTCAACGTCAGCGAAGCGGGCGGGATGGCGATCAGCGCCTCGACCTCGCAGTTCTCCGGTCTGACGCCGCGCCAGCTCGATGTGCTGCGCGGGATCGCCCAGGGCCATTCGAACAAGCAGATCGCCAAGGACCTGGGCATTTCGCCTTTTACGGTCCGCATCCATGTCTCGGCGCTGCTGCGCGAACTCAGGGTAGAGACCCGGACTGCCGCCGCGGCTATGGCAACGAAATACGGGGTCCACTAAGGGACCCCGTTTTCCTGCGCACTCTACGCAACGAAAAAGGGCCGCTTTCGCGGCCCTTTGCTCTTACCCCTCGGGAATTTCGCTCGGCTCTGTTCCCGGCTTCCAGTCGTCTCCGAAAAGCCAGCGCCAGAAGGTCGTGCCACCGGCGACCTGGTCGATCTCGATAGCGTCAAGCGAACGCATTTCCTGCGTGGTGTTCATTGTGTGTCTCCTGTCCAAGCAATCGGCGGCATTGGCGCCGTCGACAGGAGGCATAGTGCGGGGGTGGAGGGGGCCTTTCACTTGGTCGGGTGGCCTAGGCTGCCCGGCCTAGGCGCAAGCGACTAGTGCACTTGCACAAGGGTGAGGGACGTCCTGCTGGGCTTGTCGCAAGCACGAAAAAGGGGCTGCCTTGGCAACCCCTTTCCCTCTTCCGCGACCCGGAGTGTCTGTGCGCCTACTCGGGCGGTTCATCGCCGGTTTCCCAAGGCGGCTTGCCAAACGGCCACCAGTCGAAAATGCCGATGGCGGGCGGCAGGTCCGTGCCGCCTGTTACGCGTTCGATCTCGCTCCCGTTCAGCGGCTGGATTTTGTCCAGTTCTTGCATTGTCGGTCTCCTGTCCAAGCCTTGCCGGTCCGACTCGCCGCACCGGCAAGGCAATCATGCAAAGGGGATTGGACGCTTGCACTAGTCAATCTGTGCTAGCGCCCGGAAATCAGCCTTGCCGTGCTGCCATCAAGGCAGACCGCAGCTCGGCTGCGCGCAGCGGCTTGGCGAGGATCAAGCCCGAGTGGGACGCGATCGTCTCGCGAATCTGCGCAGGGTGGTGTCCGGAGATGATGATGATCTGCGTTCCCGTTTCCTCGGCCTGCAACACGAGATCATGCCTCCCGGCGAGCGTGCTGCCGCCGCCGAAATCGTAGTCGCTCAGCAGGATGTCGCAGTCGGGTAGGTCTTCGGGCAGCTGCGCGAAGGTCTGCACGGTGCAGCCCCACTGCTCGAGCAGCCCGCGGGTCGAGGCGAGCGTTTCCTCGTCGTCATCGGCCAGCGCGACGCGCAGCCCCGACAAGGGCAGCGGGCGATCGGCGTTGGCGGCGGCCTTGGCATCTTCCTGTTCGACGACTTCCAGCCCCTCGATCGTGGCGACGGTGCCGCGGCCTTCCTCCGAGCGCAGCGTCAGCTTGACGTGGAGCATGTCCGCCAGCCGGTTGACGATCGCCAAGCCCAGGCCCTTGTTCTCCGAACTGAGCGTCGACTTGCGCGACGAGCGGAAGAACTCCTTCTTCACATGCTCCATGTCGCTCGAAGAGATGCCACGTCCGTTGTCGACCACATAGATCGCAAGCCGGCCGGCTTTCATCCGGCACCCGACCAGGACGCCCTTGCCCGGCGAATACTTGATCGCGTTCGAAACGAGGTTCTGGATCATCGTGCCGATCAGCGCCGGATCGGTGCGTACCATGAGATCGCAGGGCACGAGCCTCAGGTCGACATTCGCCTGCTCGGCCGACAGTGCGTTCTGGCTATCGATGCCTGCGAGAAGTTCGTTCATCGCCACGGGCCGGATGTCGGTTTGCAGGGTCCCGCTCTCGATCGCAGCGATATCGAGCAGCGCGCGGAACATCCGGCTGGCGTTGTCGACCGACCAGGAGATTTTCGAGACGAGCTTGGCCTGATCGTCGCTGAGGTCGGTTTGCGACAGCCGTTCGGCCAGCAGACCGATGGCGTGGATCGGCTGGCGCAGGTCGTGACTGGCCTGCGCCAGGAAGCGCGACTTGGTTTCCGCCGCGCTGCGGTAGGTCCGCACCGCGCCTTGCCCGCGCTGCCACAGTTTGGCGATGGCGAGGATCAGCAGCAGGAACAGCCCGTGCGAGGTCTGCACGAATATCAAGTGCTGCTCGAAGACGATCGGGCTGAGCGCGATGCCGACGAAAGCGACCCCGGCCACGATCCGCCCATAGGGCCGGGGCAAATACATCCAGGCGAGCCCTGCAAGTACGGCAATGAGGAAGGTGGGCACCCAGCCCAGGACCCGGGGCGGCCCCCTGATCAGGGTCTCGGCAGCCATGACCCAGACCGCCGCCTTCTCGGTGTAGGTGTCGTTCGGCGTGTCGCGCGTGTCGCGGCCCAGAGTGCTCGTGAAGCTGACGATGACCGGCCGGTTCTCGAACACGCTCGTATCGAAATCTTCCGCGAGCACTTCTGCCGCGCTGACGCTGGGGATGGTGCCGGGCCTGTAGCTCAGATCGACGTTGATGACGTTGCGCTCGGCACCCCTGGTCCCGCCGGCAAGGATGGTGGCGAAGGACGGAACGGGGCCGCCGTCCTGCTCCACCGCGAGGGGAACGAAGATCGGCGCGCCGAAGGCATAGGACCGCATGGTCGCAACAGCCGGCCGGACACGATTGGCGAGCGCTGGGTCGAGGGCGGCCGAGGAATCAACAAAGCTGTCCGCGTCCATCGCCGGGGCGCTTTCCGACAGGCTGCCGGCGGCTTCGGGCGACAGCTCGACATGCCAGTAGGGCCGCTCGGGTAGCGCTTCGAGCGCCGCCGAAAGCTCGGCAAGGCTGCTAGAATCCTCGTCCTGGAAATACTGCTGGTCGACCAGGATGACCTCGGGCTCGCTCTGACCCAGCTTGGTCAATAGGGCTGCAAGCTCGCTGCGGGTCCAGCTGCGCGAAGGCAGGTTGCGTTCTGTTTCCTCATCGATCGCAACGATGATGGCGTTGCCCTCGTAATCCTTGGCGTTGATCGCCGCGGTGACCGAGCTTTGCAGCCAGTCGTAGGGTTCGAAGGGTTCGATTACCGCGATGAAGGCGGCCAGCAGCGCGAACAGCGCAAGTTCGCGGCGAGAAGGTTTCCTCAATCGCGATTGTCTGGTGACGAGGCGGTTCATGCGGCGTGTCCCTTAAGCCGGCAGGCGGCGGTGAGCGTTCTGGCCGCGCGATCCCCGTGCGGCCCTGCGACCCTGACCGCCCGGGGATAGTGCGCGATCTTCGCGCAAGAACAAGCCTGTACTAGCTCATTCGTCCATAGAACACGTGTGTTATTCTCCCTGCGCGGACCTGGCTGTCAGGGGCAGGGTCGCCGATGCGTTGAGCAGCAGCTCAGAGGAGAAAAGGGGGGCTTCTGCAGGCGTGGTCAAATCAGGATGCGCCCAATTTCTTGCGCAGGTCCGCGAGAGTGGTGGGATCGTCTACATCCGCAAGATACTCGGCCGGACAGGTGATCAGTCGCGCATCCTGGAGGAGAGAGCGGGCGCCCTTGTCTCCTTCCAACTGCATGAGCTCGTCGAAGCGCGCGCGGTTGAAGCAGGCAGGCGGCATTGGCACCGCCCCCGAAGAGGAGGCGACGACGCCATGTCCTGCCACGCCGTCAGCGGCGTCCAGCACAGCCCGGAAATGCGCGAGGGGAACCAGCGGCATATCGGCCAGCGCAACCAGAAGGCTGTCCGCTCCTTCCCTCTTCGCAAGCTCCGCTGCCAGCGCGACCGAGGTGCCCATGCCCTCTGATGCGCGCGGGTTGACGGCGATATCGAAACCAGCGGCTCGCCAGCCTTCAGCGCACGGATGGTCAGCGCTGCTTGCTATCACCCAGCGGCTCTCTGCCTCGCACCGGGCAAGGGTGTGCGCGGCGTAAAGGCCGAGCGGTTTCCCGCCAAGCTCGGCGGCGAGCTTGTCTTGCGCGCCGAACCGCTGCGACCGACCAGCCGCAAGCAGGGCAATCGCGACGCGCGGCCGCTCAGCCATGGAGCGGGTCGAAAGCGGCGCTTTGGTAAGCGAGCATGATCTGGCCCAGCGCCGACAGGGCGAGAGTGTGCGGATCGCGCGAGGAATGAAACAGGCCGATGGGTGCGTGGATCGTCTCGATCGCCTCCTGCGCCACGCCTGCTGCCGCCAGCGCCTCGCACCGCGCCGTATGGGCCGTCCGGCCGCCCATTGCGCCCAGGTAGAAATGGGAAAGATCGAGCGCCGCCTTCATAAGCGCGATCTCCCAATCGTGATCGTGGAAAAGGAACACGATGGCAGTCCAGGGATCGCTTTCGAGCAACTGCGTGTCGGTGGTTTTCGACAGGCGATGCGTGCAGATCGCATGCCCTCGCAGGGAGGCTTCGATGCGCTCGTCCGGCGTAAGGGCCTCGACCTCGCAATGGAGGGTGCGGGCCAACAGCGCGAGCGCCTCGACCCCGGCACCGTGCCCCACGATCATCAGACGCGGAGAGGGCCAGTGCCCGAATGTGCCGGTGTTCGTTTCACGGTCGAACGGCGTATCCCTCCAGCCCTTGAGAAGCGACGCGCCTCCTGCGTCGATGGCGATGGAGAACGGCTTACGGGCGTCAAGCGCCTCGCAGGCGGTGCGCACTTGGTCGCGCGGCGGATCGGGCTGGAAATGCAGGTCCAGCCCGCCGCCGCAGGGCAGGCGAATGTCGAGATAGGGCGAGCCGGCGCCGAAGCGCGTGAAGCGCGGCTGCCCTTGCGCAATGGCATCCTTTGCCTCTGCGACCACGGCGTTCTCGATGCAGCCGCCCGAAAGCGAGCCTTCGAAGCTGCCGTCCTCGCTCACCGCCATGTGGGTGCCGGGGTTGCGCATGGACGAGCCTTCGACCGCGCACACGGTCACCAGCGCGGTGCGCGCGCCCTCACGCTGCTTGCGATCGAGGAACCGGAATACGCGCGCTGTGTCCACGGATCGGCCGCGCAGGCTGCGGATCAGGCGCCGAGGCTGGCGAGGTAAGCGATGATGGCCGCGCGGCGTTCATCGTCGGCGACAGCCCCGGCGGACATGGACGTCCCGGGAACCTTCGCAGTGGGATTTTCGAGGAAAGCGTCGAGCTCGGTCTCGTCCCACACGATGCCGGAGGCGGCCATGGCTTCGGAATAGCCGAAGCCTTCCAGCGTGCCCGCGGCCCGCCCGACGACGCCGTTGAGGTTGGGGCCGACACCCGAGCCGCCGCCGGCTTCGACGCTGTGGCAGGCCGAGCAAACGGCAAAGGCGGCCTGTCCTGCGGCAACCAGGTCGGCGCCGGCGTCCGCCACAGGGGCGGCGGGTGCTGCCTCGCCCGGTTCGCGAACGACGATCTGTTCGACCGGCGGTTCTTCGGACGATCCGCAGGCGGTCAGGGTGAGGGCGCCCGCGAGAGCGAGCATGGCGGCGTGGTGACGCTTGGCGATCATGGTGTCGTGTCCAATCAGGCGAATTGCTTGGCGATGGGAAGCGAGCGCAGGCGCGTGCCGGTCGCCGCAAAGATTGCGTTGGTGAGCGCGGGCGCGGCGGGCGGCACGCCGGGTTCACCGGCGCCGCCCACGGGCACATCCCCGCTGTTGATGATGGCAACCTGGATATCCGGGCATTCGTTCATGCGCAGCATCTTGTAATCGTGGAAATTGCTCTGCTGCACGGCCCCGTCGACAAGGTCGAGCTCGCCATAGAGCGCCGCGGTAAGGGCGAAGACGATGCCGCCTTCGATCTGGTTGCGGAAGCCATCGGGGTTCATCACGTAGCCCGCATCGCAGGCGGCCCAGACCGTGTTCATGCGCGGCTTTCCGCTCGACATGTCGACCTCCATCACCTGGGCGGCGATGGTGCCGAAGGATTCAACCATGGCGACACCCTTGGCAGTGCCCTCGGCAGCCGGAGCGCCCCAATTGCTCATCTCGGCCACCTTCTCCAGCACCGCTCTGTGGCGCGGCGCGCCTTCGAGCATCGCGAGACGGTATTCGAGCGGGTCGGCCCCGGCAGCATGCGCCGCCTCGTCGATGAAACTTTCGACGAAAAAGCCCTGCTGCGAATGGTCGACCGATCGCCATGCGGCGAACGGCAGGTGCAGCCCCGCCTCGGCCACGCGGATCGAGGTGTTGGGAATGTCGTAGAACGCCGGGATGCAGGCTTCGGCGGGATCGTGGCGCTGGGTGAAGATGCTGTCGTAGCTCACCAGCCTGCCATTCTCGTCGAGCCCGGCGCGCAGCCGGTTCAGGTCCGCCGGGCGGTACATCGCCTTTTGCGTGTCCTCCTCGCGCGACCAGATCATCTTGACCGGATAGCCGGTGGCCTTCGCCACGCGCGCTGCCATGGCGACATATTCGCTGGTCAGGCGCCGCCCGAAGGCCCCGCCGAGCATCGGGTGGTGGATGGTGATGTCGTCCTTGGCGATCCCGACCGAATCGGCGACCGCGCTGCGCGCGGCAAGCGGCACCTGGGTGCTGGTCCAGACATCGCAGGTTCCGTCGCGGAACCAGGCGGTGCAGTTCATCGGCTCCATCGGCGCGTGGGCGAGATAGGGCACGGAATACTCCGCCTCGATCGTGGTGGCCGCGCTGCCGAATGCCTGCGAAGCGTCGCCCTTGCCGGCGACTTTCTCTCCGCCTTCCGTTCCGGCTTCGTCGAGCGCGGCTGCAAAGGCGGCGAACTGGTCCTGGGTGGTGCGAATGGGGCTTTCCGACGCGCTCCAGTCGACGTCCACGGTGGCGAGCGCCTGCTGGGCTTCCCAGTAGCTGTCGGCCACCACGGTCACGAAATTGCCCATGTTGAGGATCTGCAGCACGCCGGGCATCGTCTTGGCCTGCTCGGCGTTCATCGCGTTTGCCGAGGTGCCGGGCACGGGCGCGCGGCGCACGGCGGCGTAGGCGAGCGAGAGACCCTCTGGCGCCTGGTCGATCCCGAACTGCGCGGTGCCGTTGACCTTGGACGGAATGTCGGTGCGCGCGATGCTCTTGCCCATGAGCCTGTATTCGGACGCCGGCTTGAGCTTGGGCGTGTGGTCCATCGGCTGCTCGGCCGCGAGCGCCGCGAATTCGGAGTAGGGCGCGCTGCGGCCCGATGCCTCGTGGATGAGCGTGCTGTCGCGCGTCACGATTTCGGACGCCGGAACGCCCCATTGTTCGGCCGCCGCGCCTACCAGCATGCCTCGAGCCGCGGCCCCGGCAATGCGCATCTGGTATTGGCCCGTGGTGCGGATCGAGGACGAGCCGCCGGTCAGCATCGCGTCGGCGAGCCTGCCGATCTGCGTGAACAATCCCTCGTATGTGGGCTCGAGCCAGTTGGCCGCGTTCATGGTGAAGGGCGCGACGAACATGCGCGCGGTGTCGGTGACGATGTAATTGCCATCGGCCGGGGCCTGCATGACCTCGACCTTGTCCCAATCGGCGTCGAGCTCGTCGGCGAGCATTTGCGCGAGGACGGAATGCACCCCCTGGCCCATCTCGCAATGCGGGACGATGGCGGTAACGGTATTGTCCGCGCCGATCTTGACCCAGCTGTTGACCAGCTCCTCGCCCTCGCCACCAGCGACGATCGGCTTCAGGCGGCCAACCGGATTGCCTGCGCGCACACCGACGCCGATGATCAGCGCGCCGCCCGCAAGGACGCCCGCGCCGATGAACCCGCGGCGGGTCCATTTCCCAAGGCGGCTGCGTTCGGTTTTGGTTTCGCCTGCCTCGCTCATGCCTCGGCTCCTTCGCCGCGCGCGGGCTGCATTCCGGCCGCCACTTTGATCGCCCGGCGAATGCGGGTGTAGGTGCCGCAGCGGCAGATGTTGCCCGCCATGGCGGCATCGATCTGCGCATCGGTCGGCTGCGGCGTATCGCGGAGCAGCGCAGTGGCGCTCATGATCTGGCCCGACTGGCAATAGCCGCACTGGGGAACCTGTTCGCTCACCCAGGCCTGCTGGACCTTGCTGAGTTCGCCATCGGGACCTGCGATGCCCTCGATGGTGGTTATCTCACGCCCCTCAGCCTCCGAGATGGGCGTCGAGCAGCTGCGCACCGGCTTGCCGTCCAGGTGCACGGTGCAGGCACCGCACTGGGCAATTCCGCAGCCGAACTTGGTACCGTTGAGCCCGATCTTCTCGCGCACGACCCACAAGATCGGCATCGCCGGATCGGCATCAATGGTGACGGGCGCTCCGTTGAGCAGGAATTCGGCCATGGTTACTCCCTCGCAAGGCGGGGAGCAGGCTATCGTGAACCCGCTGCGTTTGAAAGGCCGGCGGCCTACCGGGCTGAAAAACAAGAAGCTCTCCGGGCGCGCTGCCCGAAGAGCTTCTTATGTCCTGCACTTTTTGGCAGTCCGATGGGGCTCAGGCGGCGAGGCGCTGGGCCTCTTCGCGCGCTGCGACGATCTTCTCTTCGCCATCGGCGCCCATGATGCCATCGGCGTAGACCATTTCGACATCGGTCAGACCGATGAAGCCGAGGAAGAACTTCAGCCAGGGCGACATGAAATCCATCTCGCCGCCGATCGGCGTGCCGCCCGAAGCTGCGGCGATATAGACCTTCTTGCCTTCCAGCAGGCCGACCGGCCCAGTCTCGGTGTATTTGAAGGTGGTACCGGCGCGGGCAACCAGGTCGGCCCAGGCCTTGACCGTCGCGGGGACGCCGAAATTGTAGATCGGTACGCCGAAGACGATCGTGTCGGCGGCCTGCAGCTCCTTGATCAGCGTATCGGCAATGTCAGCAAGCTCGCGCTGGCCGTCGTTGCGGTCGGCATAGGGCGTGAGATTGGCGGCAAAGCGATCTGCGTCGATGAAGGGCAGGTCGTTGCGGGCAAGGTCACGGGTGGTGACGCTGGCGCCGGTCTTGGCGGCAAGGCCGTCAACCAGGGTCTGCGAAAGGCCGCGCGAGACGCTTTCTTCGCTGCTGCGGATGCTGGCGGTGATATGAAGGATGTTGGTCATGGGAGTGGCTCCTGGGAATGGTCAGCGTGGGATGGAAAGCGCCCCTCCCGCCGGGGGGAGGCGAGAGGGGCTGGGGGATCAGGCGGCGTCGACGAGCACCAGCTCGCTGTCTTCGAGCGCGGTGATGGTGACGGAGGCATGCTGCGTGATGGCGATGCCGTCGCGGGCGCGGGCTTCGACATCCTCGACCTTCACCTTGCCGGTGGCCGGCACGAGGTAGAGGTGCCGCGAAGCATCGCTCGGCGTGTAGGTCACGCTTTCGCCGGCCTTCACCGTTGCGCCCAGAACGCGGGCGTCGGTGCGGATCGGCAGCGCATCGTCATCGTTGGCAGCGCCGCTGGCGAGGGGCACGAACTTGCCGGCACGGTCGCCCTTGGGGAAGGGGCGCGCACCCCAGTCCGGCTCGCCGCCACGCTCGCTCGGGATGATCCAGATCTGGAAGATCTGCGTTTCTTCATCCTCGAGGTTGTATTCCGAGTGGCGCACGCCACTGCCGGCGCTCATCACCTGTACGTCGCCCGCTTCGGTGCGGCCTTCGTTGCCCAGACTGTCGCGGTGGGTGATCGCGCCTTTGCGCACATAGGTGATGATTTCCATGTCGTTGTGCGGGTGGGTCGGGAAGCCCGTGCCCGGTGCGATCGTGTCGTCGTTCCACACGCGCAGCGAACCCCAGTTCACCCGTGCGGGATCGTGGTAGCCGGCGAAGGAGAAGTGGTGGTGGGCATCCAGCCAGCCGTGGTTGGCG
Source organism: Qipengyuania flava (assembly GCF_019448255.1). Classification (NCBI taxonomy): domain Bacteria; kingdom Pseudomonadati; phylum Pseudomonadota; class Alphaproteobacteria; order Sphingomonadales; family Erythrobacteraceae; genus Qipengyuania; species Qipengyuania flava. Next base: position 478,935 of record NZ_CP080410.1, read on the forward strand.
GAGCCGAGGCTATCAAAGGGACGCAGTTCGATCATGGCGTATCTCCTGAAGGAGTGTTGCTTGGATGACGAACAGATAGGCCTTGGCGTTTCGCTCGATAAGCGCGATAAAAATGCTCGAAATGTTCGGATTTGTTGAACAGTGAAGATTGGCGAGCCCAGTCTCGACCAGCTGCGCATCTTCCTCGCGGTGGAGGAGGAGGGCAGCTTCGGCGGCGCAGCGCGGCGCATGGGGCGCGCCGTATCGGCCATCAGCTATGGTATCGCGCAGATGGAAGCCCAGCTTGGCGTCACGCTGTTCGAACGCGAGGGTTCGCGTAAGCCCGTGTTGACCGAAGCAGGGCGAGGCCTGCTGCCTGAAGCGCAAGCGGTGGCCGACCGAGCCGACGCGCTCCTAGCCAAGACGCAGAGCCTTCACGCGGGCCTTGAAAGCGAGGTCGGGCTGGTGGTCGATGTGATGGTCCCCGGCGAAACGACAGCGCAAGTCCTGCGCGACTTTCGGGCCATGTTCCCGACCGTGGCGCTGCACCTGCAGGTCGAAGGGTTGGGCGCGGTGGCCGCCTGCCTGCTGGAGAAATCCTCGCAGCTGGCTGTTGGCGGGCCCGTTATCGGCGACCATCCGCAGATCGAGCGGCAGGTTATCGGCGAGGTCGAGCTGGTCCCTGTCGCTGCGCCCGGCCATCCGCTTGCGCGGCCTGGGATCGCACCGGGCGAAAGCCGCGAGCATCTCCAGCTCGTCCTCAGCGACCGTTCCGCCCTCACCGAAGGGCGCGAGTTCTCGGTGCTCAGTCCGCTGAGCTGGCGGCTGGGCGATCTTGGCGCCAAGCACGCGCTGCTCAAGCAGGGGATTGGTTGGGGCAACATGCCGCGCCCGATGGTTGCAGGGGACCTGACAAGCGGCGCGCTTGTGGAGCTCGAGCTCCCCGAAAAGCCGGGCGCGCTCTACGAGTTCAGCGCCATGTGGAGGCGCGACCAGAAGCCGGGACCGGCAACGAGCTGGATCATCGACGCCTTTCGTTCCGCCAGCGAAGCGCGCTAGACCTGCCCCTTACCATAGAGCCGACCCGCGGGAGGGGGACCATGCCAGAAGCCACCAGCCAGACCATCGGCGAATACGTGTCCATCGCGCGCGATGGGGCCATCGCGACCGTGACCTTCGATCGCGGCGACAGGCTCAACGCGCTGTCCGTTCAGGCCATGGAAGAATTGACGCAAGCCGCCCGCGCGCTGGCCTCGGACACGGCCTCTACGGCCATCGTCCTCACCGGCGGACAGGCCTTCTCGGCCGGAGCGGACCTCAGCGATCCTCGCCTGACCGAGCGAACGGGCCTGAGCCTGATCGAGCAGCGCGAGGCGGTGAAGCTGGGGCCGGACATGTGCCAGGCCTGGGCAGACCTTGAACAGATCACCATCTGCGCGATCGAGCGCTTCTGCATCGGCGGCGGTCTTGCCCTTGCGGCGGCCTGCGATCACCGCGTGATCGCCGAAGACGCGCACTTCCGCTTGCCCGAAGTCCCGCTTGGCATGAACATGAGCTGGCGCTCCGTCCCGCGCCTCGTCGCGTTACTTGGCCCTGCCCGCGCGAAGGAGCTCGTCATCCTCGGGCGCAAGGTTGAAGCCGACGAGGCGGAGCGCTGGGGGCTGGCAGACAGGGTCGTCGGGGCGGGCGAAACGCTTGCGGCGGCCCGCGAGCTTGCCGTGGCCTATGCCGCGCTGCCCCAGGTTGCCGTGCGGATGAGCAAGCAGGCGATCGATGCGAGCGCAATGCCGCTGGGCTACGCGACGAGCTTCATGGACCGCGACCAGTTCCTGCTCACGCGCATGGACGCGGCCCGCGATTAAGCGGGGCCCCGAGGGGCATATGCTCATGATTTCGGGGAGATGGTGCGGTCGAGAAGACTCGAACTTCCACGGCCTTGCGGCCACAACGACCTCAACGTTGCGCGTCTACCAGTTCCGCCACGACCGCACACAGTCTGCATCGGGAGCGAATCCGGTAAAGGCCGGCTCCCGTCGGTAGGAGCGCGCCACTAGCAGCGAGGCACCGGCCCCGCAAGCACCTTTGTCACCCAATTTGGAAAGCTAGCGCGGCGCCCAGCCGATATCGGCGAAAACAGCCGATTTGGGCACATCGGTCACCGCTTCGTTGATCGTCAGCTCCTCGCCCGGCGCAAGGCTCGACTGCGGGGGCTGGACCACCCAGCTGTAGACCTGCCGCTCGCGCTGGTCGCGCAGCACGATGAGGATCGGCGGGATCGGGCGCGATTCGCGCGCGGTGTTGGTGACGATAATGCGTGCGCCGAAAAACTCGGTGCCGTTGGGCAGCGTGCGGCGCTCCTGCTGGTCAACCGGGAAGCTGAGCTCGAGATCGGGCTGCGCAACCCCGAACAGCGGGCGCGAGACCGGGACCCAATCGGGCACGCCGACGAAATTGACTGCAACAACCGTGCCCAGCGCGAGCGCCGCGAAGATGCCGGCTGCCCAGGTCCACACCCGCGTCATATTGCGGCGCGGGCGGAAGGGCGGGGCGTGGTCGAAGCGCGAGGGGCCTTCGTCCTCTTCGGCCGCGGGCGGAGGAGGCAGATCGTCCTGCACATCGCCATAGGGCGGTTCGGTCTCGTCGAAATCGGGACCATCGCGCTCGGGCAGTTCGGGCTCGCCCGCCGTATCGTCGTAGGTGAAGCCGGGCTTGGCCTGCGGATCGGGGGGTGCCGGTTCGGACGCGGGTGGCGGAGGCGGCGCCGGGGCCGGTGAAGGCGGCGGGGTCGGAACAGCGGCGACAGCGGCCAGCCGTTCGGCATCGGGGCCGTCCTGGAACCAGCTGTGCTTGCATTTCGCGCAGCGCACGGTGCGCCCTTCGATTCCGATGGCGCTGTCAGGCACGACATAACGCGTGGAACAGGCGGGGCAGGCAATGATCATGGTGACCGAAGGCCTTAGGCTGCCACGCGAATCACGACAAGCGACGTCCCTGTTTGCAAACCCCGCAGACGGCTTTTTTCCACATGCGAGCGCGGTTATAGGCTGTCGGCGACGATGATGGGCGCCTCTTTCTCCTTTACCGACCGGGCCGGACGATGAGCGCGTCCGAAGACGAGATCGTGCAGTTCGACAATGTCGGCCTGCGTTACGGGACCGACCGCGAGGTGCTTTCCAACGTCTCGTTCACGCTCTTTCCGGGGCGCTTCTATTTCCTCACGGGTGCCAGCGGTGCGGGCAAGACCTCGCTTTTGAAGCTGCTCTATCTCGCCCAGCGTCCCTCGCGCGGGGCCATCCGCATGTTCGGCACCGATGTCATAACCCTGCCGCGCGAGCGCCTTCCGGCCTACCGCCGCCGTATGGGCGTCGTGTTCCAGGACTTCCGCCTGGTCGACCACCTTTCCGCCTTCGACAACGTTGCGCTTCCCTTGCGCGTTTCCGGCGTGCGCGAGGCCGATTTGCAGGGGCCGGTCTCCGACATGCTCGAATGGGTCGGGCTGGCGCACCGCGCCGATGCGCGTCCTGCAACGCTGTCGGGCGGGGAGCAGCAGCGTGTCGCCATCGCGCGTGCGGTGATCGGGCGCCCGGAGATGCTGGTGGCCGACGAACCGACCGGAAACGTCGATCCCGAAATGGCGCTGAAGCTCATCCGGCTGTTCGAAGCGCTCAACCGCCTCGGCACGACCGTGGTGGTCGCAACCCACGATGTGCACCTGCTGCGCAAGGTTCCCGACTCGCTCATCATGCGGCTCGACAAGGGCCAGCTGTCCGATCCGACCGGCGCGCTGCGCTACCCGCCGCGCCGGGTGGGGGCGGGCGAATGAAGAAGCCGCCCGTCATGACCCGCGCCGCCGAGCGCGGTCTGTCACCCTTCAAGGGCCGCCGCGCCGCGCACCTTCTGCCGAGCGCCCGGCTGGGCGGGCCAATGCCCTGGGTCATCGCCATCATGGTCGCCCTGACCGTGCTTGCGGCAGGCGGCGGGCTCGCGCTCGACAACCTTGCCGACCGCGCACGGGGCGAACTGGCCGGCAGCGCCACAGTCCAGATCGTAGAGGCCGATCCTGAGCTGCGCGCCCAGCAGGCGGAAGCCGCCGCCAACCTGCTGGTGCAGGATCCTGCGGTCGCCGGCCTTTCGGTCGTGCCGCAGGAGACGGTCGAACAGCTGCTCGAGCCTTGGCTGGGCACCGGCGCGCCCGAAGACGCGGTGCCGATCCCGGCGCTGATCGACTTGCGCCTGCGCGGAGGTGCGGATGCCGAGACGCTGAACCGGTTGCAGCGACTGCTGGCCGATGAAGCCCCTGCCGCGCGGATCGATGCGCAGGCGCAATGGCTTTCGCCTGTCCTGTCCGCGCTTTCGGCGCTGGGGTGGATGGCGCTTGGCCTGATCGTGCTGCTGGCCTTTACTGGCGCAGCGGCGGTCTGGCTCGCGGCGCGCAACGCGCTGGGTACCAACCGCGACACGATCGAGATCGTCCACCTTCTCGGCGGAGACGACAACCAGATCGCGCGTATCTTCCAGCGCTCCATCCTGGCCGACGCGCTGATCGGCGGCAGTCTTGGACTGGTGCTGGGGCTCGCGGCGCTGTGGCTGATGGGCGCGCAATTCGCCGCGCTCGATTCGGGCCTCGTATCGGGCGGCGGATTGACGCTCATCGATTGGCTGGTCTTGGGCCTTGTCCCGGTGGGGGCGGTTGTTCTAGCGGTCTACACCGCGCGGTTCACCGTGCTCGCCTCGCTCAGGAAAATGCTGTGATCATCCGCTTCTTCGCCGCCGTGCTGCTTGTCTATGCGTTCGGCTTTCTCGGCTTTGCCGTGACCCTGCCCAAGCCGGTGTCGGGCCAGACCACCGACGCAGTGGTCGTCCTGACCGGCGGCCCTGGCCGGATCGCGCGCGGCTTGTCGATCGTGGAGCAGGACCTGGCGGAAGAAATGTTCGTCTCGGGCGTCGATCCCGATGTTCGCCCGGCGGAGTTCGCAGCCGAGTTCAACGTTTCGCGACGCACCATGCAGTGCTGCGTCACGCTGGGATATCTTGCAGTCGACACGCGCAGCAACGCGGGCGAAGCGGCGCAGTGGCTGAAGGAGAACGAGTTCGATTCAGTGCGCCTCGTCACCACCGACTGGCACATGGCCCGCGCCAGCTCGGAGTTTTCCGAAACGCTGCCGGAAGGCATGCGCGTGGTCGAGGATGCGGTGCCCTCACACCCCGATCTTGCGACGCTCTATCTTGAATACAACAAGCTGCTGGCCTCTGCCGTGTCGCAGGGGCTGCCGAGCTGACCATGCTGATGCGTCTGCTGCGCAATCTGGCGTTCTATCCCGCTTTCTACAGCGGCAGCCTGCTGATTACCGCTTCCTCGCTGGCTGCTTTGCCGTTCAGCGTGGACGCATTCCGCAGGCGCGTGCGGAACTGGGCGGAATGGCAGCGCTGGTGCGTCACGCACCTGCTGGGCTGCGAAATCGTGCTCGAGGGCGCGCCGCTCGACGAGCCGGTGCTTTACGCCATCAAGCACGAGAGCTTCTTCGAGGCGATAGACGCGCCGCGCCTGTTCCACCTGCCGAGCGTCTTTGCCAAGCAGGAGCTGTTCCGGATCCCCCTATGGGGCCGGGCCGCAGCGGCGTTCGGCCTCGTGCCGGTGGAGCGCGACGCGGGCGCGCGGGCGCTGATGAAGATGATCCGTTCGGCCAAGGCGCTGGCTGCCGAAGGGCGCCCCTTGGTGATCTTCCCCGAGGGCACACGCGTCCCGCATGGCGAACGGCGCGAGCTGCAATCGGGCTTTGCCGGGCTCTACAAGATGCTGGGGCTGCCGGTGGTGCCGGTGGCGGTCGACAGCGGGCCTGTCTACCACAAGATCCTCAAGAAGCCGGGCCGCATAACCTACCGTTTTGCCGAACCGATCCCGCCCGGTTTGCCGCGCGCCGAAGTCGAAGCGCGCGTGCGCGAGGCGATCAACGCCCTCAATCCGTAGCGTCATCCAGACGTTGGCGCTTGCGCAAGCGGAACTGGGGCTTTCCCAGGCGACTAGGATTGTGCAAACCGCATCTTCGAATTTGCGCGGAATCGCCTTTAAGTCCGCGCTGTGACATGACACAAAGGTTTCGAATCACGACTTAAGCTGGAGCCCAAGCCCATGAATCTCGAGTTCACGCCCGAAGAGCAGGCCTTCCGTGAAGAAGTCCGCGCGTTCATCGCCGAGAAGTATCCCAAGCACCTCGGTGACACCGGCATGCGCGAAGATCTTTCGCGCGAGGATTTCGTCGCTTGGCACAAGATCCTCGGCGAAAAAGGCTGGTCGGTACCGGCCTGGCCGACCGAGTATGGCGGCACCGGCTGGACCCCGACCCAGCGCTACATCTGGTCGGAAGAAAACGCCCGTGTGAACGCGCTCATGCCGCTGCCCTTTGGCGTCTCGATGGTCGGACCGGTGATCTACACCTTCGGCAGCGAAGAGCAGAAGGCGCAGCACCTGCCCGGCATCCGCAGCGGCGAAGTCTGGTGGTGTCAGGGCTATTCGGAACCGGGCGCCGGTTCGGACCTCGCCTCGCTCAAGACCACTGCGGTGCGCGATGGCGATCATTATGTGATCAACGGCCAGAAGACCTGGACCACGCTGGCGCAATACGCCGACTGGGGCTTCTTCCTGTGCCGCACCGATCCCGATGCAGCCAAGCCGCAGGAAGGCATCAGCTTCATCCTCGTCGACATGAAGACGCCCGGCGTCGAAGTGAAACCGATCAAGCTTCTCGACGGCGGCTACGAGGTCAACGAGACCTGGCTTACCGACGTGCGCGTGCCGGTCGAAAATCTCGTCGGGCAGGAAAACAAGGGCTGGACCTACGCCAAGTTCCTGCTCGCCCATGAACGCAGCGGCATCGCCGGCGTCGCCCGCTCCAAGCGCGGCGTGGAGAAACTGCGCGAGATCGCGGCGAACGAAAGCCTCGATGGCGAACCGCTGATCGACGACTTCGATTTCGCCCGCAAGGTGAGCCAGCTCGAAATCGACCTGGCTGCGCTCGAAATCACCGAGCTGCGCACGCTGGCCGGCGAACAGGCGGGCAAGGGCCCGGGGCCGGAAAGCTCGATCCTCAAGATCAAGGGCACCGAAATCCAGCAGCGCCTCACCGAACTGACGATGGAAGCGGTCGGCACCTATTCGGCGCCCTATTACGGCAGCATCCAGGACCCGGGCTCGAACGAGCACCCGATTGGCCCGGACTACGCCCATCACGCCGCGGCGACCTATTTCAACATGCGCAAGACCTCGATCTATGGCGGGTCGAACGAAATCCAGCGCAACATCATCACCAAGATGATCCTCGGCCTCTGAGCCGCAAGACCAGATCCGGAGAGAACACGTGGACTTCAACTTCACCGAAGAACAGGAAATGGTGCGCGACGGCCTCTCGCGCCTGGTGCGCGAACAGTACGACTGGGAAACGCGCCGCGCGGCGATCGAAAGCGATGCCGGTTGGCGGCCTGAAATCTGGTCGCAGCTGGCCGAACTCGGCATCCTTGGCATGCCCTTTAGCGAAGAGGACGGCGGCTTTGGCGGCGGCGCGGTCGACGCGATGGTCGTCATGGAAGAGTTCGGCAAGGGCCTGGTGGTCGAGCCTTTCGTTCCCACCGTCGTCTGCGCAGGCGGCTTCCTGAAGCACGCCGGCACGGCGGCGCAGAAGGAAGAGCACATTGGCGGGATCGTCGATGGCAGCCGCGTCTTTGCCTTTGCCTATGCCGAACCGCGCGGTCGCTATGACTACGCGGACCTCGAAACCACCGCCAAGAAGGACGGCGATGGCTATGTCCTCAACGGGCACAAGGCCGTCGTGATTGGCGCGCCCTGGGCGAGCCACCTTGTCGTCACTGCGCGCACCGGCGGATCGCGCCGCGACCGCGAAGGCGTGTCGGTCTTCGTGGTCGATAAGGCGACCGCCGGCGTCGTCACCCGCGACTATGTCACGGTCGATGGCCGCCGCGCGTCGGAAGTCTATTTCGAGAACGCCTCGATCCCGGGCGATGCGCTGATCGGCGAAGAAGGCGGCGCCCTGCCGCTGATCGAGCAGGTCACCGACGAAGCGATTGCCGCGCAGTGCGCCGAAGCCTGCGGCGCGATGAAGGTCGCCCATGCGATGACGCTCGAATACGCCAAGCAGCGCAAGCAGTTCGGCGTTCCGATCGCATCGTTCCAGGTGCTGCAGCACCGCATGGTCGACATGTACACGGCCTATGAGACGGCCCTGTCGCTGACCTATCTCGCCACGCTGCGCCTCGGCGCGTCGGAGAAGGAGCGCAAGCGTGCGGCTTCGGCCGCCAAGGTCGGCGTGGGCCAGTCGGCCCGCCTGATCGGCCAGGAAGCGATCCAGATCCACGGCGGCAACGGCGTGACCGACGAATACGCCATCGGCCACTACTTCAAGCGCCTGACGATTTTCGAATCCGAGTTCGGCGATGTAGACCATCATCTGAAGCGCCACGTGAAGCTGGCGTAAGAGGACGCGTCCCGGCCGGTCGGGGGGCTGGCCGGACACATTCGGGGGAGAGAGACAATGGCAGCGCGCAACCTGCTGACGGTGGCAATCGTATCGGCGCTCGGGCTGGGCTTTGCCTGGCTGGCGGGCAGCAACAGCGTGTCGCTTGCAGGCTATTCCGCTGTCTTCGTCTGCGCGCTGGTAGCGCTGGCGGTGAACTGGATTGCCTTCATCCCTTCGGCCGCAGCCCAGACCGACCGGCTCTACGACACCATCGGCGCGGTGACCTACCTGTCGGTCCTCGTGACCGCGAGCCTGGCCGCCTGGCCTCTCGACACGCGCGCAATGGTTGTGGCCGTAATGGTCGGCATCTGGACCATCCGCCTCGGCAGCTTCCTCTACCGGCGGATCCACGCAGCAGGCGGGACCGACCAGCGCTTTGCCAAAATCAAGACCGATCCCGCGCGATTCCTCGTCGCCTGGACGCTGCAGGCGCTGTGGGTCATCTTCACCGCCTCGGCCGCGCTGGTCGCGATTACCGCTACCGAAACGCAGCCGCTCGGCCTGGCCTTCTGGCTCGGTGCAGCGCTGTGGGTCCTTGGCTTCACCTTCGAAGTCGTCGCCGACAACCAGAAGAGCGCGTTCAAGGCCGACCCGGCCAACGAAGGCAAGTTCATCAACACGGGCCTGTGGGCCTGGTCGCAGCATCCCAACTACTTCGGGGAGATCACGCTGTGGCTCGGCATCCTGGTGATTGCCTTCCCGCTGCTGTCGGGCTGGTCCTATCTCGCGATCTTCTCGCCCATCTTTGTCACGCTGCTGCTGACCAAGGTGAGCGGGATCAACCTGCTCGATGGCATTGCCAAGTCGCGCTGGGGCGATGATCCGGCCTATCAGGCCTATCGCAAGAACACGCCCGTGCTCATCCCGCGCCCGCCCAAGGGCTAGGCCCGGCGCCCGCCCCGATCAGTGATCCTTGCGCCCGAAGTCCGGGCGCGCATCGTCCTGCCCTTCCTCGATGATCGAGCGACGGATCGCGCGCGTGCGCTCGAACAGGTCGAACAGCGTGTCGCCGTCGCCGTTGCGGATCGCGCGCTGGAGCAGGCTCAGGTCTTCGGTGAAGCGGCCAAGAACTTCGAGCACGGCGTCGCGGTTCGACAGGAAGACGTCGCGCCACATGGTGGGGTTGCTGGCCGCAATGCGCGTGAAATCGCGGAAGCCGCCGGCCGAATACTTGATCACCTCGCCGCGAGTCACATCCTCAAGGTCGCTCGCCGTGCCGACTATGGTGTAGGCGATGAGGTGGGGGATATGACTGGTTACCGCGAGCACGAGGTCGTGGTGGTCGGGTTCCATGATCTCGACCTTGGCGCCGAGCCCTTCCCAGAAGTCCGAGACCGCATCGACTGCGTCCTGCGGCGCGCCTGCGGGCGGGGTGACAATGCACCAGCGGTGGCGGAAGAGTTCGGGAAATCCAGCGTCCGGCCCGCTCTTCTCGGTACCCGCCACCGGGTGGGCGGGGATGACCACGGCCTCGGGCAGGGCGGCGCGCAGCGCATCGCCGACACTGCGCTTGGAGGAGCCGACATCGCTGACAATGGTGCCAGGGCGAATGTGCGGGGCGATTGCCTGTGCCGCATAGCCCATCGCGCCGACCGGGACGCAGAGGATGACGAGGTCGGCCTCGGCGACGGCATCCGCGACGGTATCGCAGACCGTGCCTACAAGGCCGCGCTCGGTTGCGCGCGCCCGCACATCGGCATCGGCGTCCCAGCCGGTTGTCGCGACATCCGGTAGGTTCTCGCGCACCGCCAACCCGATCGAACCCCCTATGAGGCCCAGGCCGATGATCGCGACGCGGGAAATCGTCACGCCGCTTCCCCGCACAGGTCGCGCAGAACTGCGGCAATCTCGTCCATCTGCTTGCCCGTCCCGATCGTGATGCGCAGCGCATGGGGCAGGCCTTGTCCCGGCAGGTGGCGCACGGCGTATCCCGCCTCGCCGATTGCTTCGAGCGCTGCTTCAGCCTTCACCGCGCCTTCGAAGAGGACCAGCAGGAAGTTCGCCTTGCTCGGCACGGCGCGCAGGCCATGGTTGCCGAGCGCCGCGATGGCCTCGGCAAAGCGCGCCCGCTCGATCCGGTTGGCCTCGCGCGAGCGGGAAAGGAAGGCGTGGTCTGCGAGCGCGGCGAGCGCGGCACGCTGTCCGCTCGCAGTTACGTTGAACGGCCCGCGTATGCGGTTGAGCACATCGACGAGGTGCGGCGCGCCGGTTGCCCAACCGATGCGCTCTCCCGCCAGGCCATAGATCTTGGAGAAGGTCCGTGTGACCAGCACGTTCTGGTGCCGCGCGGCAAGGTCGAGTCCGCCGTCGCCCTCTTCGGGTTCGAGGTATTCGGCATAGGCCTGATCGACCACCAGCAGCACGTCGGCGGGAAGCCCCGCATGCAGCCGCTCGACTTCCGTGCGCGGCAGATAGGTGCCGGTCGGATTGTTCGGATTGGCGAGGAAAACGACACGCGTTTTCTCGGTCACCGCCGCCAGCAGGGCATCGACATCGGTGGCGTAATCGTCGTCCGGCGCCTCCACCGGCGTCGCCCCGCAGCGGCGGGCGGCAATGTCGTAGACGGCAAAACTGAAGCGGCTGAAAAGCACCTCGTCGCCCGGCCCGGCGAACCCTTGAGCGGCCAGGTTGAGCAGTTCGTCCGAACCCGTCCCGCATACGATCCGCGCCGGGTCGACGCCGTGGAGTCGCGCGATCGCTGCGCGCAGGGCGTTCGCGTCGGGGTCGGGGTAGGCGGCAGGGGCATGGCCCTGCGCCAGCCCGCCGAGCGCGGCCGGGCTGCAGCCGAGCGGGTTCTCGTTTGCCGAGAGCTTGACCAGCGCGCGGCCGTCCTTGGCCGTGGACTTTCCGGGAACGTAGGCGTGGATGCCCTCGATCCAGGGCTTCATTTCGGGTTTGTCTGCCATTTCAGCTTCGTCGCATGAAAGAAATACGGCCCTTCGACAAGCCGTGGGTGAGCGGATAGAGACAGGGTTTGATTGTTTCACCCCAAGGTCCGATTTGAACGCTCGCTCGCAAACGCTGACACTACCCGCCCCGCTGCCGCTCGACGGCGGCGGCGAGCTGGCGCGCGTCGAGGTCGCATACGAGACCTATGGCGAGCTTAATGAGGACCGTTCGAACGCGATCCTGCTGTGCCACGCGCTGACCGGCGACCAATATGTCGCCTCGCCCCACCCGATTACCGGCAAGCCGGGCTGGTGGGAGCGCATGGTGGGGCCGGGCAAGCCCATCGATACGGACCGCTTCTTCGTCATCTGCGCCAATGTGATCGGCAGCTGCATGGGCTCGACCGGCCCGGCGAGCGAGTCTTCGGACGGCAGCCCCTACGCAATGCGTTTCCCCGTCATCACCATCCGCGACATGGTCCGCGCGCATGTCGGCCTGCTCGATGCGCTGGGAATCGAAACGCTGCACGCCGTGGTCGGCGGATCGATGGGTGGGATGCAGGCGCTCAGCCTTGCAGCCAACTGGCCGGAGCGAGCGGAGCGCGTGTTGGTGATCGCCTCGACCAGCCGTCACTCGGCGCAGAACATCGCGTTTCACGAACTTGGTCGGCAGGCGATCATGGCCGATCCGCGCTGGCACAAGGGCGACTATTACGGCAGCGAAACGCCCGACAACGGGCTCGCCGTGGCGCGCATGGCGGCGCATATCACCTACCTCTCCGAAGAAGCGCTGACCGAGAAATTCGGGCGCAATTTGCAGGACCGCGAGGCCAAGAGCTTCGGCTTCGATGCCGATTTCCAGGTGGAGAGCTATTTGCGCTACCAGGGCAGCGGCTTCACCCAGCGCTTCGATGCAAACAGCTACCTCTACATCACCCGCGCGATGGACTATTTCGACCTTGCCGAGGAGCATGGCGGCAGGCTCGCCGATGCCTTTGCGGGCACCACCGCGCGCTTCTGCCTCGTCAGCTTCGATTCCGACTGGCTCTACCCGACCAGCGAAAGCCGCCACGTAGTCCACGCGCTCAACGCAGCAGGCGCACCGGTGAGCTTCGTCGAACTGTCCGCCCCGCATGGCCATGACAGCTTCCTGCTCGATGTGCCTGCGCTCGACCGCGTGATCGGGGGATTCCTCGGGTGACCCTGCGCCCCGATCTTCAGGTAATCGCCAGCCATGTCGCGCCCTCGAGCCGCGTGCTCGACATTGGCTGCGGCGACGGCGCACTGATGATGGCGCTGCGCGAGAAGGACTGCGACGTACGCGGGATCGAGATCGACGGCGACTGCGTCGAGCGCTGCGTATCGCAAGGCCTTTCTGTGGTGCAGGGCGATGCCGACCGCGATCTCGGCGACTATCCCGACAAGGGCTTCGACTACACCATCCTCAGCCAGACGCTCCAGACCGCCGAACGGCCCGATCGCATGCTCGACGAGCTGCTGCGCGTCGGCACGCGGGCCTTCGTCTCCTTCCCCAATTTCGCCCACTGGCGCACGCGCGCCGCGCTGATGTTCGGCGGGCGCATGCCGGTGACGCGCAGCATTCCGGTGAGCTGGTACGAGACACAGAACATCCACCACGTGACGATCAAGGATTTCCGCGAACTGGCCGAGGCCAAGGGCGCGAAGATCGTCCGCGACTGGTATTTTGCAGGCGAGAAGCCGGTGTCGCGCGCCGGTGCCAACGCCCGCGCGGAATTCGCGGTGTTCGAACTGGCGCGCTGAAGCCTCAGGTTTCTTTTACGGGGATTGCCGCGACCACGGGGTCATGACCCCAGTGGCGCAGCAGCGCGAGAACATCCGCGCCCGCGAGGCCCAGCGTGCCGGTGTTGCGCAAGGGGTGGACGTTGATGCGATCTGCTGACGCGAGGCCCGCATCGAGAACGACCGTGACGCTCCCAGGCTCCGCGTTGATCATCGCAAGCGGCGTGACCGAGCCTGGTGTAATGCCGAGCAGGCTTTCCATCGCGTCGGGCTTGCCGAAACTCACCCGCTTACACCCGATTGCGGCGGGCAGCGCCTTCAGGTCGACGCGCGCCTCTGCGGGCACGGTCACCAGCCAGTAGGCGCCGCCTGCATCTTTCAGGAACAGGTTCTTGGTGTGCGCGCCGGGGATCTCGGCGTCGATTTTCCGGCTTTCCTCGACCGTGAAGACCGCTGCGTGTTCATGCGAAGCGAAAGGGATTGCCAGCGCGCCGAGGTCGGCCAGCAATCCCTTTTCGCCCCTATTCAGCAAGCCTTACGATCCGATGCGATGCAGCGCGCAAAGCTTGTTGCCGTCGGGATCGCGTAGGTAGGCGAGGTACATGCCCGAGCCCGGACGCTCGCCCGGCGGGTCTTCGATCGCGGTTCCGCCGGCTTCCACGCCCGCGGCGTGCCAGGCATCGGCCTGTTCGGGGGTCATGGCAAAGCCGATGGTGCAGCCGTTGCCGGCCGTGGCGGGCTTGCCGTCGATCGGCGGGGTGACAAGGAATGCGCCGCCATTGTGGAGGTACATCAGGCGGCCCTTGTCGTCCTTGATGCCTTCGCGGCCGCCCATGGCCTTGAAGGTGGCGTCGTAGAAGGTCTTGGACCGGTCGATGTCGTTCGAACCGACCATCATGTGACTGTACATGAAACTCTCTCCTTTGGGTTTCGATTCGCCACCTTAAGGGCGGGGGCGGCGCTTACAAGCGGCTTGTCGCTTGCGGTTCAGCTTGCCGGGCCTAGAAGCGCTGCCATGCTTTCGCTTCTTGCCCCGCTCGCCCTTGTCCTCACCCAGGCACCCGCCGCGCAGGCGCTCCCCGAGCTCAACCTCGAGCAGGGCAGCGCGCTCAGGTGTTCGGTCGCTTTCGGGCTGGTCCATCGCGGCCAGCTGGGCGGCGATCCGGCGATGGCGGCCTATCCCGTGATGGCCGAGCGCGGACAGGAATTCTTCGTGCGCACCGCCGCGCAGCTGATGGATGACCTCGATATCGACCGAACCACGATCATGGGGCTGGTCGAACGCGAGAGCGCCGAGTTCGCCGCAGCGCCGCAGCGCCTTGGCGAGGTCATGCCCGCCTGCCTCATGATGCTGGACGCTGCCGGGCTTTGATCCCCGCGCAAATGTTCCACCGCTAAATTAGCGCCTTGCCCACCCGCGCTGGTGGACGCGGCGCCCCGGCTTGTGGCAAGGCCGCAGGTCCCATGTGGCAGCTATACCAATTTCCCCTGTGCCCTTTCAGCCGCAAGCTGCGCCTGCTGATGGGCGAGAAGAACATCGCCTACGAACTGGTGCGCGAGTACCCGTGGGAAGGGCGCGACGGCTTCTGGCAACTGAACCCGGCCGGGCGCACCCCGGTGCTGCACGATGCGGGGCGCAAGGTCGCGCTGTCGGACAGCCAGGCGATCTGCGAGTTTCTCGAAGAGACGGTCGAGCGCAATCCGATGATCAACGGATCGGCTTTGCAGCGCGCCGAAATCCGCCGGCTGGTGGCGCTGTTCGACGACAATTTCTACGCCGATGTGACCGAGCCCGCGCTCTACGAGAAGATGAAGAAGCGTCTGGTTCTGCGCCAGTCGCCCGACGGACAGGTGCTGCGCCAGATGAGCCGGATGCTGCATGGCCACCTCGACTATATCGACTGGCTGGTCGACACGCGCCAATGGCTCGCGGGGCCGCAGCTGAGCCTCGCCGACCTGACCTGCGCGGCGCATCTCTCGGTGGTCGATTACTTGGGCGCGGTGGACTGGAAAGGCCACGAACAGGCGCGCGACTGGTACATGGTCGTCAAGAGCCGCCCCAGCTTCCGCCCGCTGCTGAGCGAGAAGATGGAAGGCCTGCCCCCGCCGCGAGAATACGCTTCGCTCGACCTTTAATGGTCAGTTTGCGGAGGCGATGGGGAGAACAGCCCTCTTCGCTTAGCAAGTGCGTAGAGTAGGGCCCCAAGCGCCAAGGTCGTGGCCACGCCGAGCACCCTTTCGTCCAAAGAAAATTGTGCTTTGAAAGTAAGTAGAGCGATATTTGCCGTCAGCGGTATCGAGATCGCGAGGCGGGCAGCCAAGCGTTTGCCTTTTGATCGGGCCAATAGGCCGTAGATGAGCCCACCGAACACAAGCATGTTCATCGTTACTGAAAATACGATTTCGAAGTGCGAGGTCATTTCACCTCAATAGATGAGACCGCTTGATCTTCCAAACGTCTTGCTTCCGAAGCGCATTTTAGCCTTGATACGGCATCACCTTTGACAAACCGGGCAGAACCACGTGCTGCGCCCGCCCTGCACGATGCGGCGGATCGTGCCGCCGTCCTCGTGGTGGCAGGGCTCGCCCTCGCGGCCGTAGACGTGGAAGCGGGTGGCGAAATAGCCCAGCTCGCCGTCGGGCTGGGCGAAATCGCGCAGGGTGCTGCCGCCGTCGCGGATGGAGCGCTCCAGTACATCCTTGATCGCGGGGACGAGGCGGCGGAGCTGCGGCATGGTCACCTTGCCGCCGGCCTTTCGCGGGTGAATCCCTGAATGCCACAGCGCCTCGCAGACATAGATATTGCCGAGGCCCGCCACGATCCGCTGGTCCAGTAGCAGCAGCTTGATAGCCTGCTTGCGGCCCCTCGTGGCTGCGCGCAAATGCTCCGCCGTCAGCGCCTCGCCCAGCGGCTCCGGTCCCAGCGCGGCGAAGGGCGGCCACAGGTCCAGTTCGGGCGCGAGCAGCAGGTCGACCGATCCGAAGCGCCGCGGATCGTTCAGCGCAAAGACGTTGCGCGCGGTCTCGATCACGAGATGGTCGTGCTTGTCCGCCTCCTCCGGATCGATCCGCCACCGCCCGCTCATGCCGAGGTGGAAAACCATCGCGTGGTCGCGGTCGGTATGGATCAGCCCGTATTTCGCCCTGCGCGACAGGCCCGAAACGGTCGCACCGGTCAGCGCCTGCACCAGGTCGGGTGGAAAGGGACGGCGCATATCCGGTCGGTTCACGCGCACCGAGACGATGCGCTCGCCCTCAAGAAAGCGCGCGAGGCCGCGGACGGTGGTTTCGACTTCGGGTAACTCGGGCAATTCCTGATTTTCCGGCGAGTGGCGGGGTGTCGCAGGAGAAAATGGCAGATCGCCGGATGCCGCGCCAGCCCTCACCCCCACCCGGCCACCCATCAGTATAATTCCGTGGGTGGCCGGGTGGGGGTGAGGGCTGGTGCCGAAGGGACGGACGGATGTCCGGCCCGCACGTAACAAGGACTCCCTCTAACACCCTTTGCGCTTGGCTCAATTCCCCCTAAGGCCCTTGCCCATGAACGACACCGTTTCCTTCGGCTACGAAGACATCGACGCATCGGAAAAGACCGGCCGCGTGGGCGAAGTCTTTTCGAGCGTTGCCGCCAAATACGACATCATGAACGATGCCATGTCGGGCGGCATGCATCGCTTGTGGAAGAACCGCTTCGTCAGCCGAGTGAAGCCGCAGCCCGGCGAGCAGATCCTCGACATGGCCGGCGGCACGGGCGACATCGCCTTCCGCATGGCGACACGCGGCGCGAGCGTTACCGTCTCCGACATCAACCAGGACATGCTCGACGTCGGCATCGAACGCGCGATGGATCGCGGGATCGACGGGTTGGTATGGTCTCGTCAGAACGCCGAGGAGCTGACCTTCTCCAGCCGCACTTTCGATGCCTACACCATCGTTTTCGGCATCCGGAACGTGACCTTCATCGACAAGGCCCTTCGCGAGGCGCACCGCGTGCTGAAGTTCGGCGGGCGCTTCTATTGCATGGAATTCAGCCAGACCGACTGGCCCGGCTTCAAGGAAATCTACGACCTCTATTCGCACAAGGTCATGCCGCAGATCGGCAAGGCGATCGCCAACGACGAGGACAGCTATCGCTACCTTGCCGAGTCCATCCGCCGCTTCCCCAAGCCGCCCGTGTTCGAAGCGATGATCCGCGATGCGGGCTTCGTGAACACGCGTGTCGAATCGATCCTCGGCGGCGCGGTGAACATCCATTCGGGGTGGAAGGTTTAGGGACTTGGCTCGTCCTTCGACGCATATCTTCCGCCTCCTGAAGTGGGGGCGCACGCTCGCAAGGCACGGCGCTTTGCGGGGCATCGAGCGCGACCCGAACACGCCGCCGCCGGTCAAGCGGCTGGCGCGCATCGCCCGTTTCGGCACGATCCAGCCGAAGGAGCCCGACTACGCCGGCGCATTTCGCGAGATCGGTCCCGCCGCGATCAAGCTCGGCCAGACGCTGGCGACGCGGCCCGACCTTGTGGGCGAGGATGCGGCGCGCAACCTGCTCAAGCTGCAGGATGATTTGCCGCCGGTCGGTTTCGACCAGATCAGGACCGCAATCGAGGCGAGCTTCGAGCAGCCGCTCGAGAATCTCTATTCGGAATTCGATGCCGAACCGGTCGGCGCGGCGTCGATCGCGCAGGTCCACCGTGCGGTAACGACCGAAGGCAAGAAGGTGGCCGTCAAGGTTCTGCGTCCCGGCGTGCGCGAACAGTTCGCCAAGGACATCGACACCTACGAATGGGCCGCCGCCCATGTCGAGGCGATGGGCGGGGAAGCCGCGCGCCTGCGCCCGCGGCTGGTCATCGCCAATTTCAAGCGCTGGACCAATCGGGAGCTCGATCTCCGGCGCGAGGCGGCCAGCGCCTCGGAACTGGCCGAGCACATGATCGGCACGGAAGGCTATGAAGTCCCCGGCATCGACTGGGACCGCACCAATGGCCGGGTGATGACCGTCGACTGGATCGACGGGATCAAGATCAGCAACACAGAGGCCATCCGCGCCGCTGGCCACGATACCGAAGAGCTGGCGAGCCGCCTCGTCCTCGCCTTCCTCAAGCAGGCCATCGCGGCGGGCTTCTTCCACGCCGACATGCACCAGGGGAATCTGTTCGTGAAAGCGGACGGGACCATCGCCGCGATCGATTTCGGTATCATGGGCCGCATCGACCGGCGCGCGCGCATGTGGCTGGCGGAAATCCTCTACGGGCTGACGACGGGCAACTACAAACGCGTCGCCGAAATCCATTTCGAGGCGCAATATGTGCCGAGCTATCACGACGTGAACGAGTTCGCGACCGCGCTGCGCGCCGTGGGCGAGCCGATGCGCGGCAAGCCGGTGAGCGAGCTTTCGGTCGGCCAGATGCTCGATGGGCTCTTCGCCATCACGCGCGATTTCGACATGCAGACTCAGCCGCACCTGCTTCTGCTGCAGAAAACCATGGTGATGGTCGAAGGCATCGCCACGCAGCTCAATCCCAAGATCAACATGTGGGACACCAGTGCGCCCTATGTGCGCAGCTGGATCCGCGACGAGCTGGGCCCGGAAGCCGCCATTGCCGACCGCATCCGCGAGGACACGGAGACGCTGCTGCGCATCCCGGACCTCGTCCGCCGGATCGAGGACCGCTTCCCGGCCAAGGGCGGCGCACCCGAACCGCCGCCGCTGCCGGACATCGAATTGATGTGGGAAAAGCGCCGTGAGACGGCGCGCTCGCGCGGCTGGCTGGGCTATGCCCTCGCGGCAGGTGCAGGGGGTCTCGCAGCATGGATAGCGATAGCGCAAGGGTTGATCGGCTGACGGACGCCAAGGCGGCGCCCGCCTGGGACCGCTTCGCCCATTGGGGCGCCTGGCCCGCGCGCATCCTGCTTGCTGCCGTCGCAGCGCTGCTGGTGCTCGCAGCGCTCACCCCGCTCACCGCGAGCATGGACGGCGAACCGGCGGAGGTCCCGTCGATCACGCAGGAGACACTCGCCGAAGACGCCGAACCCCCGCGCGACGATGACCTCGCGCTTTACGACCGGATTATCGAACGGCTTAAGGGCGGCGAGAACTATTACGATTTCGTGGTCGAGGAGCAGCGCGCCAGCGATTACCCCGTGCGCCCCGGCCTCGCCGTGCGCCTGCCCACACTCGCGCATATCTACGCCTGGCTGGGCGAGGGGCTGATGATCCCGCTGGCGGTTGTGCTGATGGGCGCGACCGTATGGGCCTGGTGGCGCCGGCTGGGCGAAGAACCGGGCGGCAAGCGCATGCAGAGGATCGGCGCAGCGCTGATGTTCATGGGCGCCTCGCTCGGCCTCAACCGCTACTATTTCGTGCTGCACGAGCTGTGGGCCGGGATGCTGATCGCGCTCGCTTTCGGCCTGCACAGGCCGGGGCGCTGGGGCTGGTCGCTGGCGGTCGCAGCGCTGGCCGTCGCCATTCGCGAACACGCTCTGCCTTTCGTGCTGCTGATGGGCGCAATGGCCGCCTGGCGCCGCGACTGGAAGGAGGCGGCGGCCTGGGGCGCTCTGGTACTCGCCTTCTTCGCCGCGCTCGCCTGGCACCTGTCGCTGGTGACGCCGCAGACCCTGCCGAGCGATCCGGAAAGCCCCGACTGGCTGGTGCTGCGCGGGCTGGCGGGGTGGCTCGGCAATATCGTGCTGAGCTCCAACCTGCGCTTCCTCCCGCATGAAATCGCCGGGCCGCTGGTCGTGCTGATGGTGCTGGGCTGGGCCGGCTGGAAATCGAGCGCGGGGACCACCGGCACGCTGCTCTACCTTGGCTACGGCCTCGCCTTCATGATCGCGGGCCGGGCGAACAACTTCTACTGGGGTGCGGTCGTCGCGCCGGCGATGTTCATGGGACTGGCCTTCCTGCCCATGGCGCTTCGCTCGCTGATCACCTCGGCGCGGGGCAATTCGTGACCCTTCCCGAGCGCCCGCTCGCCCGCCTGCCGCGCTGGGCAGCGCTGGCCCTGCTGGCGGCGACTTTGCTCGCCTGCCTGTGGAACGGCTTTGCCCTCGAGGCGCGCGACACCGCGCATGAGGCGGATATCGAGCAGCGCCTCGAACGCGGCGAACGGGTCGACATGGACCTCTACCGCGAAATCAACGCGCGCCTTGCGCAGGGCGAAGGCTATTACGAGGCAGCGGCCGCCGAACACCGCGACTTTGCCATGCCGACCAGTCCCTTCGTCACCGTGCGAACACCGGTGCTGGCCTGGGGGACGGCGCTCTGGGGCGCCGATGGCTGGCGCACGATAGCGCTGCTGCTGTGGGCTGCGAACATCCTCGCCTGGTTTGCTGCCCTGCGCAGCGAGGGGCGCGGCGTACAGCTGGGCGGGGCCGCGCTCGCCGCGCTTTTCGGCATGGTCGCCTTCATTCCCGACATTGCCTTTAGCCACGAGATCCTGGCCGGACTGATGCTGTCGGCCGCGCTCGCGATGTCCGCGGGCAGCGCGTGGATCGGCGCGCTGGTTCTTGCCGTCCTGGCCATCGCATTGCGCGAACTGGCGCTGCCGTTCCTGCTTGCATGGGGTGCCGTTGCGCTGCTCGCTGGCGAGAAAGGCAAGCTCGGCGCGATTGTCGGCGCGCTGGTGCTGCTCGGCGTGGGCCTGGCGCTTCATGCTGGCGGGGTTGCCGGTGTCCGCGAGGCTAGTGATCTCGTGTCGCCGGGGTGGAGCGGGATGCTCGGCCCCTCGCTCGCGCTCTTCGGCATCCATGTAACCACCCTGCTGCAGGCGCTGCCGGTGTGGCTGGCTGCCCCGCTCGGCGTGCTGCCGCTCCTCGGCTGGTGCGCGGCCGGAGGGCGGCTAGGCGCCTTTGCGACGCTGTGGTTCGCAGGCTTCATCGCCGCCGTCGCGCTGTTTGCGCGGCAGGAGAACTTCTACTGGATGGGGCTGTTCATCCCCGCCTACGGCGTCGGCCTCGCCTTCGTCCCGCGCGCGCTGGCCGACCTTGTTGGCGCGATCAGGCGCTCGCCTTCGGCCAGCCCCACGCCCGCATAGCGATGATGATCACGATGCAGTGGAGGCCTTCCACGCCCATGGGCACCAGCCAGCCATCGTAGGGGCCTTGCGCCACCACATTGATGAACCGCCCGAGGAAGGCGATGCCGAACAGGCCGAGTGCCGGGAGCATCACGTCGCCTCGACGCTTCCATGCGCCCCAGATCATCGAAATCCCGGTCACCCAGAAAAACGCGGTCATGTCCCCGCGCAGCGTCGATTCCCCGTGGGTCGAGGCGATCGTCAGGCCGAAATCGGCCCCCGAATTGACCGGGTCGATCAGGAACCCCGTCCCGATGACAATGTCGAGTATGGCCAGCGCAAGCAGGATGGCGCTCAGAATCACATGCATGGCAAAAGTCCCCCGTTTCCCCTTTCTTCACCATGTGACGTTAGGGCGAATCGCGGAAAACTCCAGTGCTGGACGCTGGCAATGATGCACGGGGGGCGCTAGCAAGCGCATCGATGGTTTTATGGGTATGCATTCGCCGATCCGCGTTGAACCGCGCGGAGACAACGCAAATTCCGGGCGCGGCGGCGTGAGCGGCCCGAAGATCCTGCTCGTCATCGGCGGCGGCATCGCGGCCTACAAGTCGTGCGAGCTCGTCCGCCTGATCCGCAAGGCGGGCGGCTCTGTCACCTGCGTGCTGACCGAAGGCGGGCAGCAGTTCGTCACCCCCATGGCGCTTGCCGCGCTCAGTGAGAACAAGGTCTATACCTCGCTGTTCGATCTCAAGGACGAGGTCGAGATGGGGCATATCCAGCTCAGCCGCGAGGCCGACCTTGTGGTCGTGTGCCCGGCGACGGCCGACCTGCTGGCCAAGATGACCGCGGGGATTGCCGACGACCTTGCAACCACGCTCATCCTCGCCACCGACAAGCCCGTTCTGACCGTTCCGGCGATGAACGTGAAGATGTGGGAAAACCCCGCCACCCAGCGCAACGCCGACTGGCTGCGCCAGGCCGGCGTCGCTGTGATGGACCCGGACGAAGGCCCGATGGCCTGCGGCGAATTCGGCCCCGGCCGGATGCCCGAACCGCCCGCGATCCTCGCGCGCATCGCCGATGAACTCGATCTCGATATCGAGGTGCCCGAGCTCGTGACGCTCAAGCAGGCCCAGCTCGCCGCGCCCGAACCTGCTGCGGAAGAGGCCGAAGGCGACCTTCACGAAGCGCTTGAACCGGAAGACGGCGAGGAGCTCGAGAAGAGCGGCGGCGGGCTTGGCGGCCTGCTGTCGATGATCATCCCGCGCTCGACCGAGAAGCGCAGCCACGACGAGATCGAAGCCGAACTCGAGGAATTCGAAGAGCTGGACGAGCCCGATATGCTCGGCGCGGAAGACCTGCTCGATGGGCCGGAAGACGATGCGAGTGCCGGCCCAGTGCTGGCGACAAAGGGCAAGGCCTCAGCGGCTCCGCCGACCGATCCGGAAGCGATCAATCACGAGGTGGCGAAGCAGGACAAGCGCGCCATGCCGCAGCCGATCCCCGACGAGGTCGAGACCGAAGAGCTGCTGCCGCAGCCGGTCGCCTTCGAGGACAGCCCGCTGGCCGGCCAGGCCTCGTTCGATCCCGACCCGGAGCACCGCCCGCTTTACGGCAAGCACGTGCTGATCACCGCCGGCCCGACGCGCGAGCCGATCGATCCGGTCCGCTACATCGCCAACCGGTCGAGCGGGAAGCAGGGCTTTGCCATTGCCGCCATGGCCGCAGCCGCCGGCGCGCGCGTGACGCTGATTGCGGGCCCGGTGCACCTGCCGACGCCGGTGGGTGTCGACCGCATCGATGTCGAGACCGCCGACGACATGGCCGAGGAAGTGCGCCGCGCGCTGCCCGTGGACGTCGCCTTCATGGTGGCCGCCGTCGCCGACTGGAAGAGCAAGCATGTCGCCGGCGAGAAGATGAAGAAGCGCGGCTCTGCCCCGCCGGCGCTGCTCCTTGCCGAGAACCCCGATATCCTCGCCAGCACGGCTGCCGGTCGCAAGCGCCCGACGCTCTTGATCGGCTTCGCTGCCGAGACGGAGAACGTGGTCGAGAACGCCAAGACCAAGCGCAAGCGCAAGGGCGCGGACTGGATCATCGCCAACAATGTGGCCGGCTCGGTCGGCGAGAGCGTAATGGGCGGCGATCTCAACCAGGTGCACATCGTCTCTGCAAACGGTGTCGAAAGCCTTCCCGAAATGCCCAAGGAAGACGTGGCGCGCGAACTCGTTCGCCGCGCGGCCGAGGCCCTCACTCCGGTAGAAGACGAGCATGACTGATACGGTTGGCGTGCGGCTGAAACGCTTGCCGCACGGACACGGTCTCGACCTGCCTGCCTATGCCACCACCGGCGCGGCGGGGATGGACGTGCTTGCGGCGGAAAACGTCACGATCAAGCCCGGCCAGCGCCACGCGGTGGCCACGGGGCTTGCGGTGGCGATCCCCCACGGGTTCGAGATCCAGGTGCGCCCGCGCTCCGGCCTTGCCTTGAAGCACGGCATTACCGTGCCCAACACGCCGGGCACGATCGACAGCGATTATCGCGGCGAGCTGAAGGTGATCCTGATCAACCACGGCGCCGACGACTTTGCGATCCAGCGCGGCGATCGGGTCGCGCAGCTGGTCCTCGCGCCTGTGACGCAGGCCGCTTGGGAAGAGGTCGAGGAACTCGACGACACCGCACGCGGCGAAGGCGGCTTCGGCTCGACTGGCGGGCACTCCAAGCTCTGACCGCTTGACGCTGGCGCACGTGGGGCGCTAGCCAGCCGGTATCGCATCCGCGAACCTTAGGAATTTATGTTCGAGATTGTCATCCGCTGAGCCGCCCGGCCCGCATTTCATGCGGGAAGGGCTGACGTGCGCGCCGTGCAGCAAGGATTGCTGCGCCGCACCCCATGCCAGCGTATGGACATTCCAGACAGTGAACATCTCGAAATACGAGCAGCGCGTGTTGCACGCGCTCGCACAAGGCGGACGGATTGAATTCCTCCGCAACCAAAACGGCCGCGTCGAAGTGGTCGATTGCTTCAACCGCGAAGGCTTCCGCCTTGCCGATTGCACGCTCCCTGTGTTCGATCGGCTTCGCAAACGCCGGCTGATCCGCAGCCGGGGCGGGCGGCCCTATCGCATCACCCGCGAAGGGCTGGCGGCGGTCCGGGCTCAGCTCGACAACCGCTAGCGCATAGCCAAGACAAAAAGGGCGACCCGATCCAGCGGCCGCCCTTACTTGTTCTCCCGTCCGGGTGACGCCCCTAGCGTTCGACCCGCCGGACCGTGGTCTTTTCCGGTGCGATCGAGATGCGCAGCGTTTCGCCCGAATTGCCGGGGAAGTCGGTGAACATCGCTTCGACCAGGTTCGGGACGAGGTACTGCAGGCGGTTCGAGGTCGACATCGCCTGCGCCTTGCCTTCGAACAGGCGCTCGCCGGTCGCGGCGCGGTCGATCTTCAGGTCGATGCCGCTGGTGTAGACGGTGGTGCTGCGCACTTCGGGGCCGCCGAACCAGGGGTCGTAGAAGCCATAGCCCCAGCGGCTGCCGACGTAATGCGGGCGGAAGGGGCGCAGGCGCGAGCGGTAGCCCCAGCGCGAGCGGTAGGGATAGCCATACCAGGGCTCGTAGAAGGGGTCGGAGAAGCCCGTCGTGCGAAGTTTCTCACGGCCCTTGTCGACGCCGTAGTCGAAACGCACCAGCAGCGAGGCGGCCTCCGCGCTGGTCGCCTGCGCGTAGCCCAGGCGCGCCATCTCGGCTTCCACGAGGTCGGCGTATTGCGAAAACTCGAGACCGCCGGCGAGGGCCGGGTCGTCGGCGACGACGAAATAGCTTTCGCCCTGCGGCGCGGGAAGCTGCGCCTGGAAGCGCGAAACATCGGCCTGGAACGGCGTGGCGCAGGCGGAAAGGCCTGCAAGGAAGATAGGTGCGGCGGCGAGCTTTACGGTGCGCCCCCAACCCTTTGCCCGGTTGGTCATGCTCTGTCCTTCGTTGTTCTGTCCTTGCCTATCACGGTTCGCCCCGATTGCGCAGTCCATTGCTTCGGAGGGACAGACAGGCGGCAAGTGTCGTGGGCATTAGACGAGCGGGCATGAACCCGGATTGAATGTCCGGATTCACATTTGTTGTAACCATTCAAAGGGCTTAGCGGACGAGGCCGAGCGCCTTGTAGGTCGCGTTCAGCGTGTCGCTTCCCGCTTCGCGTGCCTGCGCCGCGCCGCGGGCGAGGATCGCGTCGAGCGCCTCTCCATCAGCCAGAAGCTCGGTAAATCGGGCCGAGATCGGAGCGAGCGATTCCACCAGCACCTCGCCCAGCGCCGGCTTGAACGCACCGAAGCCCTGCCCGCCGAAATCGCCCAGGATCTCGTCGACACCGCGGCCCGAAAGCGCCGAATAGATCGTCACGAGGTTGAGTGCCTCGGGACGGTCCTCGAGACCCTTGGCCTCGCTCGGCAGGGGTTCGGGATCGGTCTTGGCCTTCTTCACCTTCTTCATGATCGTATCGGCATCGTCGGTGAGGCTGATGCGGCTCATTTCCGAAGGGTCCGACTTGCTCATCTTCGCGGTGCCGTCGCGCAGGCTCATGATGCGCGCGGCGGCGGGCGGAATGTAAGGCTCGGGCAGGGTGAAGAGCGGCGCATCGTCCGGGCAGAAGTCGTTGTTGAACTTCTGCGCGATGTCGCGGGCAAGCTCCAGGTGCTGCTTCTGGTCTTCGCCCACCGGCACGTGGGTGGCCTGGTACAGCAGCACGTCCGCAGCCTGCAGCACGGGATAGGTGAACAGCGCGACCGACTGGCCTTCGCGGTTCTTGCCGGCCTTGTCCTTCCACTGGGTCATGCGGTTGAGCCAGCCCATGCGCGCCGTGCCGTTCAGCAGCCATTGCAGCTCGGCATGGGCGGGGACCTGCGCCTGGTTGAACAGCACGGTCTTGGCAGGATCGACGCCGCAGGCGACCAGAGTTGCGACCATCTCGCGCGTGTTCTGCGACAGTTCGGCCGGGTCATGCGGCTGCGAGATGGCGTGCAAATCGGCGAGGAAGATGAAGCACTGACCGCCCGATGCGTGCGCTTCGTCCTGCAGCTTCACATAGTTGACGATCGCGCCAAGGTAGTTGCCGAGGTGCGGCTTTCCGGTGGGCTGGATGCCCGAAACGACTCTCATGGGAATACTCACTTGTAGACTGGATGGGACTGGCCGGTTGGCTAGCCGGATTGGAAATCTCTGGTCAGGAGCGTCCAAGCCATCGCCAGGCCGCCCGCCCACGCAGCAGGAAGCGCGCCGGGGCTGAACGGATCGAGAGGCGGGTGTCAGTCATTGTGTGCGGCCTTAGCACAGGCGCTTCAGCTGGCAAGATCGTCGGGCTTTTCGGCCGCGCCGCGCCGGGTCAGTGCCGCGACGCGCTGTCGGTCGATCGCGCCGACAGCAAAGGCAATGCCGAAATAGACCACGGCGGCGGCAGCCACCAAGGCGAGCAGCGCGCCCAGCCGTTCGAACAGTCCGGCCGAGTACCAGCCGCTCAGTAGGTCGCGGGTGTAAAACAGGGCGGCGCCCATGGCCGCGGCGGCGAGAACCTGGCGCGCGATCCGCAGCAGCAGAACGCCCGGAATGCGGTAGTGCCCGCGCTTAGCCAGCACGACCAGCAGGAAGGCAACGTTGATCCACGCGCCGATCACGCTTGCATAGGCGACGCCGATCAGGCCCAGCGTAGTCAGGACGGAAGCGCTGACGGTTATGAACACGCCGAGCGAAATGAACGCCGCGACCACCGGTGTACGAGTGTCGGCACGGGCGTAGAAATTGGGCACCAGCACCTTCACCAGCACATAGGCCGGCAACCCCATCACCAGCGCGGCGAGCACGTTGCCGGCAATCGCTGCATCGGCGAGCGTGAAGCGTCCGCCCTGGAAGATCATAGTGACGAAAGGCTCCGCGCACACCGCAAGTGCAACCGCGGCCGGGATCGTCAGCAGCATCGAGAGCTCGATCGCGTCGGACTGGATGCGGTCGGCCCCTTCCTTGTTGTTCCCCCCTACGAACTTGGACAGCGTCGGCAGGATCGCGGTCGATAGGGCAATGCCGATGATGCCGAGCGGGAGCTGGTTCAGCCGGTCGGCGTAATTCATGTAGCTCACCGCGCCGGCGTCCAGCTGGTTGAGGAAGTAGAGCTGGACGAGCGTGTTGATCTGGTAGGCGCCGCCGCCGATTGCTGCGGGCAGGGCGATGATCGAGAGGCGTTTCACCTCGGGCGTGATGCGCGGCCACAGGAGCCGCGGGCGGAAGCCTTCGACCCGGCTCCAGTAATAGAGCCAGGCTAGCTGGAGAACGCCGCCCCCGGTGACCGCCCAGGCCACCCCGTAGGCGACCTGTTCTATGGTGAGACCGGCGGTTGCGATGAGGTATTCCCCGGTCAGCAGGGCGGCGATCAGCACGAGGTTCAGGATGATCGGGAAGCTGGCTCCGGGCGCAAAGCGGCTTACGGAATTCAGCATGCCGGTGAACAGCGTCACCAGGCTGACCAGCACGATGTAGGGGAACATGATCCGCGCGAAGGTCACGGCCATGTCGAACTGGGCAGGGTCGACCGGTTTCTCGGCCAGGACCCAGATGACGCCCGGCATGGCCAGCATCATCACCCCGCACAGCGCGATGAGGACCGGCAGGAACACGCTCAGCACATCGTCGGAAAAGCTGCGCGCGTCGTCGAGGCCGCCTTCGCCATGCAGGCGCTTGGAGAACATCGGCACGAAGGCGGCCGAAAACGCGCCTTCCGCGAACAGGCGGCGGAAGACGTTGGGAATGATGAAGGCCTGGAACCAGGCGTCGGTGACGGCATTGGCGCCGAGGACGCGCGAGAAGATCATCTCGCGCGCCATCCCGGCGACGCGGCTGACCATGGTCAGCCCGCCGATGGTCCCGACGTGCCTCAGCAGGCTCATACGCTAGAGCCCCCGGCGCTCAGGCGCTCAGGCGTCGCCAGCCGGCGGGGTCGCACCCGCGCCCTGCTGCTGTTCGGCGGCCCGTGCGGCCAGCTGCTGCTGGTAAAGCGAGCCGAAGTCGACCGGGTCGAGCATCAGCGGCGGGAAGCCCAGATCGCGCGTGGCGTCGGCAACGACGCGGCGGGCGAAGGGGAACAGCATGCGCGGTGCTTCTGCAAAGAGGAAGGCGTGCGCTGCATCGTCGGGCAGGTTGCGCATGCCCATCAGGCCGCAATACTCGAGGTCGACGAGGTAAAGATTGCCTTGGCTCGTCTTGGCGGTGCAGGTGACCTTCAGCGAGACTTCGTGAACGTCGTCGGCGATCTTGTCGGCGCCGATGTTGAACTGCACGTCAAGCTGCGGCTGTTCGTTCCACTGGTAACACTGCGGAGCGTTCGGGTTCTCGACCGACATGTCCTTGATGTACTGCGAGATCACGCCGGCGCTGGGCTGGGTGTCGGCGCCGTTTGCGCCGGCTGCGGGATCCGGGTTGAGGTTGGTGAGAACGTCGCCTTCGTCGGCCATGTCTAGTCGCTTTCCAATTATCCGATTTCGGGTGCCCGGATCGCAAGCGCGCTGCTTGGCCGGGCCATCGGAGCGCGCGCCTAGCACTCTCAGGCGCGCGTAGCAATGCGCTCGCCCCATACCTCCACGCCCTGCCGCGCAAGCAGAGATTGTTCATCGCAGGAACATTGTCGGTTTGTAATTCTTCCCTATCTAGGGCAGGACAGATGTTGGATTGCCGCGGGCGTTTCGCGCCCGATTGGCCAAGTTGGGAAGCAGGTTAGTTACGTGATCACCGAGATCGTCATCCTCGCCATGATCGCAGCCTTTCTGGGGCTGCGGCTCTATTCGGTGCTCGGTCGCCGTTCTGAGCATGAGGAAGAGGTTATTCCCCACCGTTTCGAACGCAGCGAAGCGCCGCCGCAGGTGGACGCCGCGCCGCGCCCCGTGCGCCAGCCGGTCACGCTGCGTCCGGGTGATGATCGCGCACCTGCCAACGAAGCCGGCGTTCGCGCCATTGCGGCAGCCGATGGCGGTTTTGACCTGCTCGGCTTCCTCGAAGGCGCGAAGGGCGCTTACGGCATGATCCTCGAAGCCTTCTGGAAGGGCGACAAGGAAACCCTGCGCGAACTGACCGACGACGATGTCTACGAAAGCTTCGCCGGCGCGATTGATGCGCGCGAGGCTGCGGGCGAGACGCTCGACAACCGGCTCATCCGGATCGAGGATGCAACCGTTCGCAGCGCGCAGCTGGACGGCCGCACCGCCCGGATCGCAGTCCTGTTCGTGGCCGACATCGCAGCCGTTACGCGCGATGCCGATGGCGCAGTGATCGCCGGATCGCTCGACGATGCGATCGAAAGCCGCGACGTGTGGACGTTCATGCGCAATGTCGATGCCGCCGATCCGAACTGGATTCTCGACGAAACCGACGAGGGCTGACGCCCGCTAACACGCGCGGGGAGGGACCATGCGCAAGCTTACGGCAATTGCGGCCACTTTGATGCTGGCCGCCTGTATCCGTGTCGTCCCCGAAAGCCAGCCGCCCCGCACCGCGAACCCGGTCCCGCCGGCAACGCAGGCCGTGGACAGCGCGGCCTTCGCGCCGCTTGCACGGGGCGCTGCGGTGGGCTCGCTCGGCATTTCATCGGGCGATGCGGGCACGGCGCTCGTGTCCTTCATTGAATCCTGCCCCAAGATCCTGACGCGCGAAGATGCGAGCGGGCTGACCTACGGCGAGGACTGGCGCCCGGCCTGCGAGGCGGCTGTCGACTGGCCGCTGTCCGATGCTCGCCGTTTCTTCACGAGCTACTTCGAAACCGCGCAGGTTGCGGGCGGGGACGCCTTCGCCACCGGCTATTACGAGCCGGAAATCCGCGGCAGCCGGACCCGCATGCCGGGCTATGACGTACCGGTTTATGCCATGCCGCCCGAACTCATTCGCGCCTGGCCTGCCGACACGCCGGAAAACGAGCGGACCGGGCGACCGCCGCTTGGCCGCTACGACGCCAGCGGCAATTTCGTCCTCTATTACGAGCGCGCCGAGATCGAGCAGGGCGCGCTCGCCAATCGGGGCTTGGAAATTGCCTGGGCCGCCGACCCGGTGGAGTTCTTTTTCCTCCAGATCCAGGGCTCGGGCCTGCTGCGCCTGCCGGACGGTTCGCTCATGCGGATCGGCTATGCGGGGCAGAACGGGCGCGAATATGTCGGCATTGGCCGGGTGATGCGCGAGCGCGGGATGATCGGCGACGGCACGCCCTACGCCACCTCGATGCAGGGCATCATGGCCTATATCCGCGACAATCCCAAAGAGGGCGCCGAGGTCATGCGGCTCAACAAGAGCTGGATCTTCTTCCGCGAACTCGACACCGACGGTCCGCTGGGCTCGCTCGGTGTGCCGGTGCGGCGCGAAGCCTCTGTCGCGGTCGATCCCAAGTTCGTGCCCTATGGCGCGCCGGTCTTCCTCGACCTGGAGCATGACGTCGCCGACGGCCTGTGGATCGCACAGGATACGGGCGGGGCGATCAAGGGCGCAAACCGCTTCGATACCTTCTGGGGGAATGGCGACGATGCCCGCCAGATCGCAGGCGGCATGAGCTCGCGCGGGACCGCGCAGATATTGCTGCCGCGCGGAACGATCCAGCGCCTCGAAGCGCGGCGGTGAGCTCGCCGCGGGGCCTCTCGGCGGAAGAAGCGCAAGCCTGGGAAAAGCTGGCCGCCACGGTCCGGCCGCTCCATCCCCTGCGCCCAAAGCAGCCGCTTCCGGTCCACCCCGCGCAGCCCCCGGCGCCGCGTAAACCCAAAGCGCGTGCCGTTCCTCAAGCCAGGCCCAAGCCTCCCGTTCCCGCGCCCTCACCGGCACCGGTACCCGTGCAGGATCGCGGGCTCGATTCGCATTGGGACCGGCGCCTCAAATCGGGCGCCCTGCAGCCCGAACTGACGCTCGACCTGCATGGGCACAATCTCGATGCCGCCTATGATCGACTGATGAGCGGCATAGCGCAGGCGCGCGCCATGGGGGTGCGGACTATCCTGCTCGTAACGGGCAAACCGAGGCCCGTGGAAGCGGCCGATCGAGGCGAGAGGCGCGGGGCAATCCGCGCCAAGGTGCTCGACTGGCTGGCAGCCTCCAGCCACCATTCGGCCATTGCCGCGGTCCGCCGCGCGCACCAGCGCCACGGCGGTGACGGCGCGCTCTACATCGTGCTCAAGCGCGAGCGCTGAGGCGGCGCTTGATCGCCATCAGGAGGGCTCCGACCAGCAGGAAGAACAGCGCCAGCCCGACGATGTTCACGGCAAGCTGGCCCCAGCCGAGCGCGCCCGCGTCGAGGAAGAAGTAGGCGTAGAAGCCCGAATGGGCGCCATAGCCAAGCGCGAAGACAGCATAGGCGACCGGTGCAACCATGACGGCGGGCAGGGCGCCCCAACCCGCGCGGGGCTGGGCGGCCCAGAAGAACCACCACAGGATCGTCGCAGCGGGCACCAGCGTGTGGTGGAACTGGTTCGTCACCCGGTCGAGCCCGACGGGTTGGTGGTCGCCAGAGAGCAGCGCCCAGTAGACCGCGCCGACAATCGCGAGCGCCGTGGCAAGCGCGTGCAGGATGGCTGGTGGCACGCGGCGACCCAGCGCAACCAGTCCCAGCACGATACCGGCGGCAAGATTGCTCCAGATGGTGAAGAAGCGCAGCAGCAGGCCCGCAGCAACCAACGGGGTTCCATCTCGGTCGAGATTGAGTGTCGTTTGGAGGGCCAGCGCCCCTAGTGCCGAAAGGGCAATGACACCGGCGACAATGCGCGCGGTGCCGGAGTAGTTTTGACCCATAGCTTCAAGACCTGTGATGCTGCGCGGTAAACCACGGACAAATAAGAAAAAAGCCCCCGACGCTAGGTCGGGGGCCCTCGGTGGACGACCAGCCAGGCCGTCTGACCTCTAATTATGGTACTTTTTGTAACAAATGTCAAAGCGATCCGCGTCCATGACCTTGGTCCAGGCCTTGACGAAATCGTCGACGAACTTCTGCTCGTTTCCGTTCTCGGCATAGACCTCGGCAATGGCGCGCAGCTGCGAGTTCGAACCGAACACGAGATCGGTGCGCGTGGCGCGCCACTTCTCGGTGCCGCTGGCCCGGTCGCGTCCGACGAACTCCTCGTCGCCGCTCTCGTCGACCACTTCCCAGACCGTGCCCATTTCGAGCAGGTTGGTGAAGAAGTCGTTCGACAGCACGCCCGGCTTGTCGGTGAGGACGCCGATGCTGTTGCCGTGCTGGCTGTGCTTGGTGACCGCGCCGAGTGCCCGCATGCCGCCCAGGAGGACAGTCATTTCGGGCATGGTCAGGCCGAGCAGGTGCGCCCGGTCGACCAGCATGTCCTCGGTCTTCACCGAAGCCTTGGTCTTGAGGTAGTTGCGGAAGCCATCGGCGAAGGGTTCGAGCGGCTCGAAGCTTTCGGCGTCGAACTGGTCTTCGGTGGCATCGCCGCGTCCGGTGGTGACATCGACGCTGACGTCGAAGCCGCCATCCTTGGCCGCCTTCTCGATCGCGGCCGCGCCGCCCAGCACGATGGCATCAGCCATCGAGATGTCGCCGCGCAGTTCGTCGAGCTTGGCGAGCACGCCGCCCAGCTCTTCGGGATCGTTGACCGCCCAGTTCTTGACCGCATCGAAGCGGATGTGCGCACCGTTGGCGCCGCCGCGATGGTCCGAATTGCGGTAGGTCGAGGCCGAAGCCCAGGCTGCCTTGACCAGCGCGCTGACCGACAGGCCGCTATCGAGCACGGCCTTCTTGAAGTCGGCGACGGCGCTGTCCGACGGAGTGGTGCCTTCGGGGATCGGATCCTGCCAGATCAGGTCCTCTTCGGGCACTTCGGGGCCGAGGTAACGGACCTTGGGACCCATGTCGCGGTGGCACAGCTTGAACCACGCGCGGGCGAAGGCATCGTCGAGCGCGGCCTGGTCGTTGAGGAACTTCTCCGAAATCTTGCGGTATTCCGGATCGCGCTTCAGCGCCATGTCGGCCGTGGTCATCATCGTCGGGACCTTCTTGGACGGATCGCGCGCGTCGGGCGCCATGTCCTCGGGGTCCGGGTTGATCGGCTGCCACTGATTGGCACCGGCCGGGCTCTGCACGAGTTCGTAGTCGTACTTGAACAGCAGACGGAAATAGTCGCCGCCCCACTGCGTCGGGTTCGGCGTCCAGGCGCCTTCGATGCCCGAAGTGGTAATGTGACCCTTGCCGATTTCCTCGGGGTCGGTCAGCCAGCCGAAGCCCATGGTGTGAAGGTTTTCGCCTTCCGGAGCCTGGCCGAAGGTGTCGGAGGGCTTGGCACCATGCGCCTTGCCGAAGGCATGACCGCCGGCGGTCAGGGCGACGGTTTCCTCGTCGTTCATGGCCATGCGGGCGAAGGTTTCGCGCATGTCGCGCGCCATGCCTTCTGCGTCATGCGGGTTGCCGCCGGGGCCTTCCGGATTGACGTAGATGAGGCCCATCTGGATCGCCGCGAGCGGGTTTTCCAGCGCCATGCCTTCCTGCGGCTGAATGCGGGTTTCTGCGCCCGTATCGACCCAAAGCTCTTCGGTGCCCCAGTAAACCGTTTCCGGCTCGAACACGTCGGCACGGCCGCCGCCGAAGCCGAACACCGGGCCGCCCATCGATTCGATGGCGACGTTGCCGGTGAGGATGAAGAGGTCGGCCCAGCTGATGTGCTTGCCGTACTTCTGCTTGATCGGCCACAGCAGGCGGCGGGCCTTGTCGAGGTTCCCGTTGTCGGGCCAGCTGTTGAGCGGGGCAAAGCGCTGCTGCCCGCTGCCCGCACCGCCGCGACCATCGCCCGTGCGATAGGTGCCGGCGGCGTGCCACGCCATGCGGATGAAGAACGGGCCGTAGTGGCCGTAGTCTGCCGGCCACCAATCCTGGCTGTCGGTCATGAGCGCGGTGAGGTCGGCCTTGAGCGCGTTGTAGTCGAGCGCGTTGAAGGCTTCGCAATAGTCGAAATCCTCGCCCATTGGGTCGGGGCTGCGCCCGCCCTGCTGGAGGATGTCGAGCTGCAGCTGGTCGGGCCACCAATCGCGGTTGGTGCGGCCCAGCAGGCTGCGGACCCCGCCGTCGCCGTGGAAGGGGCAGCCGCTCATTTCACCTGTCTTGGCATCCATTATCTGTCTCTCCTCTCAATCGAGACTCGCTGAAATCTGTGATGGATGAGGAGATGCGCCTTTTGATGTAATTCGTCCAATCGATTAATTGCGTGGAATTGATTGGATTAGGCGATGATGTGGTGAGGCGTGCCCCAGATGCGAAAAGCGCCGCCATCCCGTTGGAATGACGACGCTTTCGTGACTGATCTGTGTCAAATTCAGGCGGCCTGGGCGATGTCCTCGGCCGGTTCGGTGCGGATCAGGTAATCGAAGGCCGACAGGCCCGCTTTCGAGCCTTCGCCCATCGCCACGACGATCTGCTTGTAGGGCACATCGGTTACATCGCCCGCGCCGAAGACACCGGGCAGGTTGGTGCGGCCTTCCTCGTCGGTGACGATCTCGCCGAACTTAGTGAGCTCGAGGCCCGATTCCTGCAGCCATTCGGTGTTCGGGACGAGGCCGATCTGGACGAACACGCCTTCAAGCTCGATCCGGCGTTCCTCGCCCGATGCGCGGTCCTTGAGGACGAGACCGTTGACCTTGCCATCGGCGCCGGTGATTTCCGTCGTCTGGCCGCTGGTGACGATCTCGACATTGGGCATCGAATGCAGCTTTGCCTGCAGCACCTCGTCGGCGCGCAGCTTGGCGTCGTACTCGATCAGCGTGACGTGACCGACGATCTTGGCGAGGTCGATCGCCGCCTCGACGCCCGAATTGCCGCCACCGATCACCGCGATGCGCTTGCCCTTGAACAGCGGGCCATCGCAGTGCGGGCAGTAGGCGACGCCCTTGTTGCGGTATTCCGCCTCACCGGGGACGCCGAGGTTGCGCCAGCGCGCGCCGGTCGCAAGGATCAGGCTGCGCGCCTTGAGGCTCGCGCCGTTACCGAGCTCGACCGTGTGGAGCCCGCCTTCTTCCTTCGCCGGGACAAGCTTTACTGCCTTTGCGAGGTCCATCAGGTCGATGTCGTATTCGCCGACGTGGCGCTTGAGTTCACCGGCCAGCTTCGGCCCTTCGGTGTAGGGCGTGCCGGGCAGGTTTTCGATGCCGAGCGTGTCGTGCAGCTGGCCGCCGAAGCGTTCGGCCGCGATGCCGGTACGAAAGCCCTTGCGGGCGGTATAGATAGCGCTCGCCGCGCCAGCCGGACCGCCGCCGATCACGAGCACCTCGAACGGATCCTTGGCGCTCAGCTTCTCGGCCGCCTTTTCCTCGCTGCCAGTGTCCAGCTTCGCGAGGATCTCGGCCAGTTCCATCTTGCCGTTGTAGAAGGGCTCGCCGTTCAGGAAGGTGGCGGGGACGGCCATGACGTCGCGGCTGTCGACCTCGTCCTGGAAGGTGCCGCCCTCGATCAGCGTCGCCGTGATGCGCGGATTTTCCAGCGCCATCAGGGTGAGGGCCTGCACCACGTCGGGGCAGTTGTGGCACGAGAGCGAGAAATACATCTCGAAATTGAAATCGCCTTCGAGCCCGCGAACCTGTTCGAGCAGGTCGGCGTCGACCTTGGGCGGATGTCCACCGGCCCACAGCAGCGCGAGCACGAGCGAAGTGAACTCGTGACCCATCGGCAGGCCGGCAAAGCGGACCCACTTTTCCGCATCGCTTGCGCGGCGGATCACGAAACTGGGCTTTCGCGTGTCGGTGCCGTCGAAGCTGGCGCTGACGTAATCGTGCAGCGCAGCGATTTCCTCCAGCAGTTCGCGCGTCTGCGCGCTCTTGGCGTCGTCACCTAGCGAGGCGACGAGTTCGACCGGCTCGCGCAGATTGGCGAGGTAGGTCTTGAGTTGCTGGGTCATCGTTGCGTCGAGCATGGGCGGACTCCGGGCGTCGAGTGGGTGGAAGGCTTGAAAATTTCCGGGAGGGAAAAGGCCCGGGGCGGGGGGGAGGGGGAGCCCCGGGCCTTCCAGCGACCCGAGTTCTTGAGCTCGGGCTTTTGTACGGGCGGCGCTAGGCCGCCCGATCTGTCTTGCAGCTGAACCGCTTAGATCTTGCCGACGAGGTCGAGCGAGGGAGCCAGCGTGTCGCTGCCTTCTTCCCAGGCTGCCGGGCAAACCTGGCCGGGGTTGGCGCGGACGTACTGGGCGGCCTTGATCTTGCGGGCCAGTTCGTTGGCGTTGCGGCCGACGCCTTCGCAGGTCTGTTCCATGATCTGGATCACACCGTCCGGATCGACGACGAAGGTTGCGCGGTCGGCAAGGCCGACGCCTTCGCGCAGCACGTCGAAGTTGGTTGCGAGGACGTGGTTCTGGTCACCCAGGAACGGGAACTGCAGCTTGCCGATCTTGTCCGAGGTGTCGTGCCATGCCTTGTGGCTAAAGTGCGTGTCGGTCGACACGGCGTAGACTTCGACGTCCATCTTCTGGAGCATGGCGTACTGCTCGCCGAGGTCTTCCAGTTCGGTCGGGCAGACGAAAGTGAAGTCGGCCGGGTAGAAGAAGAAGACGGCCCACTTGCCCTTAACGTCTTCGTCGGTGACGTCGAAAAAGTCCTTGCCGGCCTGGAAGGCGGTGGCGGTGAACGGTTTGATCTGCGATCCGATGATACCCATGGTTATCTCCAAATAGGGGGTGAAACTGATGGGTGTCAGATAGGGCGTGTTGCGATGCACAAAAGCGATTTTGTGCGATAGCGAACATCGATTTTTTCAATCACACGGCTGGAACTTTCGAAAAGTCCAGCTTTCCGTAGGGTTCAATAGGCAAACAGCCGCTGCAGGCGTGGCCGGATACGGAGAAATCCCCGGTAAAGCCTCTCCAGAACGGACAGCACCAGCCCGTTGCGGGCCAGCAGCCCAAGCGGGCGGAGAATGGGGATGGCGCGCCACATGGCGGCAAAGGCCGCGGCGCCCGATACCACCGTACCGTCCTCGCTTGCGTGGAAGCGGGCCAGCAGATCGGCGTGATCGACCGGGCAGGATTCGGGGGCACCGTCCGCCACATCGACAAAGCGGATCGCACCGCGCCGGTCGAGCCGCTGCAACAGTGCGATTTCGCGCCTGCACAGCGGGCAGGCGCCATCGAACCAGACTGTCAGGTCGCTCGGCATGCTGCTGAGATGGGTGTGCTCAGAACAGGGCGCAAGGACCGGTGTCGGTCAGCCGCATTGCGCGCGGTGCAGCAGTTTGTGATCGGCCAGCACCAGGGCCATCATCGCTTCCACAACCGGCGTGCCGCGAATGCCAACGCAGGGGTCGTGGCGGCCCTTGGTGCGCACTTCGGTCGCCTCGCCATCGCGGGTGATGCTGTCGACGGGCGTGAGGATCGAGCTCGTCGGCTTGAAGGCCACGCGGCACACCACCGGCTGCCCTGTCGAAATGCCTCCCGCAACGCCGCCGGCGTGATTGGCTTCGAAACGCGGACCGTCGTTTCCGGGGCGCATCGGGTCGGCGTTCTGCTCGCCCGTCAGGCGCGCGGCTTCGAACCCGTCGCCGATCTCGATGCCCTTGACCGCGTTGATCGTCATCATTCCTGCGGCAAGGTCGCTGTCTAGCTTGGCGTAGATCGGCGCGCCCCATCCGGCAGGCACTCCCTCGGCCACGCATTCGACCACCGCGCCGAGCGAGGAACCCGCCTTGCGTGCCTCGTCGACCAGTTTCTCCCAGCGCTTTGCCGCCTCTGCGTCGGGACACCAGAAGGGATTGCGCTCGATTTCCTCGGCATCGAAATTGGCCAGATCGATCCGGTCACCGCCGATTTCGGCCACATAGGCGAGGATCGAGACCTCGGGGATGATCTTGCGCGCCACCGCGCCCGCCGCCACGCGCATCGCCGTCTCGCGCGCGCTCGACCGCCCGCCGCCGCGATAGTCGCGAAAGCCGTACTTCGCGTCATAGGCGTAGTCGGCGTGGCCGGGCCGGTAGGAGTTGGCGATCTCGGAGTAATCTTTCGAACGCTGGTCCGTGTTCTCGATCAGCAGGCTGACCGGCGTGCCGGTCGTTTTGCCTTCGAACACGCCCGACAGGATGCGGACCGCGTCCGGCTCCTTGCGCTGGGTGGTGAACTTGTTCTGCCCGGGTTTCCGCGCATCGAGGAAGGGCTGGATGTCCTCTTCCGAAAGGGCGATGCTCGGCGGGCACCCGTCGACCACCGCGCCGATCGCGGGGCCGTGGCTTTCGCCCCAGGTTGTAAAGCGCAATGCGCGTCCGAAGGTATTCCAGCTCATGGATTGGCCTCATGCCCGCAACTGTGGGGCGCTGTCCATTGTGACTGGACCAATCTTGTCTTGTGCCGCAAGAACAAACCATGATTGCGAAGCTGAAAGGCCTGCTCGACGAAACCGGTAGCGACTGGGCGGTGATCGACGTTTCGGGCGTCGGCTATCTCGTCCATTGCTCGACCAAGACGCTCGCCGCGCTGGGCGAGGTGGGAGAGGCTTGCACCGTCTACACCGACCTGCAGGTGAGCGAGAACGATATGCGCCTGCTGGGCTTTGCCGAAGCGGCCGAGCGTGACTGGTTCCGCCTGCTCACGCAGGTGCAGGGCGTCGGGTCCAAGGTTGCGCTTGCGATCCTTTCCGCCCTGTCGACCGGCGAGGTGCAGCAGGCCTGCGCCAACGGCGATGCGGCGATGGTCGCGCGGGCAAACGGCGTCGGGCCGAAACTGGCCGGGCGCATCGTCAACGAGCTGAAGGACAAGGCCGGCGCGCTGCCGGGCGGCGGCGGGACGGCTGGCGCTCCGGCGGCTCCTGCAGGCGGGGCAAGCGCCGATGCGGTCAGCGCGCTCGAAAACCTCGGCTTCAAGCCGGCCGTTGCCGCCCGCGCGGTCGCGGCGGCACAAAGTGAGTTGGGAGACGGCGCGAGCGAGGGCGACCTCATCCGCGTCGCGTTGAAGAGAGCAGCGGGATGACCACCAGAACGGCAACATGCCAATGCGGGCAGCTTTCGGCGACATGTCGGGGCGAACCTGCGCGCGTTTCCGTGTGCCATTGCCTCGATTGCCAGAAACGCAGCGGCTCTTCCTTTGCGGCACAGGCGCGGTTTGCATCGGACGACGTGGTGTTCACAGGCGAGAACAGCAGCTGGCAGCGCAAGGGTGATGATGGTGGGGCGATCACAACGCATTTCTGCCCGACCTGCGGGTCGACCGTGTGGTTCACCCACGACCGGCAAGCCGATCTCGTCGCGGTGGCCGTGGGCGCTTTTGCCGATCCGGATTTCCCCGCGCCCGCCTTCTCTGTCTATGAAGAGCGCAAGCACAGCTGGGCGCAGATCGCCGGAGAGGGAATTGAGCATTATGACTGATCGGCTGCGGCACCTTGTCGCAATCCCGCTGTTCGTGTTGGCAATGCCCCTTGCAGCGCAGGACATGAGCGCGTTCAAGACCGGGCCGGTGTTCGATGACTTCGGCCCGCACGCGCCGGTCGCCGGGGCCGCGGCTGTGCCGGAGGCCACGGAGCTCAGGCACAGTTTCGACGTTTCGGAAGCGGCCAAGAACGGCAAGGCGAACCGCTATATCGAAAGCGCGGCGCGCTTCATCAATATGCACGCGGCCGCCGGCGTAGAGGCGGAGGACATTGCTGTCGCCGTGGTGGTCCATGGCGACGCCTCGATGGACCTGCTGCGTCAAAGCGCCTGGGAGGCCAAGGGCCAGAGCGGTGTCAACGGCAGCCACGCCCTCGTGCGCGACCTGCTCGATGTGGGCGTGCGGGTGATCCTGTGCGGCCAGAGCGCGGCCGCGCATGGCATTACGCCGGACGACCTCATTCCCGGCATCGAAATGGCGCTCTCCGCCATGACCGCCCACGCGCTGCTGCAGCAGGCGGGTTATTCGGTGAACCCGTTTTAAGGGAGACGACCCATGCGTATCCTGCTTGCCCTTCTTGCCTCGCTCCTGGCCCTTGCTGCCGCGCCCGCCGCTGCTCAGGAACTTGAGACGCGTAGCGGCCCGATCTTCACCGAGTTCGGCGACTGGACGGTGGTCGAAAACCAGCTGCCGGTCGGCGCTGACCAGCGGTATCGCGCGATCTTCGATGCGACCGACGGGGCCGAGGACGGCGAGCTCAACTGGCGCTTCGACAGCGCGGCGCGTTACATCAACCTGCTCGTCGCCCACGGAGTCCCGCGCGAGCATATCGAAGTGGCGATCGTCGTTCATGGACCGGCGGGCTACGACATCGTCAGCCGCGAGCGCTACGAGGAGCAGTATCCTGGCCGTACTCACGGAAGCGTCGATGCGGTAAAGGCGATGATCGCCGAAGGCGTCGAGTTCTACATTTGCGGGCAATCCGCCAACTATCGCGGTATCGCGAATGAGGACCTGATCCCGGGCGTCATCATGACCCTTTCGCAGACGGTCGTGACCTCGACATTGCACGACAGAGGCTTCCAGAATATCCCGTGACCGAACCCGTCCCCCTCCATTCGCCCGACCGGCAGCCGGAAGACCCGGACGCGGCGCTGCGCCCGAAATCGCTTGGCGAGTTCGTTGGGCAGAAGGCGGCGCGCGAGAATTTGCGCGTGTTCATAGAGGCCGCGAAGAATCGTGGCGAGGCGATGGATCATGTGCTGTTCTTCGGCCCGCCGGGCCTCGGCAAGACCACGCTGGCGCAGATCGTGTCCAAGGAACTGGGTGTCGGTTTCCGCGCCACCAGCGGACCGGTAATCGCCAAGGCGGGCGATTTGGCCGCGCTGCTGACCAACCTCGAGCCCAATGACGTCCTCTTCATCGACGAGATCCACCGGCTCAATCCGGTGGTAGAGGAAGTGCTCTATCCCGCGATGGAGGACCGCGCGCTCGACATCATCATTGGCGAGGGGCCCTCGGCGCGCAGCGTGCGGATCGACCTGCCGCCCTTCACGCTGGTCGGCGCGACCACGCGCCAGGGCCTTCTGACCACGCCCTTGCGTGACCGTTTCGGCATCCCGGTACGCCTCAATTTCTACACCGAGGACGAACTGCTCAAGGTCGTCACGCGCGGGGCAGGGCTGCTCGGCATGGGCATCGACGAGGGCGGCGCGCGCGAAATCGCCCGCCGTTCGCGCGGCACCCCTCGCGTCGCCGGACGCCTGATGCGCCGTGTGCGCGATTTCGCGAGTGTGCTGGAAGAGCCCGTGGTCACGAGCAAGGTTGCCGACGAGGCGCTGACCCGGCTGGAGGTCGATTCGCTCGGCCTCGATGCGATGGACCGCCGCTATCTCACCATGATTGCGACCACCTACAAGGGCGGACCGGTTGGCGTGGAGACGCTGGCGGCAGGCCTTTCCGAACCGCGCGACACGGTCGAGGAGGTGATCGAGCCCTACCTGATCCAGCTCGGCCTGATTGCCCGGACCGCGCGGGGGCGCTGCCTGAACGACGGCGGCTGGAGCCACCTCGGGATGACCCCGCCGTCCAAACCGCAAAGCGATATGTTCGACGCATAGGGTTACCGCTGCGGTAAGAATGTCACGCAATAGGGTCCCGAAACGGGACGGGCCTTGCGCAAGCCTCGCATTTC
The DNA here is from genome assembly GCF_019448255.1 of Qipengyuania flava. Taxonomy (NCBI): domain Bacteria; kingdom Pseudomonadati; phylum Pseudomonadota; class Alphaproteobacteria; order Sphingomonadales; family Erythrobacteraceae; genus Qipengyuania; species Qipengyuania flava. Next base: position 520,629 of record NZ_CP080410.1, read on the forward strand.
CGCGAAAAATTTACTTTCTGGGTGCACTAGCGATCCGTAAATTTGCGCGAGTTCCACTTTAGGGGATTCGCGAAAGGGAACTGAAAGATCGCGGCACGGGGCGGAAATTCCTTTGTCCCTGTCCGGTCGCAAAAGGAAGTCTCGGCTATGTCGGTCAAGTCAGCACTAGCAAAACTCTCGGCCACCGCAGCGGGCGGTGCGCTCCTCGCGGGCGGCGCGGTGCATGTCGCCGAACAGCCGATCACCGACGATCCGCAATACAAGTCCAAGGCGGTCAAGCAGGTCAAGTACGTCAAGCAGGCCACGCCGCGCGCCGTGCCGCGCCCGACCGTGCCGCGTGCGCGTACGATCCCGCGCGAGATCGAGTGTGTCCCGGCCGAATCGCCCGAAGCGGCCTACAACCCGAACAACATCTGCCCGCCGGTCTATCGCCAGGCGATGGTACCTGTACCCGTTCCCCCGCTACCGGCGGCTGCACCTGTGGGTGGCGGCGGCTCGGCCCGTTCGATCGGTGGCGGTGGCTACGGTGGCGGCTACGGCGGCGGCTTCGGCGGCGGTTTCTTCGGCGGCTTCTTCACCGGTTCGAGCGGTGGCGGCGGCAGCGTCGTCGTCAATTCGACCACCACCACGGGTGGCGAGACGCCCGACGTGATCGTCGACGTTTCGACCACGACCTCGACCGGCGGCACTTCGACCTCTTCGGGCACGATCTCAACGACGACGGGCGGAAGCTCCACGTCAACCTCGACTGGCGGCATCACGTCGACCACGACGACCGGTGAAGTTTCGACCTCGACCGGTGGCGTGTCCACCTCCACTGGCGGTGTCTCGACCTCCACTGGCGGCGTTTCGACCTCGACGGGTGGTGTCTCGACCTCGACCGGTGGGGTTTCGACCACCACGACCACTTCGACCGGCGGCGTCTCCACCTCGACGTCCTCGAGCAGCTCCTCTTCGTCGAGCAGCTCGTCGTCCTCCTCCTCGTCCAGCTCGAGCTCGTCTTCGGGCGGTGGTGACGGATCGAGCTCGGGCGGTCACGGATCGAGCGGCAGCAGCGGCGGTTCGTCGGGCGGTTCTTCGTCCTCGAGCGGCGGTTCGTCGGGCAGTTCCTCGTCCTCCAGCGGCGGTTCTTCGTCGTCGAGCGGCGGCTCCAGCAGCGGCGGTTCGTCGGGTGGCTCGAGCGGCGGTAGCGGTTCCTCGAGCGGCGGTTCGTCCTCGTCGAGCTCCTCTTCCTCCTCCTCGTCCAGCAGCTCGTCGTCTTCGGGCGGTTCGAGCGGCGGTTCGTCGGGCGGTTCGAGTGGTGGCTCGTCGGGCGGCTCCAGCGGCGGCTCCTCGGGCGGTTCGAGTGGCGGTTCGTCGGGTGGCTCCAGCGGCGGTTCGTCGTCCTCCAGCTCGTCCTCGTCCTCGTCTTCGTCGAGCAGTTCCTCGTCCTCGGGCGGCTCCAGCGGTGGTTCGTCGGGCGGCTCTTCGGGTGGTTCGAGCGGCGGCTCGTCCTCCGGCGGCTCGTCGAGCGGCGGTTCCTCGTCCTCGTCTTCGAGCAGCTCGTCCAGCTCCAGCTCGTCAAGCTCGTCTTCGGGCGGCGTCTCGACCAGCGGTTCGAGCACCGGCAACGTATCGTCGAGCACGAGCTCCTCGGGCTCCAGCAGCTCCTCGTCTTCGAGCAGTTCGTCGTCCTCGTCGAGCTCGTCGTCGAGCAGCAGCTCCTCGAGCTCGAGCTCGGGCGGAACCAGCAGCGGCACCGATGTGCCGGCGCCGCCGATGATGGCGCTGTTCGGCATGGCGGCGGCCGCGATCCTCTCGCGCCGCAAGTGGCGGATCAAGCGCGGCGCCTAGGGGCCCGGCTTCCGGCAAACGAAAAGGGCGGTCCCTCGCGGGGCCGCCCTTTTGCTATGGGATCGAGAGGTAGGGCGCTTAGGTGCCTATTCGGCTGTCGGGAGCCCGGCGTCCATCCAGGCAAGGATCCCGCCATCCATGTGCACGGCGTCGGCACCGCTTTGTGCGAGCCGGTCTGCAGCCAGCCCCGATCGGCGGTCTGACCGGCAGTAGAGGACGCGCTCGGCTCCTGCGGGATCGGGCAGGGTTGCCGGATCGAAGCTGTCGAGCGGAATGTTGATCGCGCCCTCCAGATGACCCTCGGCAAATTCCTCGGGCGAGCGCACGTCGATCAACTGGATCGCCTCGCCGGCCTCAATGCGTGCGGCAAGGGCTCCGGGCCCGATCTCAAGGACCGAGCCCGAGAAGGTTGCTATCGCATCCGCATCCGCATCGGCAGCGTCACGCGCATCGGCGGAGCAGGCAGCAAGCGATGCCGCCGCCAGCCCCGCTATGAGCGCGCGCTGCATCAGGCCGCTGCGAGCTTGCGCAGAACGTAATGGAGGATGCCGCCGTTGCGGTAGTATTCCATTTCGTTGGCCGTATCGATGCGGCAGAGAGCGGTGAAGCTGAAGGTCGAGCCGTCTTCGCGGGTAACCTCGACTTCGATGTCCTGGCCCGGCGTCAGGTCGGCAAGGCCCTTGATGCTGAAGCTGTCGGTGGCAGTCAGGCCCAGGCTGGCGCGCGTGTCGCCGTCCTTGAACTGGACCGGCAGCACGCCCATGCCGACGAGGTTCGAGCGGTGGATACGCTCGAAGCTTTCGACGATCACGGCGCGAACGCCCAGCAGGATGGTGCCCTTGGCGGCCCAGTCACGGCTCGAACCCGTGCCGTATTCCTTGCCGGCGATGACCACCAGCGGAGTGCCGTCTTCCTTGTGCTTCATCGCGGCGTCGTAGATCGGCATCTGTTCGCCATTGTAGACGGTTTCGCCACCTTCGACGCCCGGGACCATTTCGTTCTTGATGCGGATGTTGGCGAAGGTGCCGCGCATCATGACTTCGTGGTTGCCGCGGCGCGAGCCGTAGGAGTTGAAGTCCTGCTTCGAAACCTGGTGGCTGTTGAGGTACGCCCCTGCCGGGCTGTCTTCCTTGATCGAACCGGCAGGCGAAATGTGGTCCGTCGTCGTCGAATCGCCGAGGATGGCCAGCGGCTTCGCATCGGTGATGTCGGTGACCGGAGCCGGCTCCATGCCCATGCCTTCGAAGTAGGGCGGGCTCGCCACATAGGTGCTGGTCGGGTTCCAGGTGTAGGTGTCCGAGGCTTCGACCTTGATCGCCTGCCAGTGCTCGTCGCCCTTGTAGACGTCGGCGTAGCGGGTTTCGAACATGTCGCGGTCGATGTTCTTGGTGCGGTGTTCGCGCACTTCCTCGTTGGTCGGCCACACGTCGGCCAGCATCACGTCGTTACCGTCCTGGTCCTGGCCCAGCGGGGTTTCCGTGATGTCGGTCGTGACCGTGCCGAGGATCGAGTAGGCGACCACGAGCGGCGGCGAGGCGAGGAAGTTGGCGCGCACGTCGGGCGACACGCGGCCTTCGAAGTTGCGGTTACCCGAGAGAACCGAAGCGGCGACGATGTCGTTGCCGTTGATCGCCTTCGAAATCGGCGGGGCGAGCGGGCCCGAGTTGCCGATGCAGGTGGTGCAGCCATAGCCGACGAGGTCGAAGCCCATGGCGTCGAGATCGTCCTGCAGGCCGCTCTTCTCGAGATAGTCGGTGACGACCTGCGAGCCCGGTGCGAGGCTGGTCTTGACCCACGGCTTGGGCGCCAGGCCCTTCTCGCGCGCCTTCTTGGCGACGAGGCCGGCGGCGATCAGCACGTCGGGATTGGAGGTGTTGGTGCAGCTGGTGATGGCCGCGATCACGACGTCGCCGTCGCCGACATCATGGTCCTTGCCTTCGACATCGACGCGAACCGGCGCGTCCTTCTTGTAGAGCGACTTGAGGTCGCCGTTGAACAGCTCGTCCACCTGCGGCAGCGCGACGCGGTCCTGCGGGCGCTTCGGGCCGGCGAGGCTGGGTACGACCTTGGAGATGTCGAGCTCGAGGGTCTTGGTGAAGACCGGCTCGTTCTCCGGCGTGAACCACATGCCCTGTTCTTTCGAATAGGCTTCGACCAGCGCGATCGTGTCTTCGTCGCGGCCGGTGAGGCGCATGTATTCGAGGGTCTTGTCGTCGATGCCGAAGAAGCCGCAGGTCGCGCCATATTCGGGCGCCATGTTGGCGATCGTCGCACGGTCGGCGAGGGTGAGGTTGGCAACGCCTTCGCCGTAGAATTCGACGAAACGGCCGACCACGCCGACTTCGCGCAGCATCTGCACGCAGGTCAGCACGAGGTCGGTGGCGGTGACACCTTCGGCCATCGCGCCAGTCAGCTTGAAGCCGACGACTTCGGGGATCAGCATCGAGACCGGCTGGCCGAGCATGGCCGCTTCGGCTTCGATCCCGCCGACGCCCCAGCCCAGCACGCCGAGGCCGTTGATCATGGTGGTGTGGCTGTCGGTGCCGACACAGGTGTCGGGATAGGCGACCATCTGGCCGTCGGTGCCTTCGGAAGACCACACGCCCTTGCCCAGATACTCAAGGTTCACCTGGTGGCAGATGCCGGTGCCCGGGGGCACGGCGGTGAAGTTCTGGAAGCTCTTCGAGCCCCACTTGAGGAAGTCGTAACGTTCCGCGTTGCGGGCGTATTCGAGTTCGACGTTCTTTTCGAAGGCCTTGGGGTGACCGAATTCGTCGACCATGACCGAGTGGTCGATCACGAGGTTCACCGGAACCTGCGGGTTGATCTTGGCGGTATCGCCGCCGAGCTTCGAAATCGCATCGCGCATGGCGGCAAGGTCGACCACGCAGGGCACGCCGGTGAAGTCCTGCAGCAGCACGCGCGCCGGGCGATACTGGATTTCCTTGCCGGTCGCCGGGTTCTTCTGCCAGTCGGCAATCGCCTGGACGTCATCGGTCGAGACGGTGAAGCCGCCGTCCTCGAAGCGCAGCATGTTTTCCAGCAGGACCTTCAGGCTGAAAGGAAGCTTCGACACATCGCCGATTTTTTCCTCGGCCTTGGCGAAGGAATAATAGGCGTAATCCTTGCCGTTCACGGTGAGGGTGGAGCGGGTTCCGAGCGTGTCCTTGCCGACCTGGGTCATGCGCGCATCTGTCCTTTCGTTAGGGGGCCGTCACCCGACCAATGGGCGGGGCGGCGGAATGTGCCGCGCACCTGCGCCGGAACGCGGGAAAAATCAAGTCTGCGGCAGTGCAACATAGACCTTTTGGGGAACGGTCGCACCGCTTCAGGGCTTATTAAGGCTAAATTGGGGCATGTACTCTCGAGAGGGCGAAGACGCTCCCGGGGATGGAGAAAACGATGACAGAGCCGAAAAAGAAGCGCTCGCAAAAGCACCTTCGTATCGCAATCACGGCTGCGGCGCTCGGCGTTGCCGGCTGCTTTACGGCGGCCTTCACCTTTGCCGACCGATCGGCAGAAGCGGCAACCGCCGGACCGATCGCCAAGGCGGACTAGCTGGCGGCAGGCCGGGGCCGGCGCGTGGCGACCCAGCAGGATCCGATGATTATCGCGGTGCCGATGACGGTCGGTGCGGTCAGATCCTCCGAGAAAAACAACCAGCCGAACAGCGAGGCCCACAGGAAGCCCGAATATTCGAGCGGTACGAGAACCTGCGCCTCGGCCCGGGCGTAGGCCCAGGCAAACGCCATGGCGCCTGCCACAGTCAGCAAGGCCGCCGCGACCAGGTCGATCCAGGTCGAGCGGTCGGGCATTTCGAACAGGAACGGCACGGCCAATCCCAAAAGCACGACCGAAACCCCTGAATGGAAGGTAGCGATTTCCGACGGACCTGCGACCTGCGATTGCCGGCGGATCAGGATGAAGCTGTAAGCGTAGAGCAAAGCTGAGGTTAGGATCGAGGCAAGGCCGAGCGCGGTCTCCTCGTCGAAATCCGCTTCTCCCACCTTGCCGCCGATGATGACGAGTGTCCCAGCAAACCCCAGCAGAGAGGCGATGATGGCCTCCTTTCGGATCGTCTCGCCGAGCATGATGCGCGCAAGATAGAGCGCGATCAGAGGAGCGATGAAGCTGATCGCGATGGCTTCAGCCAGCGGAAGCTTGGTGATGGCGTAAAAGAAGGTCAGCGCCATGAAGGTCGCCACGACCGAGCGTTGCAGATGCAGCTTGAGGACCTCGCGTTTGGGCCAGCGCCCTCCGCGCGAGAGCCACAGCGGCAGGGCAATGCTGGTCGCCAGCGCCGAGCGCAGCCAGGCGGCGGTCAGCGCGCCTACGGCCAGGGCGGCGCTTTTCATGAAGGCGTCCATCAGCGACAGGCTCGCCACCGCAAAGGCGGTGACCGCAAGGGGCAAGAGAGGGTTGTCCGCCTTCATGCACGGGGCTGTATCGCTGCTTTGCCCGCCCGTCAGCCGCTAATTCAGCTGCGCGAAAGCGGGAGTGATGGATTAGCGGCCCGGCTTGGGTTAATATTCCCTTCGGGCGCGCTGCAGGGGCACGCCCTGGGACTTTTAGGGTTACGATGATGCGCTTTCGTTTTCTGGCAGGAACCGCCGCTGCGGCGGCCCTTGGGGCAAGTGCCGTTATGGCGCAGGACACGGGTCCGGTGGACTTGCTGCCACCCGAACCGGAAACGGTTGCTAGCGAAGAACTGCCCGATTTCACGCAATCCACGCCGATGAGCGCGCAGCAGCCGAGCGTTGCCGAGACCTTTGGCGATATCCAGATGGAATCGGGCGAAGTGGTGCAGCAGCTGCCGGTCTACGTCCGCGAATGGACGGTAGGCCAGGCGCGCGAACTGCTCGCCTTCATCCCACGCACAGAGGCGGAAGGCCTTGTGCCCGCCGATTACCGCAGCGCCGATCTCGAGGCCGCCATCGCGGGCGGCGAAGGCGACGCGCTGAACGCAGTGGCGAGCGAGATTTTCGTCTGGCTGGTCGAAGATCTGCGCGATGGCCGCACTCCGATGGAATCGCGCCGCCAGTGGTTCGTGGTCGATCCCGACGCCGATCGCCTGCCGACCCACCGCCTGCTCGAAGCGGCCACCGAGACCGGCCGGATCGCAGCCACGCTCGAGGCGCTCAATCCGACCTCGCCCGATTATGCGCGCCTGCGCGACGAGCTTGCCGTCACCACCGATCCTGCGAAGCGCAAGCTCATCCGGGCGAATATGGACCGCTGGCGCTGGCTCGCCCGCGACCTCGGCAAGCGCTACCTGCTGTCCAACGTGCCAGAGTACCAGCTGCGGCTGACGGTCAACGACAAGATCATCAAGAATTACCGCGTGGTCGTCGGCAAACCCGGCCGTACCGCGACGCCGCAGCTTGCCGAGATGGTCGAAGCGGTGATCTTCAACCCGACCTGGACCGTGCCGCAATCGATCGTGAAGGGTGAGGGGCTGGGTGCCCGCGTGCTGAACAATCCCGGCTGGGCACGGGCCAATGGCTACAAGGCGACCAAGGGCGCCAACGGCTGGGTCACTGTGGTCCAGCAGCCGGGGCCGGGCAATTCGCTCGGCCTGATGAAGCTCGACATGCCCAACCCGCACGCGATCTTCTTCCATGACACGCCGGCCAAGGCGCTGTTCGCGCGCGACAACCGTGCGCTTAGCCACGGCTGCATCCGCGTGCAGGGTGCGCGCGAGCTGGCCATGACCATGGCCATGCTCGGCAACGCTTCGAGCCGTGAAGACCTGCCCGCGATCCAGCAGGAAGTTTCCGAGATCACGGCTTCGCGCAAGTACACGCGCTATCCGATGGAAAAGCAGTGGCCCGCCTATATCACCTATTTCACGTACGGCGTGGATGTGAACGGCGAGCTGCGCCAGTTCGACGACATCTACGGCCGTGATGCGCCGGTGCTCGCCGCGCTCGACGCGCCGCGCCAGCGGGAGCGGGCGCGCAAGACGAGCGAGGAAGTCGTCGAGATCATCGACGACCTGCAGACCAGCTAAGAGGGCTTAGAAAACGCCGGGATTGGTGCGGCTGAAGGTCGAGCCGTCGTCGCGTTGCAGCAGATCGTACTGCGACACCGGCGGGCGAACGGTGCTGCCGTCTTCGGCGAGGCCATAGCTTCCCGCCACCAGCAGACGTCCGCCGGACAAGTCGATCAGCGCGCGGTCGAACTGGACCGGGCCCATCGCGAAACAGCCGTTCGAGCGGCCGAGGCGGCCCCAGCGGTCGACATGCTCGGGTGTCGCGTAATTCGCCTGGTGCATCACGATGGCACGCGGCAGGGCGTTGGAATTCGTCTCGTCGAGACCATCGAGGCGGATCGAAGTGCCATAGCGGCCCACGTACCAGCTGCGGGTCATGAAGGCGCCGCGGCTGGAGGCTTCGCTCCCCTCGATATTCGAATAGCGCTTGAGCCAGCCGTCGTGCTCGCCGTCGGAACCGGTCCCGTGGCTCACGTGATAGCTCGCCACGCGCTCGTTCTCGACATCGACGAAGTGGAAGCGCTTCTCGGCGGAATGCAGCCCGAAATCGGCGAGGCCGACAATGTCCTTGCGCCAGACCTTGCTACCGACACGTTCAAGCTCCTCGCGGGCAATGGCCAGCAGCCTGGCATCGCGCGCAGCGGTGGGATTGGCCTGCGCAAAGAGGCGTGTGGGCAGGGCGGCTGCGGCCCCGGCCGCCAGCGTTCCCTTGAGGATATCGCGCCGATTCATGGGTGATGCATTACCACGGAACGCCTTGCGGGACCATAAACGGATTGCTTGACCGACCTGCCGCCACTCCTTAGTGAGTTATTCACATAATACACCATTGGAGAGTGGATCATGCGCCTGCCCGCCCTTGCTGCCCTTGCCGTTTCGCTCATGGCCGCGCCCGCCAGCGCGCAGGACGCCGGCGATACTCCTACCATCGAGCCAATGGCAATCGAGTTCGGCGAAAGCGGTCTTGCCGGACCAGGTGCGGACCCGCTGCGGGCCGAGCTTGCCGATGCCCAGTTCGTGGCGATTGGCGAAGACCATGGGTTTGCCGATGCTCCCCGCCTGGTGACGGCGATGAGCGTCGAGGGAGCGAGCTACGGCTTCGATACCTACGCCATCGAAGTCGGTCCCTATTCGACCCAGTGGCTTGGCGATGTTCTTTCCGATGGCGGGACCGAAGCGCTTGCCGGGCGGCTTGAAGGCATTCCCCTGGCGGTGCCATTCCTCAACATGCGCGAGGAAGCGCAGGCCGCCGAGAAATTCCTCGAACGCGGACGTCTGTGGGGCTGGGACCAGGAGTTCATAGGTTCCCCCCTGATCCACTTTGCCGAGCTGCAGGAGGGCGCCAGCGACGAGGCGCGCGCGCTCTTGTCAGAGCTGCTTGCGACAGAGCGTGAAGCCTTTTCGAGCGGCAATCAGGGGGCCGTGTTCTTCTTCGCCGCAACGCCCGAGCAATGGGCGGCGCTTCGTGAGGCGTTCGCCGCGGACAGCGTAAAGCTCGCCCTTGTCGATGCGATGGAGCGAAGCGCGAAGATATACGGCCACTACCTGAAGGGGCGTGGACTGGACAACAATCTCGACCGGGTCGCGCTCATCCGCGAAACCTTCCTCGACGCCTATCACACGGCCGCGCGCCGCGAGGGCAAGCCGCCCAAGGTGATCCTGAAGGGCGGCTCCACCCATGCCGGACGATCGACCTCGTCCATGGCGACCTTCGACCTCGGCTCACTCCTTGAGGGCATGGCTGCGGCAAACGCCATGGAGGTCTTGCACATCGCCTACCTGCCGCTCGCAGGCGAGCAGATTGGGGTCATGCCATCGCCCGATGGACCGTTTGCCATCAAGCAGGTCGACGCCGGAAAGCTGCGCGCGGCCCTGGAACAGGCCGGAGTGGACCTTGGCCCAGTCGATGCCGGCGAAGGGCATTTCGTGATTCCGATGGAGCCTGTGAAGCGGGCGCTGCGCAACAAGGGCTTGCAGGGCCTCGACCCGATGACGCGCTTTACCGTTCTCGGCTATGACTATCTGATCACCACCGCGAAGGGCCGCGCCGCGACCCCGCTTGCGGAGCGCTAGCCCCCGAGCACCATCTGGTCGTTCTCGATCCGGACCGGCTGGATCGTCGAAAGGAAGCTCTGGCCGAGCAGGGAGATACCGAGCCCTTCGGGTACGACGATGGCGCTGACATTGCGCGCCTCGTGACCGCCGAGGGTCACGCGGTCGAGCGTCAGGTTGACGCCATAGACCGGGCCGGAAGCGCCGCGCGCTACCGCGCGAACATCGGCGTCGGACCAGTGGATGCCGGCCGCGCGGGCATCGGCACCGGTCAGCGCGACCATGCTCGCCCCGGTGTCGACGAGGAAGTTGACCGAAGCGCCGTTCACAGCGGCATCGGCGTAGAAATGCCCGTCGGCCGATCGCGGCAATGCGGTCGAACCCGCGGCCCATGCGGCGTAGCTGTCGCCTTTGCCTGCAGAGGGCGCAGACCCGGCGTGAAGCACGCGCGGTTCTGCCTCGACCAGCGTTTCCGCGCTTTCGGTAGCCGAATCCATCGCCCCGCCGGGCACGAAAGCGGCGCCGACAAAGGCCACGACGGCAACAGCAAGAAAAACGGCTTCACGCATGGCGCATATGGTGCGCCCTGCGGCGTTAAATCCGGGTAAAGCCCGGCTCGCGTTGCTGTCAGCTGGTCTTTTCGTGGAGCGCAGCCGCCTGCATGCCGAGCCGCATCAGGTCGGGTGTCGCCTTCTGCGCCCACTCGCCCATTTCAGCCATCCGGGCGAGCAAGGGGCTCTGCTTTGCCATCAGCGCGGCAAGGGTCGGGCCCATCGGGTCGACCCGCGATTGCGCCAGGAAGGCGGCGAGGCCGGAATGCTGCGACCAGGCCCGGCGGTTCGCCATGGTGGTCATGTAGGCGTAGGGGTAGGTCTGCGGCGTGTCGGTGAGCGGACCTGGCGTTGCAAGCGCATTGCGCTCCGCATCATCCTTCCCGTGGACTTCGAGATAGGCGGCCACGGCGGCGCTGAGCGTGACAAGCGGCACGTGAAGCGGCTGCAGGACAATGCGGTCCTGCGTAAAGACGGGCGAACGCTGCTGGCGCGCTTCGAAGGGCACGGCCGATGCGGTACAGTCGACGAACAGCGTGTTCTCCGGCACGTCGACCGTTTCCCCGGCGAAGACGAGCTTGCCCGGGTCGATCCGCTGCACGCGGCCGGCCCGGATGACGTTGGTCACCCGGCGCAGGATGTCGATCTCCCCTTCGGAGATCGTGGCGTAGTGGAACATTTCCGGCTCGATGTTCTCATCGATGCGAAGGAAATGGCCGTCTTCGCCCATCAGCCTCAGCATCTCGGCACCGTCCTTGGCACCGATGGCTGACTTGAAGTGCGCGATCTGCCAGTCCATCGCCTTGTCGAACCCGGCTTCACCCGGTTGAACGCGGCTGCGGTTTATCAGCCAGGATTCGCGCGGACGGACCCAGCTTACCGCGCTTTCCGGTACACCTGCTTCGAGCAGCCAGATGACCGTGTCCATCGCCGTCTTGCCCGCGCCGAGCACGACATAGTGTGCGGGCAGGTTGTCAGTCTGCATCCACAACCCGGGCAGCGCACCGGGAGGTTCGATCCGCACGCCGTCGGCGACGGCGAAGTTGCGGGTATGCGTCGAGGGAACTGAGGTCTGGTAGAACGTACCATCGACCTCGCGGCGGCGGATCTCGACATGCGTTTCCTCACCCGACAGGAGCTGCACGATGCGCCCGTCGCCGCGGTATTCGGACAGGGGATAATAGGTGACCCGGCCGGTAGGCATCAGCACCGTGTCCATCACGCGCTCGAAATAGGCGAGCACATCGGGTCCGCTCGCCAGTGCCAGCATGCCGGCGTTGTGGCCGGTCGAGTCGACATGTTCGCCCGGGAAGGCGAGCGAGTTTACGCCGTAGCTCGTGCTCGGCTGGTGCAGCGCGACGAAGCTGTAGGCGTCGTTCCAGTGACCGCCCGGCTTGGCGTGCTTGTCGACGAAGGTGACGTGCGCCTCGGGGTCTTCTGCGAGCAGGGTGTCGGCAAAGGTGAGGCCGACCGCGCCCGCACCGATGATGAGATAATCGGTCTGGGCGCGTTCCATCTTACTCGGCGGCCTCCTTGGCGTGGGGGTCGAAGGCCACCGCTTCGCCGGCTTCGATAAGGGCGGCCTTTTCCTCGACCAGCTTGACGATATGGTCGAGCATGTCGTCGCTCTGCACATGGTGGTCGGTCACGCCGGAGAGGTAGACCATGTGTTTGCCGTTTCCGCCGCCGGTAATGCCGATATCGGTCTCACGCGCTTCGCCCGGCCCGTTGACCACGCAGCCAAGGACCGAAAGGCTCATCGGCGTCTTGATGTGTTCGAGCCGCTTTTCGAGCGTTTCGACGGTGCGGATCACGTCGAAACCCTGACGCGAACAGCTGGGGCAGGAGACTACGCGGACACCGCGGGTTCGCAGGCCGAGGCTCTTCAGGATCTCGTAGCCGACCTTCACTTCCTGCTCGGGCTCTGCCGAAAGCGAGACGCGGATCGTGTCGCCAATCCCGGCCCACAGCAGGCTGCCTATGCCGATCGCACTCTTGACCGTCCCGCCGACCAGTCCGCCGGCTTCGGTGATGCCGAGATGCAGCGGGCAGTCTACCGCATCGGCAAGGCCGTGATAGGCGGCGACCGCGAGGAAAACGTCGCTGGCCTTCACCGCGACCTTGTAGTCGTGGAAGTCGTGGTCCTGCAGCAGCTTGATGTGGTCGAGCGCGCTTTCGATCAGCGCTTCGGGGCAGGGCTCGCCGTATTTTTCGAGCAGGTCCTTTTCGAGGCTGCCGGCGTTGACGCCGATGCGGATCGCGCAGCCGTTGGCCTTGGCGGCGCGGACCACTTCCGCAACGCGTTCGCTGCTACCGATGTTGCCCGGGTTGATGCGCAGGCAGGCCGCGCCCTTGTCAGCCGCTTCGAGCGCGCGCTTGTAGTGAAAGTGGATGTCCGCAACGATCGGGACGCGCGCGGCCTTAGTGATCTTGTCGAAACGCTCGGTCGATTCCGCGGTCGGGCAGGATACGCGGATAATGTCCGCACCGGCCTCTTCGCAGCGGCGGATCTGGTCGAGCGTGGCCACCACGTCCTCGGTCGGCGTGTTGGTCATGGTCTGCACCGTGATCGGCGCATCACCCCCTACGGGGACGTTGCCGACCATGATCTGGCGGGACTGACGGCGCTCGATCGTGCGCCAGGGGCGGATTGCGTTCATTGTTCTGCTCGGCGCTTTCTGAAGACCGGTGTCGGGCCGCGCGAATACGGCCTTGCTATGCCGCCGATATGGCGGGTTTGCGTAAGAATTGCGACCCCCGATCTGGCGTGGCCTACGATCGGCGGCAAATTTGCGGGAACCAGTCTGAGAGATAGTATTTCATCTCATTGGGGAGGCATAAACTGGACAGAGAGACTAGTATGACCTTCCGTATTCCGTTGATTGCCGCCGCGCTTGCGGCGCTGCCCCTGGCTGCGCCTGCCGCGGCGCAAGAAGCCGGTGATATTCGCGTCAAAGTGTTGGCAACAGGGGTCCTTCCCGAGGGCGAGATCACCGATGTCACGCGTGATGCCTTCGGCCTGCCGGCCGGCAGCCAGACCAATGTCTCGGACAGCTATGTTCCTACCGTGGCCGCCGAGTACTTCGTGTCGCCCAATTTTTCGATCGAGACCATCTGCTGCATCACGCCGCACGAGGTCCAGGGGCGCGGCGCGCTTGCCGGGGCCGAGCTGATCGACGCGATCGTACTGCCGGCCACCGTGACCGCGAAGCTTCACTTCCCTGTTGGCGATGGCGTGAAGCCCTATATCGGAGCGGGTCCCGCCTTCTTCATGATCTTTGGCGAGGACGTGGGCGATGACGCCGCGGCTCTTGGCATCGACGATGTGGGCCTTTCCAGCGAGTTCGGCTTCGTCCTGCAGGCGGGCATCGATATCCCGGTCAACGACAAAGGAGTCGGCATCAGCCTGGACGCCAAACGCTACTTTGTCGGAACAGACGCGACCTTCTCGGCCGGAGGGACAGATCTTATCGAGACCGAGCACAGCCTCGATCCCTGGGTGCTCAGCGCCGGGGTGTATCTTACCTTCTAACCTTTGGTGAATCGACCCGACGGGCGCTCGCCAGTGGTGAGCGCCCGTCCTTCGGGTTCTGGCCCGATTGCACCGTCCCCGAATGGGATCGCTCACTTTTCGCGCGAGACAAGCGCGAAGGATTGCGTTTTTGCTGCGGAATGGCGACAGTTGCTAGACATACGCAATACGCAGGAGGGGGTCTCATGCCAGCACGCATCATAGTGCTCGGGCGCGAAACCTGGGACGCGATTGCCGAACTTTTCGCCAACCTCGCGTGGCGCCGGGTCGCTTTCTTCCTGCTGCCCTATGCCGGCGTCCTTCTGGGGCTCGATGTAGCTGCGCATTATGGCGCCGTGACGGACGCCCCTCTTCCCGCCCAGTTCTTCATTTCGAAAGACGAGGGCTTCGGGGAGTATCTGGAATACGCGCTCCTGGCTGCGACTGCGGTCATGCTTGCGCTCATGTGGAGGCGCACCAGGGCCGGGATATACCTCGTGAACGCCCTGCTGTTTGCCTATCTCACAGCTGACGATTCGTTGCAGATCCACGAGCGGTTCGGGCACATGGTCGCCCCGGCCATGCCGCAAGGCACGCCTTTGCCGCCCAACGATTTTGGCGAGGTGCTGCTGTTTGGTCTCGTTGGGGTGACGTGGCTCGTGTCGCTACTGGTAGCCCTGCGCCGTGCGGACTTGCGTCCTGCCACGCACGCCCTGATCCTGGCAGTCGGAGTGGTCGGTGCGGGTTTCTTCGGCATCCTCGCCGATGCGGCGACCAGCTGGGGGGACAAGAGCCGGGCGCTCATCGAATTTCACGCGTGGTTCGAGGACGGCGGCGAATTCCTGATGATTATCGCCACCTTCCTTGCCGCCGTGGCGATCTTCGATACGGAACGCCGCCGACCCACCACAGGCGGATCGGCGGCGTCCTGAGTTCAACTATGCCTTAGCGCTGCGAGGGAATGAATTCCTCGCGCACGGCCTTGGCCATCAGCTCCAGCGGGATGATACCCTGGCTCAGCAGGAAGTCGTTGAAAGCCTTCTCGTTGAACGCTTCGCCCAGCGCGACTTCCGCCTCGACCCTGAGGTCGAGCAGCTTGCGATAGCCATAATAGTAGCTGCCGGCCTGACCGGGCATGCGATACTGGTAGCGGTCGAGCTCCTGCTTGGTCATCGGGCCCGAAAGCTGGACGTCCTCGCGCAGTACGCGCTCGGCGTCCTCGCGGCTGATGAGGCCCATGTTGAGCATCGGGTCGAGGAAGGCGCGTGCAGCGCGCAGCAGGCGGAACTGCTGGGCGACGAACTGGCCCTCGATCGGCTCGTGCGGAAGCATTTCCGCTTCGGCGTAGAGCGCCCAGCCTTCCACGTTCACGCTGTTGAAGGCGTAGAGCAGGCGGGCGAGGCTGACGCCCTGTTCCACCAAAGCAGCAAACTGCATTTCGTGGCCGGGCCGTGCCTCGTGCGCGCTCAGCGTCCAGCTGGCGGCCGGGAAGTTGAAGTCGTCATAGGCTTCGCCTTCCGCTGCGGTCGGGTTGCTGACCGTGAGGACGAATGTGCCCTGTTCGCCCGTGTTCCCGATCAGGCGCGGCGGGCGCATGTGCGGGGCGGGCTGGGCGGCGCTTTCGGCGGCCGAGGCGACCCGCATGGCGAGCTCGTACTCCGGCAGGGAAACGATATCGTGCTCGCGGATCTTGGCTTCGAGCTGGGCATTCACGTCGCGGTAGTAGGCCTCGATCTCCTCGTTCGGGATCGTGCGCTCTTTCAGCTTGCCCATGACCGAGCGGTAGTCGGTTTCGCTCCAGCCGTTTTCGGCCGCGATCTGCGGCGCGAGTGCCTCCATCTGGGCGCGGATTTCGTAGAACCCCCGGCGCGCACGGCTCATGGCTTCGCGCGGATCGATGTCGATGCCCCAGTTCTTGAGCGCCAGCGCGTAGAGCTCTTCGGGCATGCGCGGGTCCTGCCGTGCGGCAGGAAGCACGACCTCTTCGGTCCAGGTCGCGTAGTCGGCAAACTGCGCGTCCATCGCGTCGAGCGCTTCCTCTGCGCCTTCGATCTCGTACTTGGCGAACAGCTCGCGGATGCCGCTGGCAAAGGTCGGGATCTTGCCGATCGATTCCTGCACCTCGACCACATAGGGGCCCATCTTGCCTTCGCCCCGGCTGGCTTCGAAGCGGCGCTTGGCGAGCTCGGTCATGGGCTCGGTGCCGGGATAGGTGCCGGTGTAGCGCTGTAGCAGTTCGAGCGCCTTGGCGCGGCGGTTGGGGGCGGTCTGTTCCGAGAGCAGCGAGCCGACCGTCTGGAACATGCCCTGCGGCACTTCGGAAAACTCGAGCATGTAGCGGTTGCCGAGCTCGGTGCCTTCGATGTTGCGGTCGATCGCGTCGATCAGGATCTGCAGGTCCTGCTTGACGTAGGCGTTGGTTTCGCTTGCCATGGCGGCAGTGAACTCGGCGCGCAGTGCCTTTGCGCCGGCGACGTAGCGTTCATCCCGGTCGAGGGCCATGTCGTTCACGAGCCCGTCGTACTGTTCATAGCCGGCAAAGCTCGCCCCGGTCGGGAAGATCGAGGCTTCGAATTCGATCAGCTTCTGCGTGTAGGCGTTGCTCGTTTCGACCCATTGGGGGGTCGCGGGCGCTTCGGTCTGGTCCTGCGCAAGAAGCGGAGCGGCGGGCAGCGCGACGGCAAGCGCGATCGCGGCGGCAAAGGTTTTCATGGTCTTTCCCCTCTGGAATTTGCTGGGCGAGGGGTGGGCCTGTCCGGCCCGCTTGGCAAGCGCGGGCCGGACGAATGTGCCTTACCAGCGGACGAGCGGCGGTACGACGACCCGCCCCAGAAGTGCCCCGGCGACCACGGGCAGCGCGTGCCAGGTGGCAAGATGCGCCAGCGTGTCGATGGGGCAGGCGAGGCCATAGGCAAAGCTGCCGAGCGCCCCGGCGGCAATGCCGGTGAAGGTCCCGGCCGTAGCGGGCGAAACCGGCGCACCGCGGCGCAGCCACACGGTCAGCGCCCCGAACGTCAGTAGCGAGAAGAAGGCCCCGCCGAGGAAGCATTCGATGCCGTAGGGGTCCTGGGTCACCTCGCTGAGGTTGCCCTGAAGGCCGAGCATGACCAGCGCGGCAGCCGGCAGGATGGCGAACATCGCCAGCGACCAGCGCGCGCCATCGTGCGAATTGCCCACCCTTGGGCCGGCCATGCGGATGACGGCAAGCGCGCTCGCCGCGCCCAGCAGGCCGAGCATGCCGTTGGCGATGAAGAAAAACGCCGATGCGCGGCCCGACAGGATGCCGCGCCACAATCCGTCGATCAGCTCGACCAGCACCACGGTGCCGGCCATGGCCAGCGCCACCAAGGCAATGCCGTGGACAAGCTTCATCGGCTTCACAGGGGTCAGATCGGCCGCAAGGTCGTCGATCAGGGGGTTGGGGACCCGGTTCATGTCAGTCTGCTTTCTCTACGAGCGCGGCAAGCTTCTTGAGGCCGCGATGGATGTTTACTTTGACCAGGCTTTCGCTCTGGCCGGTCTTGGCTGAGGCTTCGGCAATCGAAAGCCCCTCGATCTTTACAAGCTCGATCACTTCGCTCTGCTTGTCGGGCAGGTGAACGAAGAGCCGCTCGAGGCTCATGCGCGCCATCACGGCTTCTTCCTCGCTGTCTTCGGCGGCGTCGTAATCGCCCAATTCGTCTTCCGCCTTGCGGTAAACCTTGCGCAGGTGATCGACCCAGCGATAGCGGGCGATCGCCGCCAGCCAGGGGAGGAAGGGCCGGGTCGGATCCCAGGTCGCGCGCTTGGCGTGCACCGCCATCATCACGTCCTGCACCAGATCGTCGAGCTGGGCCGGGGCGACCCGGCGGCGGAAGTACCGCTCCAGCCACATCTGGATTTCCGAGAGCAGCACGCGGTAGGCGCTGGCATCGCCCTTCTGCGAGGCCGTCATCAAACGGGCCAGGCTGGCTTCGTCGGCAATCATTGCGCTCTCCCCTCTTCGATCACGCTATCAGCTGGCACGCCGCGAGGCGAGCAGGGCGTCGGCGGAGAACACTCCGCCACCGCGCGAGATCAGGATGGCGGCCATGGCGACCCACAGGATGTGCGTCTGCCACCAGGCGTCGGGATAGACGAAGAACTGGATCACCAGCGTCATCACCAGCAGCGCGGCCGCGGAGAAGCGGGTAAAAAGGCCGAGCACCAGGAGGAGGGGGAAGAGGTGCTCGGCCCAGGTTGCCATCGGGGTCGCGATGGAGACGGGAATGGGCAGGCCGGTGTATTCGTACTCGAACAGGAAATAGGCCTGGTCGCTGATCGAGAGGAGCGAACCCTCCTCGACCTTGGTGCGGCCAGAGCGCCAGAATATCCCGGCGAAGGCCACACGGGTAAGCAGCAGGGCAAGCCCTTCCGGCACGCGCGATGCGAGCCAAGCGGCCAGGGTGTCGTAGCGGGCGAGAAGGGTCTGCATGGCTTACCTCGTGTGACTAGGTCTTAGCGCCGATCAGCGCTTGATTTCGGTCAGCGAACCCTTGCCCTTGGGCGTCGAGATGCTTTCGCAGCTGCCCTTGGGGACGAGCTTCCAGGCGTTGCCCTGGTAATCGCGGGTCGAGGTACCGGCGCAGCTGGTGCCGGGCCCGGCGGCGCAGTCGTTCTCGCCGGCCTTGGCGACGCCGTAGCACTTTTCCATCGGCTTCTTCTGGGCGGCTGCCGGGGTGGCGGCGAGGCCGGCGGCGACGCTGGCGGTGAGGGCGAGGCCAGCGATGCGGGCAATCGAGTTGGTGTTCATGGCAGTGTCTCTCTTCAAAACTTCGTGAGTGGGGGGCGCCCCGGCATCGGCGCCGGAACTGGCCTGTCATTCGGGAAGAGATCGGGAAGCGTTACAGGCCGCGAAAAAATTTCTGCCGTGTAACCGGCCGGGGTGGCGGGCCGAATGCTGACACTGTGTGCGCTCCTGCACACCGCGACACATTCAAAAGGGATCACCCCAATCATGACCACACTTCGTAAACCCGCCGCCGCTGCTGCCGCTGCCGCTTTCGCCCTGTCCTCGATGGCGGCCTTTGCCGCTGACGCGCCCGCCGGCAGCACCGGCCGCGCGCTCAATTCCGACGACACCGTCCACTGCTACGGCATCCACTCGTGCAAGGGTCAGGCCGACTGCGCGACCACCGAGAACGCCTGCAAGGGCCAGAACGAGTGCAAGGGCCACGGCTTCAAGGCCATGAAGGCCGGCGACTGCCTCGCCAAGGGCGGCACGATCGGCGACCTCGGCTAACCGCTTCGCACCCAGCATTCGGGCAACCCAAGAGCCCGAACGCGCGGCCCGGCACTCTCTCCGTCCCCCCTCCCGAGGTGCCGGGCCGCCAACCTTCTTCCCGATCAAGGACCCGCGATGACCGCTATCCCCCCGTTCGACGGCTTTGGCCTGGGCCTCAGGCGCACCCACTATGCCGACTTCCTCGAAGGAGAAGTGCCGGTCGATTTCGTCGAGGTCATCAGCGAAAACTACATGGTCGAGGGCGGCAAGCCGCTGCGTGTGCTGGAAGAGGTGCGCAGCAAGCATCCTGTGATCCTGCACGGCGTGTCGATGTCGATCGGCTCTGCCCATGGTCTCGACGTCGAGTATCTTGAGCGCCTGCGCGCACTGGCCGACCGGATCGAACCGCTCTGGGTCTCCGATCACCTGTGCTGGACCCGCACCAGCGCGCACAACAGCCATGATCTCCTGCCGCTCCCTCTCACACAAGAAGCGCTCGATGCGGTCTGCGCAAACATCGATCGCGCGCAGGAAGCGCTTGGGCGGCCGATGCTGTTCGAGAATCCGTCGAGCTACCTCGCCTTCCCCGAGGACGAGATGGCCGAATGGGAGTTCCTCTCCGCCATGGCGCAGCGCACGGGATGCTACCTGCTGCTCGACGTCAACAACGTCTATGTGAGCGCGCACAACCACGGTTTCTCGGCCCGCGACTACATTGCCGGCCTGCCGCTCGACCGGGTGCGGCAGATCCATCTTGCCGGGCACGAACCGGGCGAGATCATCGTCGACACCCACGACCGCGACGTGAGCGACGGTGTCTGGGACCTCTACGCCGAAGTCATCATGAAAACGGGCCCGGTCGCGACCATGATCGAGCGCGACGACAAGATCCCTCCGCTCTCCGATCTCCTGCTCGAGCTCGACCGCGCGCGCTTCATGGCGGCGGCGTCTGGCCGGAGTGTTGCCGCATGAGCGCGCTTGCCCAGCGGCAGGCGGCCTTCCTCGGCGCGATACTGGACGAGGCCGCCCCGCTTCCGGCCGGCTGGAAAGCCAGTCAGGGCCGCGGCTTTGCGATCTACCGCAACAACTACCGCAGCGCGCTAATCGAAGCCCTGCGCTCGACCTTCGAGCGAACCGAACGGCTGGTGGGTGAGGCCGCCTTCCGTCAGGCGGCGGCGCATCACTGCATCGCCCATCCGCCTAGCAGCTGGACCCTGGACCTGGCCGGCGCGGGATTTCCGGAAACCTGCGCGGAGCTTTTCGCAAACGACCCCGATGTTGCCGAGCTGGCGGCGCTTGAATGGGCCATGCACACGGTCTTCGTGGTGCGCGATGCGCAGGCGCTCGGCGTGGCGGAGTTCGGTACGGCCTGCGCCGGGTTCGGCGAAGCGGATTGGGAAGGCCTCAGGCTATCCCTTGTTCCGGGCGTGTCGGTGCTGGAAGCCTCTTTCGACCTCGTGCGCCTCTGGTCTTCGCTCGCTAGCGAGGAAGGAGAGGCTGACCTTGCCGCGCTCGAAAGCGCGCACTGCGCGATAGTCTGGCGCGAAGGAGAACGGCCGGTCTTCGTGCTGCGGCCCGCGTGGGAAGGCGCGGCTCTGCTCGCCTTCCAGCGAGGCGCGACTTTTGCCGAGGTTTGCGCAGGCCTGGTCGATACCCTGGGCGAAGACGCCGCCATCGCCGAGGCAGGCGCCATGCTGGCTCGCTGGGTTGGCGAAGGGCTGGTCGAACAACTCGCTTAGTAGGCGAAGCTCTCGCCGACCATTTCCTCGCTCATCGCCCACAAACGCTCGGCCTTGTCCGCGTCGATCGCGTAGCTGCGCACACCGCCCATCGTATCCTCGTCGTCCTGGTCGGCGACGTGGCAGTCCTCGCAATAGAGCCCGCCACTGTCGGCTACCGCATCGGTGGTCGCGACCCAGCAGGTCGTCGCTGCGCCCTGCGGGATGGTCTTCATCGGCTGCGGCTTCTGGCCGCTTTCCTCGGCCGACTTGCGGATGCGTTCCATCAGGCTGGCCATGTCCTCTTCGGACATGTGGCGCCCGAGGTTTGTGTGAATGCCGCCGGGATGCAGCGCATAGGAATGGATGCCCTTATCGGCGAGCCGCTGTTCAAGGCCGACAGCAAAGAGGATGTTGGCGGTCTTCGACTGCCCGTAGGCCTGCCACTTTTCGTATTCGCGCTCGTGGTAGTTGGGGTCGTCGAAATGGACTTCGTCGATATGGTGGCCGCGGCTCGACAGGTTGACGATACGCGGCGCCGTGCCCTTCTCGACCAGCGGCACGAGGCGGTTGGTGAAGAGGAAATGGCCGAGGTGGTTGGTGCCGAACTGCATCTCGAACCCGTCGGCCGTGCGTCCCAGGGGACAGGCCATGACACCGGCGTTGTTGATCAGCAGGTCAATCTTGTCGAAGCGCGCCTTGGCCTCGTCGGTCGCTGTGCGCACGCTGTCGAGCGAGGCGAGATCGCACACCAGCGTATCGACCATCGCCCCGGTTTCGCCAGCGATTTCGGCGGCCGCTTCGTCGAGCTTGGCCGCATCGCGTCCGGAAAGGATGATATGCGCGCCTCTTGCCGCCATGGCCCGCGCGGTTTCCTTGCCGAGGCCCGAATAGCCGCCGGTGATCAGCGCGGTGCGCCCCGAAAGGTCCTGGCCTTCGAGGACTTCGTCCGCCGTGCTTTCGAAACCGAACTTGCTCACTTGCTCTCTCCCGTCTGTTCTGCCTCGCCAAGGTCCGTCCGGTAGCGGGCGAACCAGGCGAGGATGTTTTCTGTCTTGGCGATAAGGCGCGAGGGCCTGGCCGCAATCCCGTGGGCGCTGCCTGGCACGCGG
This sequence comes from Qipengyuania flava, assembly GCF_019448255.1. NCBI lineage: Bacteria > Pseudomonadati > Pseudomonadota > Alphaproteobacteria > Sphingomonadales > Erythrobacteraceae > Qipengyuania > Qipengyuania flava. The sequence goes on from NZ_CP080410.1 coordinate 542,640, forward strand.
ATCAGCATGGTGTCGACCCCGCGAAGCTTGAGCGCCTGGTAGAATTGCTCGCTCTCTGTGATCGGCGTGCGGTGATCCTCCTCGCCGGTCAAAAGCATGGTCGGCGTGGTCACGTTGCCAACAAGGCTAAGCGGCGAACGCTTCCAGTAGTGCATCGGGTCTTCCCACGGCAGGGCGGGGAACTGGTGGTAGGTCTGGAAGATGTAGCTATCCGCCGTCAGCGTTTTCGAAAGCCAGTTGATAACAGGCTTGGCCGCGACCGCCGCCTTGAAGCGATCCGTCAGCCCGACAAGATAAGCCGTGGCAATCCCGCCCGCCGACCCGCCCGTCACGAACAGATTGTCTTCATCGATGAAGCCCTTGGCGATCATCGCATCGACGCCGGACATGTGATCGGCCGCATCCTCCTCGCTCGAATATTTGTGTTCGAGCAGCAGGGCGAAGTCCTCGCCATAGGAGGTCGAGCCGCGGTGGTTGTCGTAGAACACGACATAGCCCTCGGCGGCGAAGCGCTGGACCTCGGCGCTGAAATGCGGACCATAGGCCGCATGCGGGCCGCCGTGGATTTCGAGGATCAGCGGGTACTTCTTGCTCGGATCGAAGCCGGGCGGGGTGACATACCAGCCCTGGATCTCGGTCCCGTCGAAGCTGGACCTGTATGTGATCTCGTGCACCTGCCCAAGCGCACGGTGGGCCAGGATGTCTTCGTTGAGCGCGGTCAGCGTGCGCGTGCGTCCGCTGCGGCGAACGGCAAGGTCGGCCGGGCGCTGGCTGGTCCCAGCGGTCCAGGCAAGCGAGCCATCGGCCGCCACGTCGTATGTGCCGCTGGTGTAGGGGCGGCCCAGGGTGGTACCGCCAAGGCCCTCGGCCACGGTCGTGACGCGCCCGTCGAGCGTGACCCGCCCGATCTTCTTCATGCCGCGATCGTCATAGGTGAAGTGGATCGCGCGGTTGCCGCCCCAGCGGATATCGCCGACCTCGCGGTCGAGGCTCTGGGTGAGGTTGCGGGCCCCGCTGCCATCGCGGTTCTTCACGCAGACATCGACCTGCCACACCGGGCGCTTCACATGCGGCATGCAGACGAAGGCGACGCGGGCGCCATCCGGGGAGACCTGCGGGTTCACTTCCGCGCCGCTGCCCGAGGTGAACTGGTCGAGCCGGCCACTGGCGACATCGACAGCGTAGATATCGCTTTCGATGGTTTGCAGTTCCCAGCCCTCGTTGCGGTTGGCCGAGAAATAGATCTGGCGGCCATCGCGGCTCCAGGAAACCGGCCCGTCGTGGTCGAACCGGCCGGTGGTGAGCTGGCGGGGCGTGCCCCCGCTCGCCGGGACGACAAAAACGTGGCGGAAGGCAAGGTCGAGGAAACCGGCACCGTCGCGGCGGAATTGTGCGTGGTCGATGACCTTCACCGGCGGGGACCATTCGGCCCCTTCGGGTTTCTTGGGCATCTTGGCGAGCGGCTTCACATCCGCCTCGACATTGGCAGTGAAGGCTATCCACTGGCCATCGGGCGACCAGGCAAGGTCGCGCGCGGTGCTTGGCAGGCTGGCAACCTGTTCGATCGATCCGCTGTCCATCCAGCGGGTGAAGATCGCCGCGCGCTCGTCGCTGTCGCGGCCAGTGAAGGCTATCCGGCGGCCGTCGGGCGCCCACTCGCCGCCCCCGGCCCCTTCGACCAGCAGTCGCGGATCGCCGCCCGCAAAGGGCACCACCCAGAGCGAGCCCTCGGTGCGGTCGGACATGATGTCGTTGGAACGCCGCACGAAGAGCACGGTGCGGCCATCGGGCGAAATACGCGGGCTGTCCGCAAACTCGAGCGCGAAGACATCTTCGGCCGAAAACGTGGCCGGGGCCTGCGCCATCGCCGCACCCGACACCACTGTGCAACCAGCCAGCGCCAGGCCGCTAAAAACGCCTTTCATCGAGCTTCTCTCCCTCTTCAAGGAGCAGGCCTAGCACAGCAAAAAGGGGCGCGGGAGGATAAATCCCGCGCCCCTTTCCGTGCGTTCCCGAAGGGTGTTTGGTGTCAGGCTCCCGGTGGCAGCGTATCGTCCGATTTCGGCGCGGCCTTGCGTTTGGCCTTGGGCTTGGGCGCTGCGCCTCCGCCAAGGTCGCTGTCCATCTGCTCCAGCTTGCGCGCCGCCCAGTCGCGGCCGCCGAGGCCGAAGGCGAGCGCGCCGGCCACCGCGATGCCTGCGATCAGGATCGTAAGCGCGTTGGCCGGGATCATCCCGCCGATGCCAGTGAACTGCAGGCCCATGAAGACGAACAGGATGATCGTCGCCCAGCGCACGATGGTGGCGGCCGTGGTCCCGCCGGCATCGCCCGCAATCAGGCGGGCCAGCAGGTTGGCGATCAGGAAGCCGAAGGCGATGACCACGGCTCCGAAGATCACCCGTCCGCCCAGTTCGAGCAGTTGGTCGAGAATCGCGGTGAGCTCGGGGAAACCGAGCAGGCGCGTGGCGGCGATGGCGAAGAACAGGATGATCGCCACCTGGACGATGCGCCCGATAATGCCCGACGCGGTCGTGCCTTCACCCACAAGGCCGGTTTCCGCCAGCGCCCGATCGACGCCGAGGCCCGGCAGGACTTCCTTGATGATCTGCACCACGAACTTGCTGATGAGGTAACCGATGCCGAGCAGCACCGCAGCCGCGATGATGTTCGGGACAGCGGCGAAGATCATCCGCAGCATTTCCGAGGCCGGCGCGCTGATCGAATCGATGCCGAGCTGTTCCAGCGCGGCGATGGCCACCGGGATGGCGATCAGGACGTAGACGATCGTGCCGATCGTCTTGCTGATCGCGGTGTTGCCGGTGACGTTGTCGACCCCGCCGCGGTTGGCCCACTTGTCGAAGTCGACGGTCTGCAGCGTGGTGACGACCAGGTCCTTGACGATCCGGGCCACCATCATGCCGATGAAGAAGATCAGGCCGGCCCACAGCAGGTTGGGCACGAAGTCGACGACATTCTCGAGCAGGCTGTCGATCGGCCCTGCGACCCCGCCCAGTTCGAGGATGTTCAGGATGATGAGCAGGCCGAACAGCCAGATCAGCAGCCCGACGATCTTGCCGAGCGATTCCCCGAGCGACTGGCCGCTGCCGGTCCCGCGCTTGAAGAAGTCGACGGTGTCGACGAGCTTGGCAAAGGCCCATTTCGCGGCGCGCGCCGCAAGCCAGGTGATGACGAGCGCGACGACGGCCAGAAGGATTTTCTCCCCCAGTTCCATCGCCAGCTGTTCGTCGAAACGATAGCGGTCGAAAATCATGAAACCTCTCCCCATTGGTTTCCGTAGCGTCAGGGCTATCACGCGTGTCGGGAATCTACAAAATGCGGGCCGGGCATTGAGTGGATAACTTGGCGTGCTATCCCCTTCCCATGAGAGGATTTTTCACCCCCATCGTCGGCGCGCTGGCCGCGCTCTTCGCCACATTTGCCGTTCCGGTTTCTGCGCAGGAGGAGGAGCCGCGCTGGTCGATCGCCATCCACGGTGGCGCAGGGACTATCGCGCGGGAAAACATGACCGAGGAACAGGACGCCGCCTATCGCGCGGCGCTGCAGCGGGCGCTCGACGCGGGAGCGGCCGTGCTGCGCGAGGGCGGAACTGCCATGGACGCGATCCAGGCGGCGATCGAGCCGATGGAGGACGACCCGCTGTTCAACGCCGGTCGCGGAGCGGTTTTGACCTGGGACGGTGCGATCGAGCTCGACGCCTCAATCATGGACGGACGCACGCGCGATGCGGGCGCGGTAGCCGGGGTCACAGGCGTGCGCCACCCGATCGATCTGGCGCGCAAGGTGATGACCGACAGCCCGCATGTGATGCTTTCGGGCAAGGGCGCGGAAACCTTCGCCGAGGAGCAGGGGCTCGAGACCATGCCGTTGGACTGGTTCGAGACTGAGCGCAGGCGCGAATCGCTCGAACGGATGAAGGCCCAAAGCCTCTCGGCCATCGATGTGGACGTCAAATTCGGCACGGTGGGCGCGGTCGCCATCGACCAGGATGGCAATATGGCCGCCGGAACCTCGACCGGCGGCATGACCGGCAAGCGCTGGGGCCGCATTGGCGATGCGCCCATTATCGGCGCGGGCACCTATGCCGACAACCGCAGCTGCGCGGTGTCGGCCACCGGCTGGGGCGAGTTCTTCATCCGCGTCGGCGTGGCGCAGGAAATCTGCACGCGGCTTCGCTACCGCTATCAGCTGGAAATCGACGCGGCGCAGCGCGAGGTGCCGCTGACCAGCGATGGCGAGCCGAGCTATATCATCCACGCCAGCGAGTTCGCGCTCGAAGCGGGTCAGGCCCAGGAAGAAATCGACGCGGTGATCGGCGAAGTCGGCGCGCTAGGTGGTGATGGCGGCGTGATCGTCATCACTTCAGAAGGCCACGCACTTTTCAGCATGAATACCAGCGGCATGTATCGCGGCCGCATGACCAGCGATGGGCCGGGAGAGGTGGCGATTTATTCGGACGAGTAAGCCTAGAGCCTAGATTTCCAGCTCTACGCCGCGCGCTTCCAGAATGGGCCGCATTTCGCGGTAGGCGGCTGGCGTGCGCATCAGCGGGATATAGGGGTGCAGGTGGTGTACGACGTGATACTGCATGCCCATGCTGAGAATGTTGCCGACTTTCGAGCGCCAGTTCCTGGTATCCCGGTAGCGCCCCTGTCCCATGCCAGGGCTATGCGGTGCCCAGCTCAGGAAGAAGAGCAGATAGGTGATTGCGACCTGGTAGGGCAGCCACCACAGGAAAAATGCCTCTAGCGCAAAGCCGCTCCACGCCAGTGCGATGAGGATTGCAACGAAGCCCAGCTTGTATCCGATCGCCAGCGGGATGAGGTCGGACCGGCCGTTCCTCTCTAGACAGCGCAGATAGTCGCCCGCGCGCTTGCCGTCGGGCTGGCGCTGGCGGATCGATTGCCAGACCGCCTGCCATCCGCTGTCGGCGTGGCTGGTGATGTCGACGTCGAGTTCGGGATCGTTCGTATGCCGATGGTGGTCCATGTGCGTGACGCGCAGGACTTCGTAGGGATAGACCATCATCCAGCTGGTCGCATGACCGACGAGCTGGTTGAGCCAGAACAGTTTCGATCCGGGTTTGCCGATGATGTAGTGCTGCGCATCATGCGTCGGCAGATACACCAGCGTCATATTGAAAGTGGCGGCCACGAAGCCGAGCCACAAGGGGATCACATCGAGGATCACCAGGGGCCAAAGCGCCAACCAGACCATGAGATTTCCGAAAGCCCAGGCGACGATACCCCAGGGGACCATCCCCGAGTGCTTGCGGGCGATCTTGTTTTCCAGCTTGCGCAGTTCTGCGTCTGACAGCGTGGAAAGGTCGGCAGGAATGGTCACTGGCGCATTCATATCCAGCGCCCCTTGAGGGTTGCGAATGCTCCCCAGGTGCCCCCGACGAGCAGGCCGAAAGCCAGCGCGCTCAATCCGAAGGGGGCTTCAATGCCCGTGGCCATCATCCCCCCGGAGATGACCGGCGCGAGAAAGCCGACACCGAAAATCAGCGGCAGCAACCAGACTATGGATTTGAGGATTGCCTGCATCGTCCACTCCCTCTGCGGAAGATGGATAGCAAATAGCAACCTAACTGTCAGCCCCGCTTGCGGGCCTGGACGTAGCTGCCCAGCAGGCGGACGGCGTTGGTCTGGAAAGCCAGTTCCTCCAGCGCCGTATCCACCCGCGCCTCGCCCGGCGCGCCTTCGATATCGGCGAAGAACTGGGTGGCCGCAAAGCTGGCGCCCTTCTGGTAGCTTTCCAGCTTGGTCATGTTGACCCCATTCGTGGCAAAGCAGCCCAGCGCCTTGTAGAGCGCGGCTGGGATGTTCTTCACCTCGAAGATGAATGTGGTCATCGCCTGCGCCCCTTCGAGGGCTGCGGGATCGAGCGGTTCCTTGGCCAGCACGACGAAACGCGTGGTGTTGTCGTGCGCGTCCTCGACCTCGCGTTCGATGATGTCGAGGCCGTAGAGATCCGCCGCCAGTTCGGGTGCAATCGCCGCGACGTCCTTCTTTCCGCCCTCGGCGACATAGGCCGCCGCGCCCGCCGTATCGGCGTGGCTGAGGCCCACGATCCCGCGCTCGGACAGGAACTTGTGCGACTGGCCGAGCGCCTGCGGGTGGCTGTAGGCGGCCTCGAACGGGCCGGGACCCAGCGCCATCAGGCAGTGCGTGATGCGCATGAAATGCTCGGCCACGATCGAAAGGCCGCTTTCGGGCAGCAGGAAATGGATGTCCGCCACGCGCCCGTGCTGGCTGTTCTCGATCGGGATCATCGCGCAGCCCGCCGCGCCGCTTTCGACCGCCTCCAGCGCGTCTTCGAAGCTGAAGCAGGGCAGCGGCAGCGCATCGGGCGCGAACTGCATCGCCGCCTGGTGCGAATTCGACCCCGGCGCACCGCCAAAGGCAATCGCGCGCATCGGGTCCTGCGCGGCGGCGGCGCGCATCGAATCGACGAGGGCGAGGGCAGGCTTGGCGAACTGACGCATGGTGGCGCGCAGCGTTAGGGGGCCGTTTCCCTCGCATCAAGCGCTATTGCGGCTTGCGCACTTGCGAAAGGCGCGTGCGCGCACTAGAGCGGCGCGCAACCATCAGACCAACCGATTTTCGCCGGGTATTTTACGCAATGGACGATCGTTTCAACACCGCCGCTGGCTGGGTTCTTTTCGCAGGGATCGTGGCGCTTGGTAGCTCCATCGCCTCGGGCATGTTCTTCCACGCCGACAGCGGCGAGCTTCCCGAAGGCGCAGAGCCGGGTTACTTCATCGAAGGTGAAGCCGCCGAAGGCGGTGCCGATGCCGGTCCCGACCTCGGCACCCTGCTTGCCAGCGCCGACGCCGCTGCCGGTGAGCGCGTGTTCGCCAAGTGCACGGCCTGCCACACGATCGACCAGGGCGGCGCCAACGGCATCGGCCCGAACCTTTACGGCACCATGGGCAAGGCCATCGCCGGCCACGCCGGTTTCGCCTACTCCTCGGCTCTGACCGACAAGGGCGGCGAATGGACCTGGGAAGCGATGGACGCCTGGCTGACCAGCCCGCGCGCTTTTGCCAACGGCACCAAGATGAGCTTCGCTGGCCTCAGCAAGCCGGAAGACCGCGCCAATGTCATGGAATTCATGGCCACCTACGGCGGCGCTCCGGCGAAGCCTGAACCGGCGGCTCCGGAAGCGGAAGCCGAAGAGGGCGCTGAAGGCGCTGCCTCGGTTGCCGGCGAAGAGCCGAGCGAAGCCGAAGCCGCTGGCGCCATGGGTGCTGACGAGCCGGTCGCTGCGGCAAACGCTGCTGGCGACAACGAAGGCGCGACCAAGATCGACTGATCGCTTCGATCAGGACTGCTATGAAAAACCCCGCTTCGTGCGGGGTTTTTTGTGTGGGATGCAGGCCTCAGGAAGTGGGGAGGCTAGCCCTTGAACCCCTGCGCAATCACGTACCACTCGCTCGAGCCCTTGCGGCTGGCAGGCGGCTTGGCGTGCTTCACCGTCCTGAAGTGCTGCTTGAGCAGTTTGAGCAGGTCGTTGTCGGTCCCGCCGGCCAGCACCTTGGCAAGATAGGTTCCGCCAGGTGCAAGATTCTCGATAGCGAACCACGCGCCCGCTTCGACAAGCCCCATGGTGCGCAGGTGGTCCGTCTGCTTGTGGCCGACCGTGTTGGCCGCCATGTCGCTCATAACCAGCTCGGCCTTGCCGCCCAGCGCCTCCTCGAGAACCTGCGGGGCCTCGTCGTCCATGAAGTCCATCTGGAAGATCGTGACGCCTTCGATTGGCTCGACTTCGAGCAGGTCGATCCCCACGACATGCGCCTGGGGCTTCACCTTGCGCACCACCTGGCTCCATCCGCCCGGCGCAATGCCGAGATCGACGACGCGGGTGACGCCTTTCAACAGCTCGAACTTCTCGTCGAGCTCGATCAGCTTGTAGGCCGCGCGGCTGCGATAACCCTCGGCCTTGGCCTGCTTGACGTAGGGGTCGTTCAACTGCCTCTGCAACCAGCGGGTCGAGCTGGCTGTGCGTTTCTTGGCGGTGCGTACGCGCGTGTCGCGGTCCTTGCCCGAGCGTGACATTAGTTATGTGTCCTTGTTGGGTGCGCTATCGACATCCGTCGATAGCTTGCGGCTGTGCCATCCCTCGCCCCCTCCCGGCCACCCATAAGATACCGTGCCGTGGGTGGCCGGGAGGGGGCGAGGGATGGCACAGCACGGGACGGACGGATGTCCGGCCCGTACGCCGAGAACACCACACTCAAACATCCTGTTCTCGCATTCTCTGGAGCGCAGCGCGGCTGCGTTCGCCTTCGGCGTCGGCCGCGATCAGGCTGCGCAGGATGCCTTCGCGGATGCCGCGGTCGGCCACGCCAAGCTGTTCGGCGGGCCAGATGTCGAGGATCGATTCGAGGATCGCGCAGCCGGCAATCACGAGGTTCGCGCGGTCGTCGCCAATGCAGGGCAGCTGCTTGCGGTCGGGTGCGCTCATGCGGGACAGCCGGGTCGAGATGTCGCGCATCGATTGCGAAGGGACAATCAGCCCGTCCACGGCGCGGCGGTCGTACTGCGGCAGTTCCAGGTGCAGGCTGGCCAGAGTGGTCACGGTGCCGCTGGTGCCCAGCAGGCGGATGGGCTCGGGCGATTTGGTGTGCTCGCGAATGCGCTCGGCGAATTCGGCGAAGCTGCGTCCCACGGTGCGGCGCATTTTGACATAGCGGTCGAGCCGTTCGTCCTCGCTCGCGTCCGAGCCGCCGACGGTGTCGGTCAGCGATACGACGCCCCAGGGCACGCTCAGCCAGTCGAGAATGCGCGGGACTTTCTCGCCCGGTTGCACCAGCACCAGCTCGGTCGATCCGCCGCCGATATCGAAGATGATGGCAGGCCCGTTGCCTTCTTCGAGCAGGACATGGCAGCCAAGGACGGCAAGGCGCGCTTCTTCCTGCGCGGAAATGATGTCGAGCATGATGCCCGTCTCGCGCTTCACGCGCTCGATGAAGGCTTCGCCATTGGACGCACGGCGACAGGCTTCGGTGGCGACCGAGCGCGCGAGCCTGACGTTCCGGCGGCGCAGCTTTTCCGCGCAGACGTGGAGCGCGGCCATGGTGCGCTCCATCGCCTCGTCCGACAGCTTGCCGCTTGCGGCCAGGCCTTCGCCAAGGCGCACGACGCGGCTGAAAGCATCGATCACGGTGAAGTTCTCGCCCGAGGGCCGCGCAATCAGCAGCCGGCAGTTGTTCGTGCCGAGGTCAAGCGCGGCGTAAGCCTGCTTGCGTGGGGGATTGCCGGATTGCGTGTGAAAGGGCGGGCTGTTTGCAGGAACGCTATCACGGCGCGGCGCACCGCGCCGCTCGCCGTTCTTGGCGTCGGGCCGGGAGGGGCGTTTGTAGCGGAAATCGGCTACCTTGCCGGACTTGCCGCCCCGATGTTTCCCGTGCCCCCTTTTCGTGTCCGGCGGAGGATGGTCCGCCATGTGTCGAGAGCTTTCTTGTTCCTCCCGCGCAAACCACCGTGCACGGGGACTTGGCGGCGATGCTAGCGGCGAAGCGGGGGAGGGGCAAGGGCAGCGGCGCAAGACGGGGTTGACCTTGCGCAGCGTCGAAACTAGATGCGCGGCCTCTCTTCCGGAGCGCAGCGCGATTCTCGCCCGCCCGGATGGCTGATGCCCCGTCGTCTAATGGTAAGACTACGGACTCTGACTCCGTCAATTGAGGTTCGAATCCTCACGGGGCATCCATTCTCCCATACCCCCGTTGCCAAAGCCGTTTTCCCGCGCCAGACAGGTTGCAATGGGAGACGGACATTTGAGCGAGACCTTTCCGGAAATCCGCGATGCGGTGCGGCGGCTGTGCGCCAAGTTCCCGGGCGAGTACTGGCGCGCGCTGGACCGCGAGCGGGCCTATCCGACCGAATTCGTGCAGGCGCTGACCGAGGCGGGTTTCCTCTCGGTACTGATTCCGGAAGAATATGACGGCTCGGGCCTCGGACTGGAAGCGGCCTGCGCGGTGCTGGAGGAAATCCACCGCTCGGGCTCCAACGGCGGGGCCTGCCATGCGCAGATGTACACCATGGGTACGCTGCTAAAGCACGGCAGCGAGGAGCAGAAGCGCGAGTACCTGCCCAAGATCGCCAGCGGCGAGCTGCGCCTGCAGGCCTTCGGTGTGACCGAGCCGGGTGCGGGGACAGACACCACGCGTATCTCAACCTTCGCCAAGGATGCGGGCGACCATTACGTGGTCAACGGCCAGAAGATCTGGATCAGCCGCGCCGAGCATTCGGACCTCATGGTCCTGCTTTGCCGCACCACGCCGCGCGAGGACTGCGCCAAGCCGTCCGAGGGCATGAGCGTCCTCCTCGTCGACATGCGCGAGGCGGTCGGCAACGGGCTGACCATCCGGCCCGTCCGCACCATGCTGAACCATGCAACGACCGAGCTGTTTTTCGACGATCTCAGGGTACCCAAATCGGCGCTGATCGGCGAGGAGGGGAAGGGTTTCCGCTATATCCTGTCGGGCATGAACGCCGAGCGCATCCTGATCGCAGCCGAGTGCATTGGTGACGGGCGCTTCTTCATCGATAAGGCCAGCGCCTACGCGAAGGAACGCAACGTTTTCGGCCGCGCGATTGGCGAGAACCAGGGCGTGCAGTTCCCGATCGCGCGGGCCTATGTCCAACTGTCGGCGGCTGCCGAAATGGTCACCAAGGCTGCGCGCATGTTCGACGCGGGTGAGACCGCGGGGACCGAGGCCAATATGTCGAAAATGCTGGCGAGCGAGGCCAGCTGGGCCGCGGCCGACATGTGCATCCAGACCCACGGCGGCTTCGGCTTTGCCGAAGAATACGACGTGGAACGCAAGTTCCGCGAAACGCGCCTTTACCAGGTCGCCCCGATCAGCACGAACCTGATCCTCAGCCATGTGGCCACGCATGTGCTGGACCTGCCCAAGAGCTTCTGAGGAGAGAGATATGTCGAGCAACGGTCCGCTGACCGGCCTGAAGGTTGTCGAATTCCAGGGCATCGGCCCCGGCCCCCACGTGGCGATGATGCTCGCCGACATGGGCGCCGAAGTCGTGCGTATCGAGCGCGCCGGCCACCAGCCGATGAACACCGTGGTCGAACGCGCGCGTCACCGCGTCGCCGTCGACCTCAAGAGCGAGGACGGGCAGGCCTTCGTCAAGAACGCGCTTGCCCATGCCGATGTGCTGATCGAAGGGTTCCGACCCGGCGTGATGGAGCGCCTTGGCCTCGGCCCTGACGAGATGCTCGCCGCCAATCCCGCCCTCGTCTATGCGCGCATGACCGGCTGGGGGCAGGACGGCCCGCTGGCGCAGGCCGCCGGACACGATCTCAATTACATCGCGATCACGGGCGCATTGGACGCCATCGGCAAGCGCGGCGAGCTGCCCGTGCCGCCCCAGAACCTGGTCGGCGATTTCGGCGGCGGGTCGATGTATTGCGCCATGGGTATCCTCGCTGCGCTGTTCGAACGGCAGTCGAGCGGCAAGGGGCAGGTGGTCGACGCGGCTATCGTCGACGGCGTCACCAGCCTGATGAGCTTCTTCTACGGCCAGCCGCACAGCGCGCTGCGCACAGTCGAACGCGGCGCGGGCCTGCTCGGCGGGGCGGCGCATTTCTACCGCTGCTACACCTGCAAGGACGGCAAGGAAGTCAGCGTCGGCGCGATCGAGCCGCAGTTCTACGCCGAGCTGCTCCAGCGAGCCGATGCACCCGAGCACCTGCGCGAGGCGCAGATGGATCCGTCCAGGTGGGACAGCTACGCCGATGATCTCGCCGAACTCTTTGCCACGAAAACGCAGGACGAGTGGTGCGAGCTGCTCGAAGGGACCGATGCTTGCTTCGCGCCCGTTGTCCCGCTCGACCACGCGAAGGACCATCCGCACATGAAGGCGCGCGGCGCTTTCGTGGAGCATGGCGGCCGCTGGCACACGGCGCCTGCACCGCGTTTCGATCGCACACCCAACACCATCCGCGACAGTGCGGAAGATGGCGATGCGGTGGTGGCGCGCTGGGCCGAAGGGAGCTAGGGCTGCGCGCAAAGGAGAGATTCTGATGCGCGATTGCACCAAGTTTTACATCGATGGCCAGTGGGTCGATCCGGTCGAGGAAAACACCGTCCCGGTCGAGAACCCGGCGACGGAAGAGACCATCGGCCACATCAGCTTTGGTACCAAGGCCGATGTCGACAAGGCGGTTGCCGCCGCGCGCCGTGCCTTCGAAAGCTTCAGCCTGACCAGCAAGGAAGAGCGCCTCACCCTGCTGCGCGCGATCCAGGCCGAGATCGAGAACCGCAAGGAAGAGCTCGCGACCGCTGTCAGCGACGAGATGGGCGCGCCGATGAGCCTTGCGAATGGGCCGCACGTCGGCCTTCTCGCCGGGCACTGCGCCAAGGCCATCGAGATCCTCGAAGGTTTCGAATTCGAACGCCAGGACGGCCCGACGCTCCACGTGTGGGAGCCGATCGGCGTGGTCGGCATGATCACCCCGTGGAACTGGCCGCTGAACCAGATCGCCTGCAAGGTTTTCCCCGCGCTCGCGACCGGCAACACCATGGTCCTGAAGCCGTCGGAAATCGCGCCCTTCAACGCCTATATCTTTGCCGAGATCATGGACGCGGCCGGCGTTCCCGCGGGCGTGTTCAACCTCGTCAATGGCGACGGGCCCGGCGTGGGCGAGGCCATTTCGGGTCATCCCGATATCGACATGGTCAGCTTCACCGGCTCGACCCGCGCGGGCGTGCTGATCGCCAAGAATGCGGCGGACACGGTCAAGCGCGTGGCGCAGGAACTGGGCGGCAAGAGCCCGAACATCGTGCTCGACGATGGCGCCTTTGCCCAGTCGGTTGCCAAGGGCACCGTCGCGATGATGGGCAATTCGGGCCAGACCTGCACCGCGCCGAGCCGCATGCTCGTGCCGCACAAGCGCATGGAAGAGGCCAAGGCCGCTGCCAAGGAAGCCGCCGAGGGCGTGATTCCCGGCGATCCCAAGGGCAACGCTGCCATCGGCCCGGTGGTCAGCCGCACGCAGTGGGACAAGATCCAGGGCCTGATCGAGAAGGGTATCGAGGAAGGCGCGACGCTGGTCGCGGGCGGTCCCGGCAAGCCCGAGGGTCTGGAGACCGGCCACTACGTCAAGCCGACCGTCTTTGCCGATGTCGACAACGACATGACCATCGCGCGCGAGGAGATCTTCGGGCCGGTCCTGACGATCCTCGGCTATGACGATTACGAGGACGCGATCCGCATCGCCAACGACACTGAATACGGCCTCGCGAGCGCGATCACCGGTGAGGATATTGAGCTTGCCCGAAGCCTTGCGAAGCGCATCCGTGCCGGCCGCGTCGCGATCAACGGCGGCTACGACATGAACGCAGCCTTCGGCGGCTACAAGAAGTCAGGCAACGGCCGCGAATGGGGCGAGTGGGGCTTCCACGACTTCCTCGAAGTGAAAGCCGTAATGGGCCACAGCTGATGGCGGGCAAGTTCTTCGACGAGTGGGAAATCGGCGACAAGCTGACCCACGAAATCCGGCGCACGGTGACCGAGGCGGACAACCTCTTCTTCACCACCATGACCCACAACCCCCAGCCGCTGCACCTCGATGTGGAAGCGGCGAAGGAAAGCGAGTTCGGGCAGATCCTCGTCAACGGGACCTACACGTTCTCGCTTATGGTGGGACTGAGCGTAGGCGACACCACATTGGGCACCCTGGTAGCGAACCTCGGCTACGACAAGCTCGTGATGCCCAAGCCTGTCTTCATCGGCGATACGCTGCATGCGACGAGCGAGGTGATCGGCCTGAAGGAAAGCCGCTCCCGGCCCGATGCCGGGATCGTCACCTTCCTGCACGAGGCGGTTAACCAGCGCGGCGAGGTCGTGTGCCGCTGCGAACGTGCGGCGTTGCTAAAGAAATCGGCCTGACTCCGTCCCGCTCGGAGACGCGACCCCTGCCGCTATTGCGCGATTGACCCGACCCCGGCTTTGCTTGACAGAAGGCAAAACCGTGGGGGCGGGTTCGCACACAAGATGGCAGTGATCGCGATCTACAGCGTGAAGGGGGGCGTGGGCAAAACGACCCTGGCTGCCGATATGGCCTATCGCTGCGCGGCGATAGGCGGCCACCGGACGCTGCTCTGGGACCTCGATCCGCAGGGTGGTTCGGGTTTCCTCTACCAGGCCAATCCGCGCAAGGTTGGCCGGGCTGCTTCGCTCTTCCACCGCGAGGGAAAGCCGAAAGACCTAATCGAGCCGACCCACTACAAGGGGCTCGACATCCTACAGTCGGACGACAGCCTGCGCAGCCTGCCATTGCAATTCGCGCGGATCGGCCACCGTACCAAGCTTGCCAATCTCATCGCCCTGCTGCGCGCCCGCTATCGGCGCATCGTGCTCGACTGCCCGCCGATGATGAACGAGGTCAGCGAGCAGATCATCGCCGCAGCTGATGTGATCGTCTGCCCGGTCACCGCATCGCCCCTTGCGCGCCGAGCGCTCGGCCAGGTCCGCAGCGAAGTGAAGCGGGCGGCCGGTTCGCACCCCCCGATCCTGCCGGTGCTCTCGATGTACGATGTGCGGCGCACCAAGCACCGCGAGATTGCCGAAAGCGAAGCCAAGGGCTGGCCGACCATTCCGCAATCCAGCCTGGTCGAACAGGCAGCCTGGCATCGCAAGCCGCTCCCCGAGTTCGCCAACTGGTCCGAAGCGTCGCGCTCGATGGGGCGGCTCTACGCTGCGGTCGAGGTGAAGATGATGCAGCTCGACTGTTTTTGACCTGCGGTAACCTTTGGCGGCTCCAAACGTTGGGGTGGCGAGAGAGGCAACTGTGACCGATCATGAACTGGCCAGTGTGAGCGAAGTGCTTGGCGAGCTCGACGAGCTTTCCACGCATGGCGACACCGTGCGCGTTGCCGACGTCCTCGACGATTTCGGGGGGCGCAGTTTCGGGCCCTTCATCATGATCCCTGCGCTTCTGGAAATGACCCCGGTCGGCGGCATTCCTGGAGTTCCGACGGCGCTCGCGCTGATCATCGCACTGATCGCGGTTCAGTTGCTCTTGTCGAGGGACCATGTGTGGATGCCCGATTTCGTCCAGCAACGCGCGGTCGGCTCGCGCAAGTTGCACAAGGCGGTCCAAAAGCTGCGCGGCGTGGGCGAATTCCTCGACCGGCACAGCGAAGGGCGCCTGGAACGGCTGACCGAAGGGCCCGCCATCAAGGTGATAGCGATCGCGATAATCGCCTTGTGCTGCACGGTGCCGCCGCTTGAATTCCTTCCCTTCGCAAGCACCATCCCGATGCTGGCGATCGCGATCCTCGGCCTCGCCCTGACGGTACGCGACGGCGCGCTGGTTCTCGGCTCCCTCGTCTTCACGCTCATCGCCACGACGCTTGGCATCGCCGCCTACCTCAACGCTTGACCCCGCCCGCCTGCGTGGCGCACACTCGGCCCGGATTGGCGATCGGGAGGGGAGAGCCGGTGAAGATGATAAGCAAGAGCTGGGTCGCGCTGGCTGCTTTGGCGGTTGCGGGATGCGATCTTGCCGGCGGCGGCGAGGCGACCGAAGCGCAGCGCGGTGACGGCACCGATACGATCGAGCTCGCCGAGTTCCCGGACCGGCCCTATTGGGGCGATACCCACCTTCATACCGATGTGTCGGTCGATGCGTTCGGCTTCGGCGTGCGCCTGGGCGCCGAAGAGGCCCTGAAATTCGCCCGCGGTGACACCGTGACCGCGACAACCGGAATGGAGGCCAAGCTCGATCGGCCGCTCGATTTCCTGGTCATCTCCGACCACTCGGACGCGATGGGCGCGACGCGCCGGCTGTACGATTCGCCCCGCATCCTCGTGCGCGACCCGACGCTCAGGCGCTGGTACGACATGATGCACGAAAGCCCGGAGCAGTCGACGCGCGCCGTGGCAGAGCTCATCACCGCGGCGGCCAACGACGAAATTCCGGCAGCCCTGCGCGATCCCGAACGCCAGGCGAAGGCGACGCGCGATCTATGGGACAACCACCTTGCGCTGCTCGACCGCTACAACCGGCCGGGCGAGTTCACCGCTTTCGCCGGGTTCGAGTGGACGCTCATGCCCGATGGCAACAACCTCCACCGCGTGGTGATGTTCAGGGACGGTAGCGTGAAGACCGGGCAGGTTGTGCCTTTCCCAGGCCTCGACACGCAGGTTGAACAGCTGTGGGACTACATGGAGGCCTATGAGGCCAACACCGGCGGGCAGGTTCTCGCCATTCCACACAACTCTAATCTTTCGAACGGCATCATGTTCGACCTTGTCGGCCCCGATGGCGGAGCGATGAGCGCGGATTACGCCCGTCGCCGCGCGCGCTACGAACCGGTGGTCGAGGCGACGCAGATCAAGGGCGACAGCGAAACGCACCCGTTCCTCTCGCCGAACGACGAGTTCGCCGCCTTCGGTGTGGCCGGCTGGGAGCTCGGCAACCTGCCGCTGACCCAGAAATCCACACCCGACATGTATGCGGGCAGCTATGTTCGCAGCGGCCTCTTGCGCGGCCTGACCCTCGAACAGCAGATGGGGGTCAATCCCTACGCCTTCGGCCTGATCGGCTCGACCGACAGCCACACGGCGCTCGCGACCGGGGACGAAGACAATTTCTTCGGCAAGCACACCGGCAACGAACCGCGCGCCGATCGCGCGATGGCCGGGCAAAACCTCGGCACCCGGGTCGGGCGGTTCGGCTGGCACTACCTGGCCGGTGGCTACGCAGCGGCCTGGGCGCGCGGAAACACGCGTGCGGAAATCTTTGACGCTTTCATGCGGCGCGAGGTGTACGCCACCACGGGTCCGCGCATGGTGCTGCGCCTGTTCGCAGGTTTCGATTTCTCGGCAGACGATTGGGACGGCGACTGGGTGCGCGCGGGCTACACTCGCGGCGTGCCCATGGGCGGCGACCTTGAAGACAGCGGCCGCGCGCCGGTCTTCCTGATTTCCGCGCTCAAGGATCCCGAAGGCGCGAACCTCGACCGCATCCAGGTGGTCAAGGGCTGGGTGGATGCCAATGGCGAGGCGCAGGAGCGGGTCTACGATGTTGCCTGGTCCGACATGGAAGGTTCGCGCCGCAGCGTGGGCGGGGCAATTCCGCCGGTGGGCGATACGGTCGTCCGGCGCGAGGCGACCTATGAGAACACCATCGGCACCGCCGAGCTGCGCGCGACCTGGCGGGACCCCGATTACCGCGCCGGACAGCGCGCCTTCTATTATGTGCGCGCGCTCGAAATCCCGACACCGACGTGGGTGCTGTTCGACGCCAAGCGCTTCGGCTTCGACCTGCCGGCGGACGTGGTGGAGGCCAATGTGATCCAGGAACGCGCCTATTCCTCGCCTGTCTGGCTGCGCCCGCGCCGGGCGAGCGACGCGCCGCGCACCATGGGCGAGGGATGATAAGAAGAGCGCTGCGCGATCCGCTCGCGCACTTCCTCATCGCAGGAGCTGCCATCTGGGGCGGCCTTGCGCTGCTGGGTGAACCGGTCGACCCCGCCAGCCGCACCATCGAGCTGTCGCGCGAGCGGCAGGAGGGCATTGCGCTGGGCTTCGAGAGGATGATGGGCCGCCCGCCGACCGATGCGGAAATGGACGCCGCAGTCGAGCGCTGGGTGCGCGAGGAGGTGCTCTACCGCGAGGCGCTGCGCCTTGGCCTCGACGATGGCGATGCCGTGGTCCGGCGGCGACTGGCGACCAAGATGGACGAACTCGCGGGAGCCGAGGCGGAGATCGCTCGTCCGAGCGATGAAGCGCTCGAAACATGGCTTGCCGCACGGCCCGAGGCCTACCGGACGGGCGGGATGACCAGCTTCGAACAGGTGTACTTCGCCAGCGAGGGCGCGGCCCGCGCTGCGCTGGGTACCACGGGACCGCAAGGCGAGGCCATCAGCCTGCCCGCCTCTATGAGCAAGGCGTCATCACGAGAGATAGCCGAACGCTTTGGCCAGCAATTCGCTGATGCTCTGGCAGACCTGTCTCCAAGCGATGCGTTGCAGGGCCCGGTCGAGTCCGGTTTCGGCTGGCACCTGGTCCGTGTCACCGAGCGAGAGGACGGGGCGCTGCCGCCGCTTGAGGACATTCGCGAGCGGGTCGAGGCGGACTGGCGCGGGGCGACGATCTCCGAGCGTCGGGAGCGGGCCTATGCGCTGCTGCGCGAGGCCTACACGGTCGAGGTGGAATGATCCGCTGGCTCGCTGCCCTGGTGCTGCTGTGCCTTGGCGCGCCCGCGCTTGCCGATGAAATGCGGCCTGTCTCGATCCAGTTCGAGCAGCTGTCGGAGGTCCGGTGGGAGCTCGGCTGGCGGCAGCCGATTGCAAGCGCTTCGGCAGACCGCGATGCGGTGCCCGTCCTGCCCGAAACCTGCCGTATAGAAGGCGCGGTCGATTGGCGGATGGCGCCCCTGTCTTCGGTCGGAAAAGCGCAGGTTTCCTGCAGGGGCGATGTCGCGGGCAAAGCCATCGGGTGGCCCGCGTTCCTCGGCCAGGGCGAAGCCATCCTGCGGGTCGCGCCTTTGGGACGAAACCTGCAGGTGCACCGCCTGACGCCCGAAGAACCGAGCGCAGTGATCGCCGCCAAGCCGTCTTCCGCTCAGGTCTGGCGCAGCTACTTCCTCATAGGCGTGGAGCACATCCTCGCCGGCTGGGATCACCTCCTGTTCGTGATCGCGCTGGTCCTGCTGGTTGCCCGCCCCTGGCCGGTCATCAAGGCGGCGACGGCCTTCACGATCGCGCATTCGATCACGCTCGCCGCGGTGACCCTTGGCTTTGGCGGGATCCGGCAAGACGCGGTCGAGGCGCTAATCGCTCTGTCGATCGTCTTCCTCGCCGTCGAGATCGCGCGCGGGAAGGCCGAAACAGTGACCCGGCGCCTGCCCTGGCTGGTGGCTTTCGCTTTCGGCCTCCTGCACGGCTTCGGCTTTGCCGGTGCCCTGCGCGAAATCGGCCTGCCCGAAGGCGATATCCCTGCTGCGCTCATCAGCTTCAACCTCGGGGTCGAGGTGGGGCAGTTGCTGGTCGTCGCAGCGGTGCTTGCGCTGATGGCGCTATTGCGCCGCATCAGGCCAGAGGCGGAGGCCCAGACGCTACGGCTGGCTTCCTACCCCATCGGTATCATCGGTGCCTACTGGCTGGTGGATCGGCTGGTCGGCTAGCCAAGCAGGCCGATGACGAGGCCGTAGAGCGTGAACTGCAGCGTCGCATAGCCGCCGTCGATCAGCCACAGCGCGAAGGGGCGCTGGGCGAAAAGGTAGTTGATCCCGAAGGTCGCTGCGACCCAGCCAAGGCCTGCGGCAAAGCCCGCGGCGGTGGCAAACTCGACGCCCGGCTGCGGCCCGAGGAATGCGGCAAACACGGCAGCCGCGATCAGCGAAAGGACAAAGGCGCCGCCGAAGACCGTGGCCATGCTGGCGTTCTTCTGGTCCTCCTCGGTGATCCCCACAAGCGCAGCCCATTTCTTGCCGAACAGCGGCCCGTACCACAGCCCCCCCAGCACAAAGGCCGAAACGGCGGCAGCGATAATCGCGATCCAGTTCAGTTCCATCGTATTCTCTCCCCCTCGAACGAAATCAGTCCGCTGCTTCCAGATTTCGGCGCAGCATCCCGATCGAATAGACATTGCCGGCCTTGAAGAACTCGAGCAGCCGGCTCGATCCCTCGTCGGCGCCGTAGCCAAGGCCGGTGATGCGCAGCCTGGTGCGACCGTCGGCCAGCGGTTCAAGCTCGTATACGCCCCACATGTCGGCGAAGAGCGCCGGGTCGACCGGGCCGTCGGCGGGCGCGTATTCGACCCGGATCGCCAAGAGCCTTTCGGGCACTACGGCGAGGATGCGGTGGCGGATGTTGCGCGGATCGCCCGCGCTCGCGCCCTCGTGGTAGCCGCTTTCGATAGAGCCCCCGTTGCGCAGGTCGAAACGGGCGTAGGTAGGGCCCCAGGCCTTCCAGCCGTCCTCGGTCGATAGCGTCGCCCAGACGTCCGCGAGCGGGGCATCGATCACGGCTTCGTGGACAAGCGTGCGCGATCCGTCACTCTCTTCGACGACGCGCGCCTCGACCGGATCGTCCGCAGCAAGGGCCGGTGCGGAGAGCGCGAACAGCGCCGTGGCTATAGCGGCAAGTCTCATGCGGCTTCCTTCGCTTTGTCGAGCAGCAGGTCGATATGGCTGCGCAACACCGCAACATTGCGGTCGAATACGCCGATGTCGCGCGCAGTGCGGGCCTGCATGATCGCCCCTTCCATGGTGGTGAGGATGAACTCGGCCAGCGCGCGGCGGTCGGTGCTTGCAGGCAGGCGGTCGCCGGCTTCCTCCAGGCATTGCTCGACCGCGCCGATCCAGTTCTCGAAATTCACCTGCAGCAGCTCTCGTATGCGCGGATCGGGTTCGGAAATTTCCAGCGCGAGGTTTCCGATGGGGCAGCCGTGGGCGTAGTCGCTCATCAGCAGGCCGGTGCGATAGCCGTTCAGCAGCGCGAAGATCTTGTCGATCGGATCGGTCACGTCGACCCAGGCGAAGTCGAGCAGGTTCTCCTGGATGCCGTCGCGGTAGAATTCGAGCACCGCGACCAGCACGTCCTGCTTGCCGGGGAAGAAGTGGTAGAGGCTGCCCGAATGAACCTGGCTGCGACTGAGGATGTCGGAGATCGAGGTCGACTGGTAGCCCTTCACATAGAACAGCTCGAGCGCGGTCATCACGATCTTCTTGCGGGTGTCGGCGTTCATGCTCATCCTCTTGATTGAGCGTTCAACCAAGCATGAGTTGAGCGTTCAATCAAGTGAAAATTGCGCTCAGAGTGATTGTGGCGCCGGTCAACTTGCCATTCACGCCTTGGCCCCTACATAATCGGGAACGAAAGGAATCCGCGCATGAGCGACCAGAATTCTCCGCCCGAGCCCGAGGGCAATGGGCCCAATCCGTGGGTTAAAAGCCTGATGATCTGGGGCGGGATTTTCCTTGCTCTGCTGATGGTCGTCTCGGTTTTCGGCGGCGGGTCGAGCACTCCGGGCTCGCAGATTGCCTATTCCGATTTCCGCGAGCGGGTCGCTGAAGGCTCGGTCGCCAGCGTGCAGATTTCCGACACGCAGATCGTCGGCGAAACCAAGAATGGCGAGCAGTTCTCGACCGTACCGGTCTCGAACGACACCTCGCTTCCGCAGCTGCTGGAAGACAACGGCGTGCGCTATTCGGGCGTCGAGGCGGAAAGCGGCAACATATTGCTCTACGCGCTGATCCAGATCCTGCCCTTCGTGCTGATCCTGGGGATCGCCTTTTTTGCCCTGCGCCAGGTCCAGAAGGGCGGCGGCGCGGGCGGCGCGATGGGCTTCGGCAAGTCCAAGGCCAAGATGCTCACCGAAAAGCAGGGCCGCGTCACCTTCGACGATGTCGCCGGCATCGACGAAGCGCGCGAGGAACTGGAAGAGATCGTCGAATTCCTCAAGGACCCGCAGCGCTTCTCCAAGCTCGGCGGCACGATCCCCAAGGGCGCGCTGCTGGTCGGTTCGCCGGGTACCGGTAAGACGCTGCTCGCACGCGCTATCGCGGGCGAAGCCGGCGTGCCCTTCTTCACCATCTCGGGTTCGGACTTTGTCGAGATGTTCGTCGGCGTCGGCGCAAGCCGAGTGCGCGACATGTTCGAACAGGCCAAGAAGAACGCGCCCTGCATCCTCTTCATCGACGAAATCGACGCGGTCGGCCGCAGCCGTGGCCACGGCCTCGGCAATTCGAACGACGAGCGCGAGCAGACGCTGAACCAGCTGCTGGTCGAGATGGACGGCTTCGAAGCCAACGAAGGCATCATCATCATCGCGGCGACCAACCGTCCCGACGTGCTGGACCCCGCGCTGCTGCGCCCGGGCCGTTTCGACCGCCAGGTCGTGGTGCCGATCCCCGATATCGACGGCCGCGAGAAGATCCTCGCCGTGCACATGAAGAAGGTGCCGCTGGCACCTGACGTGAACCCGCGCACCATCGCGCGCGGTACGCCGGGTTTCTCGGGTGCGGACCTTGCAAACCTCGTCAACGAGGCGGCCCTGCTGGCCGCGCGCCGCAACAAGCGCCTCGTCGCGATGCAGGAATTCGAGGACGCCAAGGACAAGGTCATGATGGGCGCCGAGCGCAAATCGATGGTCATGGACGAGGACGAGAAGAAGATGACCGCCTATCACGAGGCAGGCCACGCGCTCGTCTCGATCAACGAGCCGGCATCGGACCCGATCCACAAGGCGACGATCATCCCGCGCGGTCGTGCGCTGGGCATGGTGATGCGCCTGCCGGAACGCGACAACTACTCCTACCACCGCGACAAGATGCACGCGAACCTTGCCGTCGCCATGGGCGGCCGTGTGGCGGAAGAAATCATCTTCGGTCACGACAAGGTCTCGAGCGGCGCGTCGGGCGATATCCAGTATGCGACCGATTTGGCGCGCAACATGGTCACCAAATGGGGCATGAGCGACAAGCTTGGTCCGCTGCAGTACGAGGCGAGCCAGGAAGGCTACCTTGGCATGCAGGGCACCCAGCGCACCATGGCCGGCGCGGAAACCAACAAGCTGATCGACGCCGAGATCAAGGCGCTTGTCGAAGGCGGTCTCAAGCGAGCGAACGATGTTCTGCGCGAGCAGGAGGACAAGCTCCACCTGCTGGCCCAGGCGCTGCTCGAATACGAGACGCTGACCGGCGAAGAAATCGACCAGCTGATGAAGGACGGCAAGATCGACCGTCCGGACGAGCCCAAGGGCCCGGTCGCAATCAAGCCGGTCGCCGGTGCTGCCGTGCCCAAGGCCGGCAAGAAGTTCGGCGGAGGCCCCGCCCCGCAGGGCGCCTGACCTGACCATCCGACAGGCCCCGTTCAGGGGGCAGGAAATAGAGCCCTCCCGGTCACCATCGGGAGGGCTTTTTCATGCGCGTATCACTTGTGGTTCTGTCGGTTGCGGGCCTGGCCCTGGCGGTGCCATCGCACGCGGGCCCCTCGGCGGATGTGAACGCCCAGTCCTTCTATTCCACGGCGGTGGAGCTGAAGAGCAAGGGCATGCGCGCCATGTTCGATGGGCGCACCAAGACCATGCAGAAGCAAATGAAGGACGCCGGTCTCAGCGCCCGCGCCGCTAATCTCGCGGCTACCGAAAGCGGCAGCCCCCTGTTCTGCGTGCCCGATGCCGCGCGCAAGAAGGGCCTCGACGCCGAGCAGGTCATCGCCATTCTAGGCGGCCTGAGCCAGTCCACGCGCTCGCGGCTCACGCTGGAGGCAGCCTGGCTCGAGGCGCTCAAGCGCCGCTATCCGTGCTGAGGCCGGGCTAGAAGAGGCCGAGCAACATTAGCAGCGAGGTGAACATCCCGAGGATGATCACGATCAGCACGCTGAGCACCGACAGACGCCAGAACGCCGAGAAGCGCGACAGGCCATAGGCACCGCGCAGGTGCTTGTAGATATGGATCGGCGGAACCAGCAGCGAGGCGAACACGACGAAGGGGGTCGGCGCTCCGGCCAGGCCCGCCAGCACGATGCCCAGGATCAGCATCGTCATGAAGCTTAGCGAATAGGTCACGAAGATCGCGTGGTCATAGGCCTTGAAGCGCCGCTTCCACAGGAACATGGCCCAGACAAAGGGGATCGACAGCGGGATCAGCAGCCAGCTGAATTTGTAGAAGTTGGTCTGCAGCTTGTAGAGCATCAGGCCGGGGTTCTTCTCCCACTTTTCGAGGCCTGCCTTGATCCAGCCAGCCTCTTCCAGGCGGACGTTCCAGTCCTCGTCCGGGGTCACGCGCACGGGTAGATTGGCTGTCGCCACCTCCGTCTCGCTCTCGGCCTTGAGGAAGGGCAATTCCTCCTGCGCGACCGTTAGGGCAGCCAGCTGGTCCTCGACCTCCTTGAGCTGTTCCTGCGCGCGGTTTCGCTGCGTTTCGCTGCTCTCCTCGTCCGCGATGCGTGCGCTCAGGACATCGCGGCGTCCCTCGAGCCGCTCGACCTGCTCTTCCGCCAGCTCGCCAAGCTGCCCTTCCGTGTTGCCGGTGAAATCGGTGGGCGCGCTAATCCCTGCAAACTGGAAGACCGCGAACATCAGGAAGATCGAGAACAGGAACAGCGCCATCGGGCTGACGAAGCGTGTCCGCTCGCCATCGATGTAGCGCCGCGTCAATTCGCCCGGTTTGACCGCAAGCATGGGCAGCGTGCGCCAAGTCTTGCTGTCGAAATGGACCGCGCCATGCGCGACGTCGTGCATGAAGGCGCTCAGCGTGCGGTGAAGGTGAGCCTTCTGCCCGCACTGGTGGCAATGCTCGCCCACCAGCGCCGTGCCGCAGTTGAGGCAAGCGCCCTCGTCGAAATGCCCCTTGCTGAGCGCGGGACCGCCGCCCGGCTTTTCCGAAACGGCCCTGGCGAACAGGCCGCCTTCGGCTGCTGTCCCGAGCCCCTCGATAATATCGCTCATGCCACCTCCTGTCGGCTTGCAGGATAGGCCCTGTGCAGGATGCTGCAACGCAAAAAGGCCGCCCGGAAGGCGGCCTTTCTACGATTGTCCAGCAATGCGAAGGATTTAGCCTTCGTAGTCGGCCCCAATCGAGGTCGAACGGGTCGGCGCCGATGCGGTGATGCGCAGCGCTTCGGCCGACTGGCTGAGCGAGCTGACTTCATCCATCTCGTCGTCATCGTCCGGCAGGATCTTCTGCAGGTTGGTGACAGCGGCCTCCTGGAGGTCCTTGGGCTTGATCGTCTGCTCGGCGATTTCGCGCAGGGCGACGACCGGGTTCTTGTCGCGGTCGCGCTCAAGGGTCAGCTCCGCACCGCCCGAAATTTCGCGGGCCCGCTGGGCAGCCAGCAGGACGAGATCGAAACGGTTGGGGACCTTGTCTACGCAGTCTTCGACGGTAACGCGCGCCATGGGGCACTCCGATAATCTAGAGAATCCGGGAAAGGCGGGCAGATAGGCGGCGAGGGGCGACTAGTCAAGGATTTGCGCCGTGCGCAGGTCGCGCTAAGGCTGCACGCGCAATGGGCGATAACACGCACACACAAACCGGGCCCGCCTATCGCGATCCGCCGCCGTTTTCAGCCGAAGCGCAAGGCCAGTCGCTCACCTTCTATCCTGCGGGCGAGGACAGGCGCGAGGCGCTGATGGAGCTGGTGCGTTCGGCGAAGGAAACGCTCGACGTCTGCTTCTATATCTTCGCCGAGGACGAGGTTTCGACGCAGCTGCGTGACGAGCTGTGTGAGGCAGCCAGGCGCGGGGTCGATGTTACCCTGATCATCGATCGTTTCGGCGCCTCGGCCTCCGACAAGTTCCTCAAACCGCTGATCGATTGCGGTGGGCGGTATTATTACTTCAGCCCGCGTTTCGGGTTCCGCTATCTCATCCGCAACCACCAGAAGATGGTCATCGCGGACGAGAAGCGTGCCATGTTCGGCGGTTTCAACATCGAAGACGACTATTTCGCGCCGCCCGAGCGCAACGGGTGGAACGACCTTGCCATCCATATCGAAGGCGATGCGGTCGACGGGCTCTGCGACTGGTTCGCCAAGCTACGCGACTGGACCGATGACGAGCACGCGCACTTCCGGGCCATCCGCAAGACGGTTGCCCAATGGGCCTGGACGTCGGACAGCGGCCGCTCGCGCTGGCTGGTCGGCGGCCCGACGCACGGGCTGTCGACCTGGGCCCGATGCGTGACGCGCGACTTGAAGGAGGGCGAGAAGCTCGACATCTTCATGGCCTATTTTTCGCCGCCCTACTCCCTGCTGAAGCGCATCGCGCGGGTGGCACAGAAGGGACAAACACGCCTGCTGATGGCCGCCAAGAGCGACAATGGCGCAACGCTGGGCGCAACCCGTTCGCTCTACAATTACCTGCTCAAGCGGGGGGCGAAGATCTGGGAATTCAGCCCCTGCAAGCTGCACACCAAGCTGCTCGTGCTCGACGATGCGGTCTATATGGGAAGCGCCAACTTCGACATGCGCAGCCTCTACCTCAATCTCGAGATCGTGCTGCGGATCGAGGATGCGGACCTCGCCGAACAGATGCGCGACTTCGTTTCGCGCCATATCGAGGCATCGGAAGCGATCACCCCGGAAACGCACCAGGAGCGTGCGACCGTGTGGAACCGCATGCGCTGGTGGGCCGGCTGGGTGCTGGTCTCGGTGATCGACTACACCGTCGCGCGGCGGCTGAACCTCGGCATCTGACCTATTCGTAGTCGTCGGTGTAGCGCACGTCGGGACTGCTGAACTTGGTGATCTCGCTGTGGAACAGCAGCGGGACGTTGCCGGTTGAACCGTGGCGCTGCTTGGCGACGATCAGCGTCGCCTTATTGACCAGTTCGAGGTGACGCGCTTCCCACTCGGCGTATTTCATCCGCACCTCTTCGGACGAGGTTTCGTCGGGCGTGTCGGGCTTCAAGGCGTTGTGGTAATATTCGCCGCGGTAAATGAACCACACCATGTCGGCGTCCTGCTCGATCGAGCCGGATTCGCGCAGGTCCGAAAGCTGCGGGCGCTTGTCGTCGCGGCTCTCCACCTGACGCGAGAGCTGCGAGAGGGCGATCACCGGCACGTGCAGTTCCTTCGCCAGCGTCTTGAGGCCGCGGCTGATCTCGGAGATTTCGTTGACGCGGTTGTCGCTCGCACGGCCCGAGCCCTGCAGGAGCTGGAGGTAGTCGACGATCACCAGGCCGATATCGTGCCGCCGCTTCAACCGGCGCGCGCGGGTGCGCAGTGCGCCGATGGTGAGCGCGGGGGTGTCGTCGATGTAGAGCGGAAGGTCGGTCAGTTCCTGGCTGGCGAAGGACAGGCGCTGGAACTCCTCGCGGCTCAATTTGCCTGAACGCAGCTTCTCCGAGGAAATCTCGGCCGTTTCGGCAAGGATACGCGTGGCGAGCTGGTCGGCGCTCATTTCCAGGCTGAAGAAGGCAACGCCGGCTCCCGGCGACTTGTCGAGGTCGATGCCGGCCTTCTCGTCATCCATCCGCCGCCGTGCGGCGTTGAAGGCGATGTTCGTGGCGAGCGAGGTCTTGCCCATGGCGGGGCGCCCCGCGAGGATCACGAGGTCGGAATTGTGCAGGCCGCTCGTCTTGTCGTTGATCGTGTCGAGGCCGGTCGTCTTGCCCGAAAAACGCCCGCCCGAATTCATCGCCGCCTGCACGACTTCGAGCGCGCCGAAAGCCGCCTTGCGGAAGCTTTGTGCCTCGTTCCCGGTGCTCGCCCCTTCGGCAACGCGGTAGAGATCGGCTTCGGCCTGCTCGATCTTGCGCAGCGGTTCCACCTCGTCCGAAGTGTCGAGCGCGCCTTCGACGAGATTGCGACCGACGCTGACCAATTCGCGCAGCAGCGCGAGGTCATAGATCTGCTCGGCCAGCTCGCGCGGGTGCAGGAGGCCCTGTCCGTCGGCCGTGAGCTGGGCGAGATAGGTCACACCGCCCAGCTGCTTCAGCGCTTCGTCGCTTTCGAAATAGGGCTTCAGCGTCACCGGCGTCGCCACCGAATTGCGTTCCAGCAGCTTGTGCACGCGCTCGTAGATGCGCTGGTGCACCGGCTCGAAGAAATGCTCCGCCATGAGCGGCGTGGTGAGCTCCTCGATAACCTTGTTGTCGATCAGCACCGCGCCCAGGAACGCCGCCTCAGCCTCGAGGTTTGCAGGCAGGACCGGGCCCTTCGCGGGCTTCTCGGACGTCGAATCGTCGGCGGGAAAAAGGAGATCGGTATCGGCCATCGCTCCTAGATGCCTTTTGCGCCCGCCGAGTGGAAGGCGCGAGGCGGACGAAATTTTTCGATCGCCGGCTCTTGCCCTGTGGATAGTGGGGACACGTCTGCAACCCCTTGCCGCGACCCATGCGATACTGCCAAAGCAGCCTGCAACGCATGACCGATTCCACTTCCTCTCCGGGCGACCATCGCATCGCGCATATCGAGCTCGACGAGGAGACGATCATCTGGCGCAACGCCGATATCGAACAGGAACGCAAGATCGCGATCTTCGACCTCATTGAGGAGAATGTCTTCAAGCCGCTGCGCGCGGTCGAACGCGGAGCTACCGGCCCCTACCGCCTGAAGCTTGCGGTGCGCGACGGGCGGCTGCTGATGACGATCGCCGACCAGGATGAACAGCTGCTGGAAGAGCTGCTGCTGGGCCTGGCGCGTTTCCGCCGCCCGATCCGTGAATACTTCGCCATCTGCGACAGCTACTACCAGGCCATTCGCAAGGCGACGCCGATGGAGATCGAGACGATCGACATGGCCAGAAGGGGTGTTCACAACCGCGCCGCGGAGCTGCTGGTCGAACGGCTCGAAGGCAAGGTCGAAACCGATTTCGCCACCGCCCGCCGCCTCTTCACGCTGATCTGCGTGCTGCACATCAAGGGGTGAGGGGCGATCATGGCAAAACGCCCGCGCAGGAAACGCCGTTTCAGGTTTCCGCGCCTGCTTTCGCGGGCGGGGAAGGTGTCGCTCTTCCTGGTTCTGATCGCCGGGATCGGCGGGGCCTATGCGTGGAGCGAAGGGCGCTCCTGGCGACCAGACGAAGCGCTTTGGCCCGACCAGGGCGCGCTTGTCGGGGCGGTCGATGGCGCGGTGGATTTCGGCACGGTCGCGGGTCTTGGGGCGCAGTTCGTCTATCTCGAAGCGAGCGACGGGGCGGGACGCAAGGACCCGGCCTTCGCGCAGAACTTCGCCCGCGCGCGGGCGGCAGGGTTGCAGGTCGGTGCCGCACACCGGTTCGACCCCTGCGCCGTGGCCGATGGCCAGTCGGCGAATTTCGTGACCATGGTGCCGCGCGATGGCACATTGCTGCCGCCGGCCATCCTGCTCGAGGGAACGGCGGAGGACTGTCCTGCGCGCGTTTCGGACGCCGCGGTGCAGAGCGAGCTGATGACGCTGGTCAACCAGATCGAGGCGCACAGCGGGAAGCCCGCCATCCTCGCCCCTGAAGAAAGCTTCGAGGAAGCCTATGCCCCGTCCCGGCGGATCGATCGCCAGCTCTGGCTTACGCGGAGCTGGTTCGAGCCCGAATACGCCTCGCGCCCCTGGCTGATGTGGACGGCCAACCGCTGGTACCAGACCGAAGCGGCGCAGCAGCCGCTGCGCTGGGTCGTGGTCCAACCCTGAGGAACCGATTATGACCGATGACGCGCTGATTGCCGCCGCCCGGGATGCTGCCAAGCACTCCTATTCGCCCTATTCCAACTTCGCCGTCGGCGCGGCGCTGCGCTTTGCCGATGGCAGCTTGGTGACCGGCACCAATATCGAGAACGCGAGCTACGGCCTCGCGCTCTGTGCGGAAACGATCGCCGTCTCGAAAGCGATGGCCGACGGCGTGCGCGGCGGTCTGGAAGCAGTCGCCGTGATCGGACCGGGCGCTGATCCGATTACCCCGTGCGGACGCTGCCGCCAGGTCCTGAACGAACTCGCCCAGCTTGGCGGAACCGACCCGGACATTTTGTGCGTGGGGCCCGACGACGTCCGGCGCCTGAAGCTGTCCGACCTGCTGCCCCACGCATTCGGCCCGGCGAGCCTCGCGTGATCTCGCGCCGCTCCGCGCTCGGCCTCCTTGGCGGCGCAGCGGGAGTGGCCATGGCTCCGGGTGCGCTTGCAGCAAGTCCACCGCGGGTGAAGCCTCCTCGGCTGCGCGCCGGCGATACGGTCGGTCTTGTTGCGCCGGCGAGCGCGGTCACGCTTCCCTACGAGCTTGACCGGGCCCTGCACTGGGTCCGCGGTATGGGTCTTGTTCCCAGGCAAGGAGCGAACCTTGGCGAACAGTTCGGCTATCTCGCGGGCCAGGACGCCCAGCGCGCCGAAGACATCAACGCCATGTTCGCCGATCCGGACGTGCGGGCCATCTTCGCGGTTCGCGGCGGCTGGGGCGGGGCGCGCGTGCTCGAGCGGCTCGATTGGGATGCAATTCGCGCCCATCCCAAGCTGGTGATCGGCTACAGCGACACGACCGCTCTCCATTTCGCGATTGCCACGCGGGCAGGCTATCCCTCGCTCCACGCGCCGAACGCGGCGAGCCGATGGGAAGCGGCAAGCTGGGAAAGCCTGTGGCGCATCGCCTTTGCCGGCGAAGCGGTCACATTGGGCGGCGACAAGCTGGAGGCGGAGGTCGGCAGGCCCGGCCAGACACTGGTTCCCGGCATCGCACGTGGGCGTCTGATCGGCGGCAACCTAACCATCCTCTCCACCCTCATGGGCACGCCATGGCTGCCCAGCATGGACGGGGCGATCCTGTTTTTGGAGGATATCAACGAAGAGCCCTACCGGATCGATCGCATGCTCCAGCAGCTCAAGCTGGCGGGAGTCTTCGACATGGTTTCCGGAGTGGTCTTTGGCCAGTGCACGCGCTGCGCCTCGCGCGATCCCGAGTACCGCGGCTTCTCGGTCGAGGATGTCCTTGCTCAGCACCTGGGGGAACTGGGTAAGCCGGTGATCACCGGCTTCAACACCGGGCATGTACGCAACCAGCTGGTGCTGCCGGTTAAGACGCGGGTGGAGCTCGACGCCGGCGCGCGGACGCTGCGTATGCTCGAGCCTGCTGTCGCCTGAAGCCCGCTTGCGTTTCCTGCGACGCGGGCTAAGCCCTTCGCCGAGGGAGATACTCATGACGAAACCGATTGTTCGCCGCACGCTTGCCCTTGCGAGTGCGGCGCTGGCGCTGGCTGGTGCGACGGCACAGGCGCAGGACCGCCCGATCGCCTTCACCGGCGCGACCATCCACACCATGGCCGGCCCCGCGATCGAGAACGGCACGCTGGTCATCGAGGACGGCAAGATCACCGCTGTCGGGGCAGGCGTTGCCGTGCCGGCGGACGCCGAAACGCGCGATGCGAGCGGCATGGTCATCATGCCCGGCATCGTCGACACCCACTCGCACATTGGCTCGGTCGCCGGAGCGGACCGCTCCTCGCCCATCCAGCCCGACGTGAGGGCGATGGACGCGATCAACCCCAAGGATTCGAGCATTGCCAAGGCCCGCGCGGGCGGGGTGACCACGGCGAATGTCATGCCCGGATCAGGCTGGCTGATGAGCGGCCAGACCTTTTACATGCGCCTTCGCGAAGGCGACACGATCGAGGATATCGCCTGGTTCTTCCCCGACGGGGCGGTGATGGGCGGCCTCAAGATGGCCAACGGCACCAACCCGATCGGATCGACGCCTGGTTTCCCCGGAACGCGGGCGAAGTCGGCGGCGCTGGCGCGGGCGGCTTTCACCGAGGCGCAGGCCTATTGCAAGAGCGACCGCAAGAAGGTCGATCTCGGCAAGGAAACCCTGTGCGAGGTCCTCTCCGGCAAGCGGCTGGTCCACTTCCACACGCACCGCGCGGATGACATCATGACCGTGCTGCGCCTGCAGCGCGAATTCGGCTTCAAGGTGCTGATCCAGCACGGCATGGAAGCCTGGAAAGTGGCGGCAGAACTGGCCGCGGCTGGCATCCCGGTCTCGAACATCCTGGTCGACAGCCCAGGCGGCAAGCTCGAAGCGATGGAATCGCGACTGGAGACCGCCGGGATCCTCGAACAGGCAGGTGTCCTTACCTCGCTCCACTCGGACGACGGCATTATCGATAGCCGGTTGATGTTCCGCCAGGCGGGCATTGCGGTGCGCGGCGGGATGAGCCGCGAAGGTGCGCTGCGGGCGCTGACCATCAACGGCGCGCGCCAGCTCGGTCTCGACGACCGCGTCGGCAGCCTTGAAGTGGGCAAGGAAGCGGACTTCCTCCTGCTCGATGGCGATCCGCTGTCGGTCTACACCGACCTCATGGAAACCTGGGTCGAGGGCAAGAAGCTGTTCGACCGGACGACCGAAGAGGGCAAGCTGATGGCCGAAGGCGGCTACGGCGCGGGCAACGCGATGGAGCTTGCCCACCACCACTGGGAAGTCGCTGAAGCGGAGGCTGCACAATGATCGCGCGTATTGCAAAACTCGCCGCGCTGGCGCTGGCTGTCGCACCCGCCGCTCTTTCCGCGCAGGATATCGCCGTGCGGGCCGAAACGCTGCACACGATGGATGGCCCCGCGATCAGCGATGGCGTCGTGGTGATCCGCGATGGCCGCATCACGGCGGTCGGTCCGGCCGCCTCTACGGCCATTCCCGACGGTGTCGAAGTCCTGACTGCCAAGGTCGCGACACCCGGCCTGGTCGATGCGCGCACGGTGGTCGGCCTTGCCGGCTTCATGAACCAGCCGCACGACCAGGACCAGCTCGATACGAGCAAGCCGGTCCAGCCCGACCTTCGCGCGATCGATGGCTACAATCCGGACGAGGCGCTGGTCGACTGGCTGCGCAGCTTCGGGGTGACGACGATCCACACCGGGCATGGTCCGGGCGCGGTGGTGTCGGGCCAGACTATGGTCGCCAAGACCTGGGCCAAGACGGCGGACAGCGCGGCCATCGTTCCGCGCGCCATGATCGCGGCCAATCTGGGCGCCAGCGCGCTCGACCGCGAAAAGGGGCCGGGCACGCGTCCCAAGCAGATCGCCCTGCTGCGCGCCGCGCTCACCGCAGCGCAGGCTCCCGCTCCGGCGAAGGGCGATGGGCCGGCTGCCCAGAAGCTCGACATGCAGGTCTGGAAAGACGTGCTCGCCCGCCGCGTGAAGCTGATGATCACGGCCAACCGCGCGCAGGACATCATGTCGGCCCTGCGTCTCAAGGAGGAATTCGGCATCGACGTGGTGATCGATGGCGGGGCGGAGAGCTACCTGCTGATCGACGAGCTGCGCGAGGCGGGGGTCACCGTGCTCCTGCATCCGACCATGGCGCGCCACTATGGCGACATGGAGAACGCCAGCTTCACCACGGCGGCCAAGCTGCGCGAAGCGGGCATTCCCTTTGCGCTTCAGTCGGGCTTTGAAGGCTATGTGCCCAAGACCCGTGTCATCCTGTGGGAAGCGGGCTGGGCCGCGGCGAACGGCCTTGCTCCGGCCGACGCGCTGAGCGCGATCACGATCGATGCCGCCACGGCCATCGGCCTTGGCGACCGGGTCGGTTCGCTCACGGTCGGCAAGGACGGGGATGTCGCACTTTTCGACGGCGATCCGCTGGAATACGCGAGCCATGTGACCGGCGTGGTGATCGACGGGCGCGTGGCGAGCCGCGAGGTCCGCTAGCTCCCTCCCGGGCGTTAACCACTTGGAGAGCGGTGCAGCGCTACTTTGGGGGTGTCAGGAGACACCCCCTTTATGAAATTCGTAGCTCTCGATTCGCGCGGCGGAAACTACCTCGTGGTTGCCTCTAACGTTGCGTGGTTGCGCACCGCGGAGAACGGCCAGACCACTGTCGGCATCGTCGGCGGTCAGCCATTGCTGGTGACCGGCACAGTCGAACAGGTCGCGCAGAAAATCCTCGAAGGCTGAACTTTCGCGATCAGCCCTCGCGGGTTTCAAGCCATTCCAGCAGGCTCGCAAGGCAATCGCGCGCCAGCATCTTGCAGCGCTCCGGGCTCCAGCCCTGGTCGGGCTCGGGGCTCGCCGGATTGTCCTTGTAGGGCATTTCCAGCGTCATCGCGGTCGCTCCGAAACGCTCGGCCACCTGGTTGGTGCTCATCGACAGGTTCGCCTTGCCGGGTGCTGCCTTGGTGTAGCCGAGTTCCGTCTGGAAATCGGGCGTGCGGCGGTCGAGGATCGCTTCGTAGCTGTAGAAGCGGTCGCCGTGCTCTTCGGTCCAGCTCGGGATGCCTTCGTAACCGGCAAGGAAGCTCACCGGGATCGCTTCGTCCCCGTGGACGTCCATGGCGAAATCGACGCCGGTCTTGTCCATGTGGTTGCGGATTGCGAGCACTTCGGGCGAGCGTTCGGCGGTGGGTTCGGCCCATTCGCGGTTGAGGTTTGCACCGGCGGCGTTGACGCGCAGGTTGCCGCGCTTCGATCCGTCCGGGTTGCAGTTCGGTACGACGTGCAGGCGGCACTTCTCGCGCAGCAGTCGTCCAACGCTGTCGGCAGGATCGGTCAGCACTTCGAGCGCGCCTTCCATCCACCATTCGGCCTGTGTTTCGCCGGGATGCTGGCGCGCGTAGAGCCACACGCTGAATTCGCCTTCGCCCATTTCGAGGCAATCGATCGGCTGCCCGTCGAGCGAGGTGCCAAGGTGCACATGGGTAACGCCTTCCGAGGCTGCCGCTTCGGCGACGAGATCGTGGTGGCGTTCCATCGAATAGGGGGCGAAATAGGCGAACCATGCAATGTCGCTGGCCGGCGTGTAGCGGATGGTCAGCGTGCCGCCCGCTTCGTTCTTGTCATAGGTCGAGGCGGCGCGGGCCCAGTAGTCGCGATCTTCCGAAACACAGCTGTCGTAGCCCGGCCAGCCGCCCGGATAGGCGCTTTCTTCAAGGCCCGTGATCTTCAGCTCGAGCTCGCGCCCCGCTGCGCCGGACACGCGGAAATGGTACCACTGCTTGAATTCGCTGTTGGTGTCCTTCGGGATCGCCAGCGTCGCGCTGGCGCCGTTCACCGACAGGACTTCGATATTGCCGCTATCAAACGCGGAATCGATACGGATATCGCTCACTCGGAAACCTCTACTTCAATCGTTTCGCCCGAATTGCCGGGAAATTCACGGAACAGCGCGGAGGCGAGGGTCTGGGCGTTCGCCCTGCCGCGCGCAAGGGGGGAATCGACCGGCGTGCGCAGATCGGCGCGGCCTTCCCACAGGTTCTCTCCGCTGGCGGTGTCGCGCAGCGTCACGGACAGGCGGGTGCTCACCTGCTCTTTCGGCCCGCCGCCAAGGTTGATGCCGATCCCGACGCCAAGGCCGGAACCGTAGCTTCCGGTCGAACCGCCGACGCCGACGCTCACGGGACTACGCGCATTTTCGCCGCCCGAAACGAAGCGTTCGATGGCGATTTCGGCAATCTGGCCGGCGCTATCTCGGTCCGTTTCGGTGTAGCCGAGGCGGGCGAGCTCTTCGGCCACGGCCGCCTTGTAGGGCGCAAGCTCCAGGCTGTCCGCGGCGTCACCGGGGGCGCCGGCAACGAAGACGTTGCCCTGGCCGAGGCTGGAAACCCGTTCTGCGGCGACGAAGCGGGTCACTTCGACCGGCCCTTGCGGTGCTACGCAGCCGGTCAGAGCGGCCGCCGCGGCGAGCCCCATGGCTAGGTTACGGATATCCATCAGTGCGATCCTCGTTGCGGTGTGTCGGCGTCTTGGCCTGTCTTCTTAACGCATGGCCGGACAAAACCGCACCCCGACCAGCGGCGGGACCCTTAGAGGCGTTGCCCTTACCAAATCGTATGCTACCTCACGCGCCATGAGCGACACGACGAAAGTCCCGGTGCTGGTCACCGGAGGAGCCGGGTACATCGGCAGCCATGCCGTGCTGGCGCTGCGCGATGCGGGCTGGCCGGTGGCCGTGATCGACAATCTGTCGACCGGCTTTGCCTTTGCCGTACCCGACGATGTGCCGCTTTACGAAGGCGACATTTCGGACACCATCCTGCTCGAACAGATATTCGCCGAGCAGGGGATCAAGGCGATCATGCATTTCGCCGGATCGATCATCGTGCCCGAATCGGTCGAGAACCCGCTCAAGTATTACGACAACAACACGGTGAAGAGCCGCGCCCTGATCGAGGCGGCGGTCGAGGGCGGCGTGCAGCACTTCATCTTCAGCTCGACCGCGGCGACCTATGGGACGCCGGAAACCTCGCCGGTCAGCGAAGACAGCCCGAAGCAGCCGATCAACCCCTATGGCTGGTCGAAGCTGATGACCGAACAGATGCTCTCCGATGCGAGCGCGGCGCACGGTTTCAACCATTGCGCGCTGCGCTATTTCAATGTCGCGGGCGCCGATCCGCAGGCCCGTACAGGTCAGTCGACCGCCGGCGCAACGCACCTGATCAAGGTCGCCTGCGAGGCGGCTACCGGGAAGCGCGAAAGCGTGGCGGTGTTCGGCACCGATTACGATACGCCCGATGGCACGGGTGTGCGCGATTACATCCACGTGAGCGATCTTGCCAATGCGCACCTTCTGGCGCTCGAGGCGCTCATCGCGGAGCCGGACCGCTCGCTGACGATGAACTGCGGCTATGGACGCGGCTTCTCGGTACTCGACGTGCTCGACGCGGTGGACCGGGTGACCAACCAGACGATTACGCGGAAGATGGAACCACGCCGCGCAGGCGATCCGGGCGAACTGGTGTCCGATCCTTCGCGGATCCGCGAAACGCTTCCGTGGAAGCCCCGGCATGCCGATCTCGACGCCATCATCGCCCACGCCTTGCAGTGGGAGCGCAAGCTCTCGGAAATGCGCGGCGGGTGACCGGCTTCCGGTTGGTCGCTTCAAACACTCACTTCGTCGTTCTGCATTGCCGCCCTTCCGGGCGCTCGTCTAAAGGCGGCCCTTGCGCATGACCCTGCCATCTTTCCCCGACGGTACGCTCGACGGCGACACGCATTTCTATGCGGTGCGCGTCTATTACGAAGACACCGATCTTTCGGGCATCACCTATCACGCCAACTACCTGCGCTGGTTCGAACGGGCGCGCAGCGATCTCCTGCGCCAGCTCGAGATCGACCAGCGTTCCGCGATCGAGGCGGGCGAGGGCGCCTATGCCGTGGCCGAGGTCAATCTGAAGTATCTGCGCCCGGCAAAGCTGGACGACGATGTGCTGATCGAGACGCGCTGCACCGAACTTAAGGCCGCGTCATGCCGGATGCACCAGCGTGCGTTCAGGTTGGCGGGCGGAGAGCGCGAACTTCTCGCCGAGGCACATTTGCGCGTCGGCTTCGTTTCACCCGAAGGCCGGCCCAAGCGCCAGCCCGAAGAATGGCGCGCGGCCTTCGCGCGTTTTGCCGAGCAAGGGGACCAATGAGCTCGCTAACTTTTCTCGCCGCCGCCGCACCGACCCGGCTCGATCCGATCCAATTGTTCCTCGATGCCGACATTGTCGTCCAGCTCGTCATGGCCGGATTGCTGCTGGCCAGCATCTGGGTGTGGACGATCATCGTCAGCTTCAGCCTGCGGATGAGCAAGCTGCGCAAGCAGTCCATCCAGTACGAGACCGAATTCTGGCAGGCCGAAAGTTTCGATCGCTTCACCTCGGAACGCGGCAACAAGGACATTCCTGCCTCGCGCGTTGCACAGGCCGCAGTGGCCGAGTGGCGCCGCTCGACCAAGGCGGGTGTGCGCGATGCCGAGGCGCTGCGCGGCCGGATCGTGACGGCCATGGACAGCCAGATCGCGCTGGAGGCGGACGATATCGCCGAGCGGCTGAACTTCCTCGCCACCGTGGGCTCGGTCGCGCCCTTCGTTGGTCTCTTCGGCACGGTCTGGGGCATCATGAACAGCTTTTTCCAGATCGGTGCGCAGGAAAGCTCCTCGCTCGCCGTGGTCGCGCCCGGCATTTCCGAAGCGCTGTTCGCCACTGCGATCGGCCTGTTCGCTGCAATCCCGGCCGTGATCGCCTACAATCGCTTCAGCCACCGTGTTGACCGCTACGAGGCACGCCTCCAGCGCTTCGCCGATAGGCTGAACGCGACCTTCAGCCGCCAGTTGGAAGCGCGCTGATGGCGATGGGGCTCGCCTCTGGCGGTGGAGGGCGACGACGCGGCCGCGGTTCGCGCCGCCGGCCAATGTCCGAGATCAACGTGACGCCCTTCGTCGACGTCATGCTTGTGCTGCTGATCATCTTCATGGTCACCGCGCCGCTGCTGACCGCAGGGGTGCCGATCGACCTTCCCGATAGCCGTGCCTCGCAACTGCCGAACGAGCAGCAACAGCAGGTCACCATCGCCATCGACCGGGCAGGCTATGTCTATATCGACGATGTGGAGGTGCCGGTCGGCGGTCTGCCGCAGGCGCTTGAAAGCCTGCCGCGCGGCGGCGGGGAAGGGCCCGACATCACGCTGCGCGCCGACCGTGCGATCGAATACGGCCGCGTCATGGCGGTCATGGGCGAGCTGAACCGCGCCGGATTGAACCGCATTTCGCTCATTACGAACAGCGCAGCGCCGGCAGCGGTCAACCCCGGTTCATCGAACGAGGAATAGCCGCAGACCTATGGAGAGCAGAGGCATCAGGGCAGAGGAGCGGACCGGACTGATCGTCGCGGTCGTGCTGCATCTTGCGCTGCTGGCGATGCTGATCGTCCAGGGTCTGTTTCCCGCACCCGTCATCGACCCGCCGCAGCGCATGACGGTGAGCCTTGCCGAGGATGTCGGCATGGCGGCCACCGCTCCCGATCCGGTTGCCGAAAGCCGTGCCTCGGTCGCCCCGATGCTCGATCTCACCACCGCGCCGACGCCCGAGCAGGACCAGCCCGTGCCTCCCGAGGCGGAGCGTCCCACCCCGCAGGCGCAGCCGCAATCGTCGGCGCCTTCGTCCCGTACCGACAGCAGGCCGCGCCGCCGGCCCGATCCACCGCGCACCCAGGCCCAGCCCCAGCGCAGCGAAAGCCGCGGCGGTTCGCGCCTTGGCGACAACTTCCTCTCTGGTGCCGGTGACAGCACCACGACGAGTGAAACACGCACCCCTGCGTCGCAGATCGGTGCCAGCACCAAGGCGTCGCTGTTCCAGGCGGTGGCACGGCAGCTGCGCCCCCATTGGCAGCCGCCCAGCGGTCCGGACGTCGACAAGATCGTCACCAAGGTCCGGTTTCGCCTCAATCCCGACGGCACGCTCGCCTCGCCCCCCAGCGTGGTGGGCCAGCGCGGCGTGACCGCTACCAACAGCGCGCAGGCCGGCCGTCATGGCGAACAGGCCATTCGCGCCGTCCAACTTGCCGCCCCCCTCGATTTGCCGGAAGAGTATTACGAAGCATGGAAACTGATCACCGTGGATTTCGACTGGAGACTGGCGCAGTGAAATATTGCCTGATCGCCGCCGCCGCCCTCTTCGCCGCGCCGCTGGCCGCGCAGAACCAGGATCTTGGCCAGCCCCTGCCCGAAGGCGGCGAGGTCGAGACAATCGACGAAAGCGAGGGCTTGTCGGGCTCCGTCAGCTTCGAGGGTAATCTCGACGATCTCGGCATCGCCATTCCCGGCTTTGCCACCGACCGCGATGTGGCGACCCCGGCAAACGCCTCGGGTACGGCCGCACTCGGCAAGGAGCTGGCGCGTGTCATCACGGCCGACCTGCGCAACAACGGGCTGTTCAAGCCGACCGGCCCCGATGCCCTGCCGCAGCCGAGCTTTGCCGACATCACCGCGCCAAGCTGGCCGACCTGGTCCAACCGCGGCGCGGAAATGCTCGTCCACGGCTATGTACGCGGGCGCGGCGACGGACGCCTGACCGTCGGCTGCTATCTCTACGACATGGCGCTGCAGAGCGAACTCATCCGCGAAGGCTGGGTGGTCCAGCCGGCGGACTGGCGCCGCGCAGCACATAAATGTGCCGACCTCATCTATTCGCGCCTGACCGGCGAAAGCCCGTTCTTCGACAGCCGCATCGCTTACATCGCCGAAACCGGCCCCAAGGATAACCGCACCAAGCGCCTGGCGATCATGGACAGCGACGGGGCGAACCACCGCTTTATCACCACCGGCCGCTCGACCGCGCTGACGCCGCGCTATTCGCCCGACTACCGCCAGCTGTCCTACCTCAGCTATGTCGACGGCAATCCGCGCATCTATGTCTACGACATCGGCACCGGCCGGCAGACGCTGGTGACGCAGAGCAGCAACCCGACCTTCGCGCCGCGCTGGAGCCCGGACGGGCGCTGGCTGCTCTATTCCATGGCGGTCAACGGCAATACGGACATCTACCGCGTCTCGGCGCGCGGCGGGGAAAGCGTGCGGCTTACCAACACGCCCGGCATTGACATCGGCGGGTCTTACTCGCCCGATGGCAGCCGCATCGTGTTCGAGAGCGACCGTTCGGGTTCGCAGCAGTGCTACGTGATGAATGCCGATGGCACTAACCAGCGCCGCATCAGCTTCTCGGGTGGCCGCTGCGCCACGCCCGAATGGAGCCCGCGCGGTGACCAGATCGCCTTCACCAACGCAAGCTCGTTCAACATCTCGGTGATGACGCCTTCGGGCGGCAGCGTGCGTGTGCTCACCAACGGCTGGCAGGACGAAGCGCCCACCTGGGCGCCCAATGGCCGCATCATCCAGTTCTTCCGCACCGAGCGGAACAGCGGCAAGACCGCGCTCTATCAGGTCGATCTAACAGGGGAGAATCTGCGCAGGCTGGCGACGCCTGTGGACGCATCGGACCCGGCATGGGGACCGATCCTGCCGTAACTGCATTGAATAAAACAGGGGAACGACCTTCGGGGGGCAAATCCGACTTCACCTGCTGTTTGAAAGGGGACAGCCTATGAATACTCGTATTGCTACCGGCCTGATGCTCGCATCGACCATCGCGCTTGCCGCGTGCCAGAAGAAGGCGCCCGAAGAGCTTCCGCCGCCGCCGGTCGAAACCGCGACCCCGACCCCGACGCCGCCTGCCGGTCCTTCGGTGGGCACGCAGGCGCACTTCGTCAACGCTGTGGGTCAGGCCAACACGGTCGTCTATTTCGACACCGATCGCTACAATATCGATGCCGAGGATTCGACCAAGCTGCAGGTCCAGGCGCAGTATTTCAGCCAGAACCCGGGCGTGAATTTCACCATCGAAGGTCATGCCGACGAACGCGGCACGCGCGACTACAACCTTGCGCTGGGCGAGCGCCGGGCGAACGCGGCGAAGAACTATCTCGTCTCGATCGGCATTCCGGCCAACCGCATCCGCACCGTCAGCTACGGCAAGGAGCGCCCGGTGGCGCTGGGCTCGAACGAAGCGGCCTGGGCGCAGAACCGCCGCGCGGCCACAGTCGTCATCAACTGACAAACGAAAAGGGGCTCCTTCCTCTTTGGAAGGGGCCCTTTCATCCTGCCTTTGCAGGCCCAACAGGCTTTTCGCCTAGCGGATGGCGGTGAATTCTGCGAAGGGCGAGGCGCTGGCCGCTGCTCCCAGACCGCCCGGAGCAAGACCGCCAAGGCTGGCGACGAGCGCGAATGCGGCCATGGTCAGGATGGCTGCCGATGCGGAGAAGGAAAGCTGGGGGCTCATGGTCTGTCTCATGGGTTGGCCGGGTAGGGCGAATATCTTAAGCTAACGTTGCAATGCAACATTTCATATTGCAACTGGTTCCCACACGCTTGCACCTTTTTCCAGCCCTCCTAGATTGACCGCGATGCTCAGCCGACAAACGACATTCCTTTTCCATGCCTAGGCCCACACGATCCAACGACTGGGGTTTCCCGCGCTGGCGCGGCTACGGCTCCTCGCGCGAGGCGTCGACCGTGCGCCTGTGTGATCGGCATGGCTGCGAGGAACCGGGCAATTGCCCGGCGCCCAAGGCACCCAACAGCCCGGAACGCTGGATATTCTGCCAAAAGCACGCGGCCGAATACAACCAGAAGTGGGACTATTTCGAAGGCCTCGACAAGGCCGAGAAAGCAGCGCGCGCCAAGGCCGAGCAGAGCGAGAACGCGGGCTATGCCGAAGCGCAGCATTACGGCTGGAGTGGCAGCGGTGATGGATCGCGCAGCGCGGACGAGATGCGCGCGCTCGATGTCCTCGAGCTCGAAGCCGACGTCGATTTCGCCACGATCAAGAAGGCCTGGCGCGAGAAGGCGAAAACCGTCCACCCTGATGTGAAACCGGGCGACAAGGAAGCGGCCGCCGAATTCCAGAAATTCCAGCTCGCCTACGAGGTCCTCAAGGCGGCAGAGGAACGCCGCGAGTGGAAGGGTTGATCCCACATTAGGCAAATTTTTGCGATTGCGTCTTAGGCTTCGCGCTCATGAGCGCTAGTCATGATCAGGATCGCCGCGGCAGGGACCGTGTACCGACCGACATCGGGCTGACATGCCGCGTGCCCGCGCGGCCAACGCCGACGCGCATCCTCGACGTTTCGCACTTTGGCTGCAGGGTCGATTTGCCGGGCTTCATCGCGGAACCCGGCGCAAGCATCGTTTTCGAGATGCCCAGCGGCGAGCGCATGAACGGCGAGGTCCGCTGGTCGGACGACGTGAACGCCGGCGTACGCTTTTCCCACGCCCTGCGTCCCGCAACAGCGCGCAGCCTCGGCCTTGAGGACAACTGCGATGCTGTGAGAACACCTGTCGCCGCGTCAGAGCCGGGCCGGAAGTCCGACGGCAGCCTTTTGCGGCACTGGTACCGCGAACGTTCGGAAAGCAGGGCCTAAGCCCCCTCTAGCGCGACTTGGTGTCGATGGCCGCGGGCGGATTGTCGTTCCACCAAGGCGTATCGGTAAAGGGCCGCACGTCGATTTCGTGGGTCCAGCAGTTCCTCGGCTGATGGGCCAGGTGCCAGTAGGTATCGGCCAGCACGCCCGGATCGATGACCCCTTCCTCACCCTTGGCCTGCTTGTAAGCCTCGAACCGGTCACCCAGAAGCTTGCCGAGCGTGTCGGGTGCATCAACCGACCCGTCGACAACGATGTGTGCGACGTGGACCCCCTTGGGCGCGTATTCCGCATTGAGCGTCTGGCACAGCATGCGCCGGCCGCCCATGGCCGCGGCGTGGCTGTGCTGGCCCGCATTGCCGCGCACGGCTGCGGTTGCCGAGGTCACGAGCAGCGAGCCTGACCCGCGCTCAGCCATACGCGGCAACAGGCATTGGGCCAGACGAAAGAGACCGAAGCAGCCCAGTCGCCAGCCCAGTTCGAAGGTTCGCAGCGGGGTGTCGGTCAGCGGGCGGTTCCCGATCTGGGCGCCCAGATTGTAGAGGACGCTTTCGATCGGTCCGATGCCGCGCTCGATGTCATCGACCAGGTCCTCGATCGAATCGGGCAGCGAGGCATCGAGCAACTTCCCGGAGGCCTCGCCGCCCGAATCGCGGATCTCGCCGACAAGGCGCTCGAGGCCTTCCGCGTCCGAACGGCGCGCCAGAACGGCGTGGTACCCACCTTCAGCGAAGCGCTTGGCTGCATGGCCGCCAATCCCCGCCCCTGCGCCGATTACGAGGAAAACTTTCTTGCTATCAGACATTTCCACCACCTCCCGTGCCGCCCACGGTGTGGCCCGGCGTTAAGCTTGCGTTTGGATTTTTGCGGCAGACCTCTTGGTCATGGATGGGTCGCAAAACGATGACCGTCGTGCGCGCAAGCGTGTCGCGACGGACAGGGAACTCACGTGCAGAATTCCGGCAAGGCCGGCGCGGGTCAAGTTGCTCGATGTTTCGGCAACGGGCTGCCGGCTGAAGGTCGTCGGCATGCGGGTCGAGCCGGGGGCTACGGTCCACATCGACTTGCCCGACGGTCGCAGTGTTGCCGGAACGGCCGTGTGGTACGAATCCGCCCGGATCGGTGTGCGGTTCGAAAGCGAACTCGACGAGGCCCAAGCGGTCGCGCTCGGCCTGCTTAGTGAATCCAGCGTTCCGACGGATGCGCATGTCGAACCCATTGCCCCTCAGCCTCGTACGGCGCATTGGCTGAGGCGATCCCGGAGCGCGGCCTGAAGCGCGTTCAGGCGAGTTTCCTGCGAATGCCTGCTGCCAGCCGGTCGCCCAGCTCGGGGCCCTGCT
This sequence comes from Qipengyuania flava, assembly GCF_019448255.1. Taxonomy (NCBI): domain Bacteria; kingdom Pseudomonadati; phylum Pseudomonadota; class Alphaproteobacteria; order Sphingomonadales; family Erythrobacteraceae; genus Qipengyuania; species Qipengyuania flava. Next base: position 586,106 of record NZ_CP080410.1, read on the forward strand.
GGGGATAGAGATACGGCTCGATCATTTCCGCTTCCATGACGGCCAGCTCGCCCGATGGCAGGCGCGCCATATCGATGCGGGCGTAGAGCGGATCGTCAAAAGGCAAGGCTGCGATGACCCGCTCGGCCGTAGCGAGATCGCTGGGCGCAGGCGCGTAGTCGCACTCATAGCCGCCGTAGAGCGACTGGATACGGTAATCGCCCTCGCCAGCGCGCTTGAGGACGCCGTGGCTAAAGGTCCCGTCGATGAAAACGAAGGTGTATTCGCCCTCCTCAACCACGCTCGGCAGGAAAGGCTGGATCATGCAGGGCTGACCCATGCGCCAGGTGCTTTCGGGCAGGGCGTCGTGAGCGAAGCTGTGCTGGCCAAGGCCGCCTGCGCCCACCTGTCGCTTCACGACGACCCGCGTGGCCTCGAATGCGTCGAGGGCGATGGCCACGTCGCTTCGTCCCGCGTCATCGAGCCACAGGGTCGGGATGGCCGGCACGCCGGCTTTGGCGAGCTGCTTCAGGTAGCGCTTGTCGCCATTCCAGCGAACGACCTCGGGCGGGTTGCAGACCCGGATTCCGCGCGCCGTCAGGGCTTCGAGCTTCTCGAGGAATTCCGCCAGGTGATCCTGATAGTCCCAGGCGGTACCGAGCAGGACCAGCGCGATACCCTCAAACTCATCCAGCGGCGCGCGCCAGTCGATCTCGACCAGCTCCAGCCCGGATTTCGCGAATGCGGGCCGCAGGGCGGCAACTTCGAGATCATGCTCGAACGCGTCGCCTCGCCGGGGGCCATCCCCCGGCAAGGTGTCCGCGCAGGCAAGGAAGCCTATGCGGGTCAGACCGCCTCCAGCGCCTGTTCGAAATCGGCGATCAGGTCGTCCGGATCCTCGATGCCGATCGAAATGCGCACGAGGTTGTCCGAAATGCCCAGCTCCGCGCGGCGGCCTTCGGCGACCGAAAGGTGGGTCATCGAAGCGGGGTGGCTGGCGAGCGTCTCAGTGCCGCCGAGGCTGACCGCGAGCTTGGCGATCTTGAGCGCGTCGAGGAAGCGGAAGCACTCCGCCTCGCCGCCCTTCAGGAGCAGCGAGAAGGTCGAACCGGCGCCCTTGCAGTGGCGGTCGTAAATGTCCTGCTGGCGCGCGTCCTTGATCATGCCAAGATAGCCGAGGCCTTCGACCTTGGGATGCTGGGCGAGGAATTCGCAAACCTTCTCAGCGTTCTCGCCCGCGCGCTGCATGCGCAGTTCGACGGTCTCGAGGCTGCGGCACAGCATCCATGCGGTGTTGGGATCGCAGATGCCGCCCATGGTGTTGCGCAGCATGCGGATCGCATCGATGAAGCGCTTCTTGCCCGAAACGCTGCCTGCGACGAGGTCGGAGTGGCCGCCGACATACTTGGTCAGCGAGTAGACCACGAGGTCCGCGCCATGGTCGAGCGGGCGCTGCCACAGGGGGCCGAGGAAGGTGTTGTCGATCGCGATCGAGCACTTGTCGGGGTCGAAATGGGCATCGCGTGCAGCCTTGACTGCCTCGATATCGACCAGCGCGTTGGTCGGGTTGCCCGGACTTTCGAGGTAGATCATCGGCACTTCGCCGCCCTTCTCCTCGGCCAGCGCTTTGGCTTTCACCATCACTTCGTCAAGCTGCTCGCGGGTGGCACCTGCCGGGAAGTCGATGAAGCTCACGCCGTATTTCGCCATGGTCTTGGCGATGAAGCCTTCCGAGGCTGCATAGAGCGGGCCGGAGTGGACGATGACATCGCCCGCCTTGCAGGCCGCCAGCAGAAGCACGGCAATTGCGGTCATGCCGCTGGAGAAGGACAGCGCCTCTTCCGCTCCGTCCCAGACCGCGAGGCGATCTTCGAGGATTTCCTGGTTCGGCGCGTTGAAGCGCGAATAGACCAGACCGTCCGCGCCGCCCGGGCGCTTGCCGGTGATGCCTTCGAAGTGGCGCTTGCCATCGGCGGCGCTGGGGAAGGCGAAGGTCGAGGTGAGGAAGATCGGCGCCTTCAGGCTGCCTTCGGACAGCGTGGGGTCGAAGCCGTGACCCATCATCAGCGTGCTGGGCTTGAGGGGCTGTCCGTTGATTTCGGGGATCTTGCGCTTGGGCGCCATGCGCGGGCTGGTCGGGTCGATCGGGGTGTCGCTCATCGCTGAGAGCATCCTTCCTGCATCACGCTCCCAGGAAGGCGGGAGCCAGGGTGGGCCGGTCGGGGCGCCCGTTCCTAACCTCCGCAGGAACGCCTCTCCACCGCCGGTGCTTTCTCGGGCCGTTCCTTATGGCGCGGCGGCACTGGTTTCAACTGTTACGAGCCCGAAAGCCGGGTCAAACGACGCCCGCAATCCCCCACACCACGCCCACGATCATGAAGATGCCGACGATGTCGAGCAGGAGTCCGGCTCCGACCATACGCTCGATCCGGATGTGGCCGGTGGACCAGGCGATGGCGTTGGGCCCGGTTCCCGCAGGCAGCATGAAGCCCCAGCTTGCCGCGAGCGCCGCAGGCATGGCGAGGAGGATCGGATCGACCCCGAGCGCAACGACCAGCGCGGCGACCACCGGAATGATCCCGGTTGCGGTGGCGACATTGCTCGCAAACTCGGTGATCAGCACCACCATCGCCACAACGGCGAGGGCAACCAGCACCAGCGGCCAGGCTTCCAGCGGAAGCAGCGCGTTGCCGAGCCATTCGGCAAGGCCGCTTGCGCTCATGCCCGCGGCCAGCGCCAGCCCGCCGCCGAACATCATGATCACGCCCCATGGCGCGCGGTCGGCCTCTTCCCAGACGAGCAGCGGCCGGCCCGTTCCATCGGGCAGAAGGAACAGCGCGAGGCTGGCGATGATCGCGATCGTCCCGTCGGTCCAGGAACCCTCGGGCAGGTAGGGTGCAACGATCAGGCGGGTCATCCAGGCGAGGAAGGTGATCGCGACAACCACCATCAGGCGCTTTTCTGCCGGGCCCATCGGGTCCTCGTCTTCCACTGCCTCGCGCGCTGCGCCGACGTCGAAAGGATGCGTTGCCACCTGCTGGACTTTTGCGATGAGGAAGGCGGCGAGCGGCACGCCAACGATCACGATGGGCAGGCCATAGAGCGTCCATTCGGCAAAGCTGATCTGGGTGCCGATCATGGTGTCGAGCAGGCCGACGGCAATGGCGTTGGTGGGCGATCCGACCAGCGTGCCAAGCCCGCCGATGCTGGCGGCAAAGGCAATGCCCATCGGCAGCGCGCCGGCGAGCCCCTCGCGGTCGCCGGCGACGACGCCGCCCCCGGCCAGCACCGCGAGCGCCATCGGCATCATGATGAGTGCGGTCGAGGTGTTGGAGATGAGCATCGAGAGGATGGCTGCGGCAATCATGAAGGCGAGCAGCAGGCCGGTCTGACCGCCGCGCCCGCCAATCGCGCTCAGGATCGCGAGCGCGAGCCTTCGATGCAGCCCCGTGCGTTCGATGGCGAGGGCGATGAAGGCGCCGCCCAGGAGCAGGAACAGGATCGGTGAGTAATAGGCGCTCGCCGTATCGCGCGCATTCAGCACGCCGGCAAAGGGCAGGACGATGAACGGCATCAAGGCGGTCGCGGTCAGCGGCAGCGCCTCGGTCATCCACCAGCTGGCCATCAGCACGACAAGGCCCGCGACGATGAACGCCTCGCGCGTCATGCCGGCGGGAAGGGGAAGGAACACCGTTGCGGCAAGCGCCAGCGCGCCCACCACCAGTCCGATACGCTTGGCTGTCACTGTCCGGCGATCCCCCTCATCACCCCGCGTGCTAACAGCGGGCGGGGCGGCCTGCAACGCGGATACGAAAAGGGCGGCCCGCTGGTGGGCCGCCCTTTCGGTTTCCTGCCAATGGCGCGCGCGGTCCCTACTTGGGCGCGAGCACCATGATCATCTGGCGGCCTTCGAGGCGCGGGAACGCTTCGACCTTGGCGATTTCCTCCACATCGTCGCGGACGCGGTTCAGAAGGTCCATGCCGAGCTGCTGGTGGGCCATTTCGCGGCCGCGGAAGCGCAGGGTGCACTTTACCTTGTCGCCGTTCTCGATGAACTTGACGACATTGCGCATCTTCACGTCATAGTCGTGCGTGTCGATGTTCGGGCGCATCTTGACCTCTTTGATTTCCTGGGTCTTCTGCGTCTTGCGCGCGAGGTTCGCCTTCTTCTGCGCCTCGTAGCGATATTTGCCGACATCGAGGAACTTGCACACCGGCGGGTCCGCATTGGGGGACACTTCGACGAGGTTCAGACCAAGCTCGTTGGCCTGCTCGACAGCTTCGCGGGTGAACATAACGCCGAGGTTCTCGCCTTCGTGATCGATCACGCGGACCTTCGGCACATTGATCATGTTATCGTAGCGCGGGCCGCTTTTCACGGGCATTTGCATGCTGCGCCGGGGTGGACGGGCTATGGGGCAATCTCCTTTGGTAGCCGTACTCAGAAAGGGCGCATGTAGGCATTGTTCCGCAGATTCGGAAGTGTGTTAAGCGAATGAGGCGCAGAATTCTGCGCGGGCGTGGCTTTAGAGCGATACGCCCCATGGCATTTTCGGAAGCTCGACGAGCCCAAAGCCGGCAAAGCGCGGGACTGCCCAATAGGCCGCCGACATGCCGAGGCCATAGAACGGTATCCCGATCAGAACGATCACGACACTTGCTCTTATGGATCGTTTGAAAAAGTGGACGGCCGCGGCGAGCGAGAAAACAGCGCCGAGGACGAACCCACTTGGCCAAACCTGCGCCCAGCTGAATTTGTCGCCGAAGAGCTGACCGACGATCGGAGCAATCCAGAAATAGAATACGATCAGCAGCAGGGCAGCATTTGCTGAGGTGACGATCCTCTTTGGAACCGACTCCTTCGCAGCCGCAAACATCATTGCAGCGGTGAGCACTAACCAGATGAGCAGATGCCAGAAGGTTAAGGTTTCGAGCGCGTACTTAAGCGGCAGCAGTTCCATTAGGCAGCGCTGCTCCACAAGTTGAAGCGCGCCAGCTTGCCTTTCGCCGGCACCACCGCATCGATCCGGTTCGCCGGTTGCAGGGCCTTGAGGATCGCCGGATCGGCCGCGTTCATGCCGCCGGTGAAGGCGCCGAAAGCAGGCAGGATCATGCGGCCGGTGGGCTTGCCATCGGGCCCGTCGTTGGCGCTCACCACCGCGCAGGGGCGGCGGATCATGCGCTGGCGGACCTTGAGCTGAAGGCGCGGGTGGAAGTGGCCGGAAAGCTCGGGCCGCATCTCGCCCGGTTTGGCTTCATGGCGCAGGACCACGCCGCCAAGCTCCATTTCCTCGGCTAGGGTGCCGCCGAAACGGGCCGCAACTTCGGGATCGTGGCCCTCATCGTGGTTGCCGGTGATCCAGACCCAGTCGACCGCCCGCGCCAGCGCATCGAGCATGCCCGAGGCGTGCGGCTCGAGCCGCGTCGAGCCATCCGAATCGTGGAAATTGTCACCCAGAGTGATGACCCGCCGTGCGCCTGTCTCGCGAATGGCGAGCGCCACGCGTTCCAGCGTCTCGCGGCTGTCGTAGGGCGGGATCATTTGCCCGTGGCGCGCGAAAAAGCTCCCTTTCTCAAGATGCAGGTCGGCGACCAGCAACGCGCGCTCGCGCGGCCAGTACAGCGCTCGGCCCTCGGTCAAGAGCCATTCCTCGCCTGCGAACGAAAGGGGAACCATGGGTTGCTATTGCCGAAGCCAAATCGGGATGGCAAGGCCCTTCGCATGACCGACTGGACTAGCCAAACCGACACCGCCCGCACCTGGTTCGAGACCCTGCGCGATCGCATCTGCGCCGAGTTCGAGGCGATCGAGCGCGAGGCGGATAGCGACGCCAGCTTCCAGTACGACAGCTGGAACCGCGAGGAAGAGGGCAATCCCGACCCTGGCGGCGGCACGCGCGGGCTTATGAAGGGCAAGGTGTTCGAGAAGGTCGGCGTCAACGTCTCGACCGTACGCGGCAATTTCGCGCCCGAATTCGCTGGTACGATCAACGGCGCGAGTGCCGAGAACCCGGGCTTCACCGCGACCGGCATCAGCCTGGTCGCGCACATGGCGAACCCGCATGTGCCCGCCGTGCACATGAACACGCGTTTCCTCACCACGGGCAAAGCCTGGTTCGGCGGCGGGGCGGACCTCAATCCGCCGCTTCCCTATGAGGAAGACACCGAGGACTTCCATGCCCGCTTCCGCGCCGCCTGCGCGGCGCACAATCCGACCTACTACGAGCGTTTCAAGAAGTGGGCGGACGACTATTTCTACATCCCCCACCGCGGCGTGCATCGCGGGGTCGGCGGGATTTTCTACGATCACCTGGAGTGCGAGGACGAGGCGGCCTTCGAGCGCAACCTCGCTTTCACGAAGGACGTGGGCGAAGCTTTCCTCGACATCTTCCCCAAGCTGGTCCGCCGCCGGATGGAGAGCGAATTCACGCCGGAAGAGAAGCTCCAGCAGCTCGAATGGCGCGGCCGCTATGCCGAGTTCAACCTCGTCTACGACCGCGGCACGCTGTTCGGGCTGAAGACCGGCGGCAATATCGACGCGATCCTTATGAGCCTGCCGCCCGAGGCGGTGTGGAGCTGATCAGGCGATCCACAGCCGGATGAACCAGGCCACCGCGCCAAGCACCGCCACGCTCGCCGCCCAGATGCCGGCCATCCACGCCAGTCTCTTCCAGAGCGGGGCGGTGGGTTCTTCCATCAATGGTAGCCCTCGTCACCGACCTTGCCGCGGAACACCCAATAGGCCCAGGCCGTGTAGGCCAGGATAAGCGGCATGGTAATCGCCACGCCGATCAGCATGAAGACCTGGCTGCTCTCAGGCGCGGCGGCATCCCAGATCGTCACGCCCGGCGGCACGACATAGGGCCACATGGTCACGCCGAGACCCGCCATGCCGAAGAAGAACAGGGCAATGGCCAGCCAGAAGGGCTTGGAGTTGCGCTCCCGCGTGATGGACCGCACCAGCGACAGGGCGACCAGCGCGGTCAGGATCGGCACGGGCGCGGCGTAGTAGATCTCCGGTGCGGTCAGCCAGCGTTCGGCGTATTCGGCGTTGAGGAAGACGTTGTAGAGGCTGACAGCGCCCATCAGCACCAGGGTCGCCAGCGCCGATCGCAGCGCCAGCTTGCGGGCATGGGCCTGGCCTTCGCCATCAAGCTTCCAGATCAGCCAGGTGCTGCCGAGCAGCGCATAGCCCGAGACCACGCCGACGCCGCAGAGCAGCGTGTAGGGGGTAAGCCAGTCGAACCAGCTGCCGGCATAGGCGCGGTCCACCACCTCGACGCCCTGCAGCAGCGCGCCAAGTGTCATGCCCTGCGCCATCGCCGCGACGAAGGATCCGCCAGTGAAGGCCGCGTCCCAGAAACGCCGGTGGTTCGGATCGCGCCAGCGGTATTCGAACGCGACGCCGCGAAACACGAGGCCCAGCAGCATGGCAATGATGAGCGGATAGGTCGCCGGGAGGATCACCGCATAGGCCAGCGGGAAGGCGGCGAACAAACCCCCGCCGCCCAGCACCAGCCAGGTCTCGTTCCCGTCCCAAACGGGCGCAATGGAGTTCATCGCACGGTCTCGCTCGCGTCCCGGATCGAAGCTGGGGAAGAGGATGCCGATGCCAAGGTCGAACCCGTCCATCACGACATAGGCGAAGACGGCGAAGGCAATGATGAAGGCCCAGATGGTCGTCAGGTCCATCACACGTCCTCCTTGCTCGTCGGCAATTGCTCGTCGCTTCCCGGATTCTGGGTCGGACCGGGGGTGATGCCGGCGGTGCGGATCGGGCCGGTATCGCCGCGCTTCACGCCGAGTTCCCCGACATGTGGGGTGTGGCTCATCAGGCGCAGGATGTACCACACGCCAATTCCGAACACGGTGAAGTAGACGATGATGAAGGCCAGCAGCGAGGCTGCCACGGCGGGCGCGTCGAGCGGGCTCGCGGCATCGGCGGTGCGCAGCAGGCCGTAGATCACATAGGGTTGCCGGCCGACCTCGGTGGTGATCCACCCGGCGAGCACCGCGACAAAGCCGGACGGTGCCATCACCAGCGCGGCCCGGTGCAGCAGCGGCCAGTCATAAAGCTTGCCGCGCCAGCGCGCGAACAGGCTCCACAGCCCCACGCCAAGCATGGCAAACCCGATGCCGACCATGATGCGGAAGGACCAGAAAACCATGCCGACCGGCGGTTCCTCGTCATCGGGGATCGTGTCGAGCCCGGCGAGCGGCGCGTCGAGATCGTGCTTGAGGATCAGCGAGGAGAGCTTGGGAATCTCGATCGCGTAGCGCACCGTCTTGGCTTCGCTGTCGGGGATGCCGAACAGGATCAGCGGGGCGCCATCGGGATGGCTCTGGAAATGGCCTTCCATCGCCATGACCTTGGCCGGCTGGTGCTCGAGCGTGTTGAGTCCGTGCATGTCGCCTGCGAAGATCTGCAGCGGCGTGACGATCGCGGCCATCCACATGGCCATGGAGAACATCTTGCGCGCGTGCAGGTTCGCGCGATCCTTCAGCAGGTGCCAGGCGCCCACGCCGCCAACGACGAAGGCCGTGGTGAGGTAAGCCGCCATGACCGTATGGGCGAGGCGGTAGGGGAAGCTTGGGTTGAAGACGATGTCCCACCAGCTGTCGCCGGGCAGGAACTGGCCATTGGCGGCTATTTCATAGCCGGTCGGGGTCTGCATCCAGCTGTTCACCGACAGGATCCAGAAGGCCGAGACGAAGGTGCCCAGCGCCACCATGCAGGTGGCCGCGAAGTGCAGTTTCTTGCCGACCCGGTTCATCCCGAAGAGCATCACGCCGAGGAAACCGGCTTCGAGGAAGAAGGCCGTCAGCACTTCATAGGCCATCAGCGGGCCGATCACCGGTCCGGCCACATCGGAGAAGACCGACCAGTTGGTGCCGAACTGGTAGCTCATGACGATGCCCGAGACGACTCCCATGGCAAAGGCGATCGCAAAGATCTTGAGCCAGTATTTGAACAGGTCGAGGTAGAGCTGCTTGCCAGTTTTCAGCCACAGGCCTTCGAGCACCATCAGGAAGCTCGCCAGGCCGATCGAGAAGGCCGGGAAGAAGAAGTGGAAGCTCACCGTGAAGGCGAACTGGATTCGGGCGAGCAGCAGCGCGTCGAGGCCATCCAACATGGCCGCGTGCCTACGCCTGGCTCGCGCTTCGCGCTAGCTTGCTGTGCGCATCAAATGTTGCGCGCGGTGCAACCTACTCCTCCAGCGGAGCGTAGACCCGTACCCAGTCGACCAGCATGGCGACCGTGCCGGTCTTCACCTGTTCGACCGTTTCCTCGGGGATGCCGTTGTACGGCTTTTCGATGCCGTTGGTCTTGAACGGATAGGCGCCGCCCATGGCGAAGTTCAGGATCAGATACTTCGGATTGTCGAAGCGCCACTTGCCGTAATTCTCGACCATCGGGCGCGTCACGCGGTAGATCGTGTGGCCATCGACCTGGAAGAGCAGCTCGTCCTTCTTCCATTCGACTGCGTAGACATGCCAGTCGGTCACGTCCTCGCCTTCAGGAAAGAAGAACTTGTTCACGATCGGCGTTTCGCCCGAATAGCCGGGGCCGTGAAGGGCCACGCCGATCCAGTCCTTTTCGCCGACATATTCCATGATGTCGATTTCGCCTGTGCCCGGCCACTTGTCGTTGCCGAGCAGCCAGAAGGCCGGCCAGACACCTTCGGCGTCGGGCATCTTGATGCGCGCTTCGGCGCGGCCATAGGTGAAGTCGAACTTGTCCTTGCTCTCGACGCGGCCCGACAGGAAATCGGCCTTGCGGTCGGGATGCGGATCGACGTCTGGCTTGAAGATCGGGCGCAGCATGAGCGAGCCGCCATCGGCGCCCGAAAGCCCGTCGATGATGGAGAGAACAGCCGGCGCATCGACATAGGCCTGCTGTTCGTTGTTGACCCAGAAATCGGGACCGATGACGCCCCACTTCTCGCGGTCCAGCTCGGGCGCGTTAAATTCGTCGGCCCAGATGAGTTCGCGCTCAGCGGTGTCCTGCGCAGCGAGCGGTGTGGCAGTCAGCCCTGCGGCGGTAACCAGCGCGGTAACGGCGGTGCGGATCATGATGCTCTCCCCTAGTCTTGTTAACGTTCTCATTGCACGCTCCCCGCGGGATTTCCAGACCCTTGGATACGTTTTCGCGCGCAGGGCTGGCGCTCGGCGGCTCTATTGGGCAAGAGCGCGCGCACACGGATTGAACTTCACGGGCACGCCGCGGTTTCCGCGTCGCCCGCGTTTCGGAGAGACTTTCATGCGCCGCTTCCTCGCCCCGCTCGCCTTCCTGCTCGCCACCAGCGCCTGCTCGCTTGCAGGGGAGACCGAACCGGGCGAACGCATGATCGCGCCCATCCTGACCAGCGAAGAGGCGCTCGACACCTCGACCTATGCGCAGCCGCAGGTCGCCCGCGTGACGCATGTCGCGCTCGACCTCGAACTCGACTTCGAAGCGAAACGCGTGGGCGGCGTGGCGCGGCTCGACGTGCTGGCGGCAGACGGCGCGCAGGAGATCGTGCTCGACACCAACGGGCTTGAGATCGACAGCGTGACCGATGCAGATGGGCGCGCGCTCGCATTCGAGATCGGCGAGATGGTCGAGGAAGGCGGCAAGGGTGCGCCGCTGACCATCCAGCTGGATGGCGCGACGCAGCTGGTGATTGCCTACCGCGCGCCGAGCGATGCGGCCGCGCTCCAGTGGCTCAGCCCCGAACAGACTGCGGGCGGGGAACACCCCTTCCTGTTCAGCCAGGGCCAGGCGATCCTCAACCGCACCTGGATCCCGACGCAGGACAGCCCCGGCATCCGCCAGACCTGGGAAGCGCGCATCGTCGCGCCCGAACCGCTCGACGTGGTGATGAGCGGCGTTCTTGAGGGCGAACCGGAAGACCTCGGCGACGGACGCCGCGCCTTCACCTTCGTGATGGACAAGCCCGTGCCGCCCTATCTCATTGCGATTGCGGCGGGCGATATCGACTTCAAGGCGATCGGCCCGCGCACTGGCGTCTGGGCGGAGCCTTCGGTGCTCGAACGCGCCTATGAGGAAGTGGCCGATACCGAGGACATGGTCATCGCGGCAGAGGGCCTCTACGGCGAATACCGCTGGGGCCGCTACGACATGATCATCCTGCCACCCGCCTTCCCTTATGGCGGAATGGAAAACCCGGTGATGACCTTCCTCACGCCGACCTTCATCGCCGGCGACCGGTCGAACAACGGCCTTGTCGCGCACGAACTGGCGCACAGCTGGTCGGGGAACCTCGTCACCAACGCCGCCTGGCGCGACAGCTGGCTGAACGAAGGCGTGACGACCTATTTCGAGAACCGCATCGTCGAAGAAGTCTACGGCAAGGAGCGCGCCGAACAGGAAGCGGCGCTGATGTACGCCAATATCCAGGAAACGCTGGCCGAGGTCGGCGCGGATGCGCCCGGCACGGCGCTCAGCACCGACGGCGGCTACCAGCTCGGCAGTGCGATTGCTTACGACAAGGGCGCCTTCTTCCTGCGCACGGTGGAGCGCACGGTCGGCCGCGAGCGCTTCGACGCCTGGCTCCAGCAGTGGTTCGACAACCACGCTTTCCAGCCCGCGACCAGCGAGATGTTCCTCGAAGACATGATGGCGAACCTCGTCGAGAGCGAGGACGAGGCTGAGGCGCTGATGCTGCGCGAATGGATATTCGAGCCGGGCCTGCCGTCCAACGTCGCAAAACCTGATCCGGACGCCTTTGCCAAGGTCGACGCCGCCGTTGCCGCCTACGCCGCTTCGGGCTCCATCCCTGGCGCCTATGCGGAATGGACCGCAGCAGAGCAGATGCGCTTCCTCGACAACCTGCCGGCCGAGCTGTCGGCGGAGCAGCTTGCCGCGCTCGACAGCGCGCTTGGTCTTTCCACCACCGGCAATAACGAGATCCTCTTCCTCTGGCTCGAGATGGCGCTGGAGAACCGCTACGAGCCGGCGGTCGAGCAGGTCGATGCCTTCCTCTCGCGGGTCGGCCGGGCGAAATTCGTACGGCCCCTGTTCCAGGTATTGTGGAACGAGGGCGACTGGGGGCGGCCCATCGCGACACGCATCTACGCCAAGACCCGCGGCAGCTACCACGCAGTCACACGCGCGGGTGTCGACCGGGTCATCAACGCATCCGATTAGTGTCGCTGCGCTTTTCCCGTTGCATTGAGGCGGTGAATCCTCACATCGTAGCCAGACGATGCTGCGCCAGTACGAACTCGTAGAGCGGGTCAAGGAATACGACCCCGACGCCGACGAGGCGATGCTCAACCGCGCCTATGTCTATACCGTGCAGAAGCACGGCACCCAGACGCGCGCGAGCGGGGACCCGTATTTCTCGCATCCGGTCGAGGTCGCAGGCCTCATGACCGACCTGAAGCTCGACCAGGAAACCATCGCCACAGCGCTGCTGCACGACACGGTGGAAGACACGTTGGCGACGATCGACGATATCGAGGCCAATTTCGGCCCCGATGTCGCCCGGCTGGTCGACGGGGTGACCAAGCTCTCGAAGATCGAGCAGATGCCCGAGAACGAGCGCGCGGCCGAAAACCTGCGCAAGTTCCTGCTCGCCATGAGCGAGGACATCCGCGTCCTGCTGGTGAAACTGGGCGACCGGCTGCACAACATGCGCACGCTCCACTTCATCAAGAAGCCCGAAAAGCGCCAGCGCATCGCGCGCGAGACGATGGATATCTACGCCCCGCTCGCAGAGCGCATCGGCATGTATGAGTACATGCGCGAGATGCAGATGCTCGCCTTCGAGCAGCTGGAGCCGGAAGCCTTCGCCACTATTACCCAGCGGTTGGAAGATATCCGCAGCGACGATGGCGGCCAGGTCGACGCCATCGCGCTCGACATGAAGCACGCGCTGGCCGAGGCGGGGATCACCACCGAAGTCTCGGGGCGCGAGAAGCACCCCTATTCGATCTGGCGCAAGATGGCCGAACGCCACGTCTCCTTCGAACAGGTCACCGACATCATGGCCTTCCGGATCATCTGCGAAGACGTGGCCGATTGTTACCGTGCCTTGGGCGTGCTGCACACGACCTGGCAGTTCCTTCCGGGCAAGTTCAAGGACTACATCTCGACGCCCAAGAACAACGGCTACCGCTCGCTCCACACCTCGCTGATCTACGGCAAGTCGATGCGCGTCGAAGTGCAGATCCGCACCCGCGAGATGCACCGGCGCAACGAATTCGGCCTCGCTGCGCACTGGGCCTACAAGCAATCGGACCGGCCCGATGGCCAGGTCGGCTGGCTGCGCGACCTCATCGAGATCGTCGATGCGAGCCATGATCCGGACGAGCTGCTCGAACACACGCGGCTGGCGATCTACCAGGACCGCATTTTCGCCTTCACGCCCAAGGGCGCGCTGTTCCAGCTTCCCAAGGGGGCGACGCCTGTCGATTTCGCTTTTGCGGTGCACACCGATCTCGGCGCGCAGACGGTCGGCGCGAAGATCAACGGGCGGCACATGCCGCTGCGCACCCAGCTCAATAACGGCGATGTGGTCGAGATCATCAAGAGCGACAAGGCCGATCCGCAGATGAGCTGGCTGGGCTTTGTCGTGACCGGCAAGGCGCGCGCTTCGATCCGCCGTGCGGTGCGCCTGAAAGAGCGCGCCGAGGTGGCGGAAATCGGCAAGAAGCTGTTCGACGAGATCGCGCTGCGCGTACCGGCCCGCATCGGCAAGAAGGCCATCCGCGAAGCGCTGAAGCGGCTCGAGATGGAAGAGGACGAGGACCTCTTCTACGCCATCGGCTCGGCCAAGATCGAAGACCGCACCGTCATGGAAGCGCTGGTGCCCGGCTGCACCGCAGAGCTCGAGGACGAGCCCGACTGGGCCAAGAGCGGCAAGGCGCTGTCGATCCGCGGCCTGACGCCGGGCGTCGGCTTCCAGCTGGCCGAATGCTGCCATCCGGTGCCCGGCGACCGCATCGTTGGCCTGCGCAAGCCGAACGAAGGCGTCGAGGTCCACACGATCGACTGCAACCAGCTGGCCAGCGGGATCGACAGCGACTGGCTCGACCTGTCCTGGGGCAAGCGCTCGCGCGGTGCTGTCGGGCGATTGCGCGTCACGCTGTATGACCGGCCGGGTACGTTGGCCGAAATGGCGGGCATTTTCGCCCAGAACCACGTCAACGTGAAAAGCCTCGACCAGACGCAGCTGGACCATCCGTTCACGACCTACGAGATCGATCTCGAAGTGCAGGACGTGCCCCACCTCACGCGTATTCTGAGCGCGCTAAGGGCCAGCGACTCTGTCGCGCAGGCGGAACGCGTATGAGCGCGGTTACCGGCATCGACCATGTACAACTTGCCATGCCCCATGGCGGCGAGCCGCATGCGCGGCGCTTCTGGGTCGACCTCATGGGCCTGTCGGAAGTGGCCAAGCCGTCGCACCTGGCGGTCAACGGCGGCTGCTGGTTCGAAGGCGAGGGCATAGCGATCCACTGCGGGGTCGAAGACGGGTTCCTTCCCGCGCGCCGCGCGCATCCCGCGCTGCTTGTGACCGATCTGACCGCTCTCGTAGCAACGCTTGGCAAGGCGGGCATCCGCTTCAAGCCGGGCAAGAAGCTCGAAGGGTACGTGCGCGGCGATATCGCCGACCCCTTCGGCAACCGCATCGAATTGATGCAGAAGGTCTAGATCAGGTCGAGCGTCAGGCTGGCGTCATCGCCCGCAGCCAAATCTTCGGCCTTGAGGACCTTCTTCCCCACCAGCAGCCACCATTCGCCGGTCTTGGACGGGAAGACCGATGTCTTCCATTCGGTCTCCCCGATGCGGGCCATGACCTTGACCGAGCCGAACCCGCGCCGTCCGCCAAACTCGAGCCGCCGGAGCCGCTCGTGCATGGAGATTTCCTCCGCGACCTCTCCGCCGATGGTGAGCATGTGATAGGTCGCCTTCTCGCCCTGCCAACGGGAGATGGGGCCGGTGAAGGCGAGCGTTTCGCTCAATCGAGGATGCGCCGGACGGGTACGGGGATATTGCAGATATCAGCGCCGCCGGCGGGCACGTTGAAGAACGGATCGCGGCGGTTGGCGCGCGCATCGGCGTAACGCGCAAAGGCTTCCCCATCGGTCGAGAGGTATTCAAACGCCGGTCGCTCGCCCTCGGGCAGGTCGCTCGCAACGCGCACGGTCAGGATCGGCACGCGCTTGGCCGGGTCCTCGTAGAAGCCAAGCTGCCCCTTACCGCGCGGCAGGCTAGTGAGGTGCTCCATGCCTTCCACGATCCGCCCGACAAGCGCGATGTTGCGGTCGAGATGGCGGGGTGCATGGCCCGACACGGTGTAGAGCTCGGCACCCGTCCCGGCATCGGGCGATAGGTTGCGGCCGACGCCCACCATGCCGTAGCAATGGATCGGCCAGACATGGGCCGGTTCGCCTTCCGCGTCCGATCCCATGTTGGAGGCGAGCGGCCATCCGGCATGGAACAGGGACAGTTGCGCGTAAGGATCGACCAGCCCGTTGGCGATGATCACGGCCGCCGTGTGATCGTCCGAAGCGATGAAGGAATCCGCCTCAAGGGCGAGGTCGCGCACAGAATCCGCCATCAGAGTCGAAAGGCCAATCGCGTCGCCCGAAACCGTGTAGTCGTCCTCTTTGGTCGGGATAAGACCTTCGGGCAGTTGCTTCGGCTCGCCCGTGCTCTCCGGATTGTCGTAATTCGCATCGCCCCATTGGACGACGTAATTGTCCTGCACGCGGTTGACGGTGATGTCGTCGAACCAGCCCGAACGGGCAAAGGTGCGGATGTTCTGCACCCAGCTCTGGCTGAAAGGCGCGGGCATCAGCTGGATGATCACCTTGCGCTCGGTCCCGTCGGCTTCCGGTGCCAGCCTCATGACCACCAGGTCTTCAGGCGGAATCTCGACCCACTGCTCTAGCGGCGCCTCGGCCACGATCTGGTTGGGCGAAGGGTATTCGGGAGCCTCCTCCTGCGCAGCGGCGGGAGCGGAAAGCGCGAGCAGCGCGGCGAGCGAAATCAGGGGTTTCGTCATGCGCCAAGTGGTGCCACCGGTCGGCCCAAAACAAAAGCCCCCTCTCGCGCATTGTACGGGCGAGAGAGGGCTTCGAGACGGTGTTCGCAGGGGATGCCTGATCCGCGCAGCACCGTCGTTAGCGCTCAGCAGTACACCGAATCCTTCGCGCCGCCAATTGCTGCCCTGCGCTTCGGCTTGCGGAATCACCGGCCCGCCGCTAGAGGCGCGGCTCTTTTGTGGCGCGACCGCGCTGCGCGTTACTTGAGCGCCGAATGGGATTTGCCCATTGCCCTCAAGTAGCGAAGCGGTAGGGCGACAAGGAAGAACGCGGAGCAGTGGCCGAGTGGTCGAAGGCGCACGCCTGGAAAGTGTGTATACGGTAACCCCGTATCGAGGGTTCGAATCCCTCCTGCTCCGCCATTTCCTTAGTGTTTGCGCAAAGCTTTGATCGGCCAACCCGATAGCGGAGGCAGACCCTGTTCGGCTGAGCATTCCGAACGGGGCGTTTGTGGGTGAGGCGACTCCTCCCTCGTCAGCTGTCGTGATCGCCAGCCGCCTCGCGGAAGGCCTTCGGTGTCATTCCGGTTGCTCGCTTGAAGGCTTTGTAGAAGGTCGATCGCGAATTGAACCCGACATCCAGCGCGATCATCACGATCGATGCCTCGCGCGCCGCAATCATCGGCTTGGCGGCTTCAACCCGCCATCGCGCGACGTAGTCGAAGAAGGTAACCCCGATCTCATCGTTGAGAACCTGCGATATCTGGTTCGGCAAGGCTCCCACGTGCTTGGACAGCTTTGGAAGGGAGAGGTTCGGATCGAGATAGAGCCGATCATTTGCCATCGCCGCCTCGATCCGCGCAGCCAGCCGCTTTGCATGATCCCTGGAGAGAGCGGAGCGAGAGTATTTTGCAGCCTCGGGCCCGGCAGGCTCCGACACCTCCTCTGCCGCGCCGGTCTCCTCAGGGGCCTGGCCAGATGGCACGAAGGCGATGAGGAACAGCATCAACAGGGCTATGAGGGCCAGCACGATTTCGCCGGGGAGGGCGGCACTGATCGGCGAGTTTTCCCCGATCAAGGCTAGCGCCGCGGCGGTCCAGACAAGAGCCAGAAGCACCATGAACCATTCGACCCATCGCAATTCGCGCGAATGGGTGTTCGAGTAGAGATCCTTGAGCTCGCGGCGGAAGGCGTGAAGGCGGCGAAGGATGCTCGTCAGGTAGACGGCGGAAGATCCGATCCAGAAGAAGACCAGGCCGAAGGTGAGCAAGGCCAGCGCCGCAGCCAGGGCGCCGGGTGGCAGATCGCCCTGAGCAAGCATGGTGTGCCGTGCCTCGTGCGGCAACGACCAGAATCCTAGTGCCACAAGGGCTGAGAGGCCGGGCAGGACGGCGTCCGGCCAATGCCGGCCAGGCCGTTTCTCTGCGTGCGAATGGCTGAGAACGAAGCGGTAGAACACTGGCGGCAGCGCCAACATGACGGGAAGCGCGGCCGGCAAAAGCGCGATGTAGAGTGCATCGGAAATGGCGACGGCAAGCGGCAATGCGGCCAGAAAGGCCAGGAGCGCGAAGGTCGCGATGAGCGGCCAGCGCTCCCGCTCCAAAGTGGGTGAGCGTGCAACCCAGACCGATCCCGCCAGGGCAATGCCGATCGCCATCGAAGAGAGCGCGACTGTTCCCGTTTCAAGCATGATTTCGTGTAGGAAGTCTGCCTGCGATGGCCAAGCGAAACGGCCTGAAAAGTGTCCGCGCCGTCACGCGCGGACGACAGCACCGTGCGCGGCGATGCAGGGCCGCCCTGACACCAATCAGAACGTCAGGATACCTCACACGATGCAGTATGCGATTGCGGCCTCCGTTTGGGCCCATGTCGTCCTTGGAGCTCTTGCGGTCCTTGCCGGCGCTGCGGCTCTGGCCATGCGGAAAGGCAGCCCGAACCACATCAAGAGCGGACAGCTCTTTGCCATTGCCATGGGGCTTTCATCCTTGCTGGGGGCGATCCTTGGCCTTGTCCGGTTCGAAGATCTGTACATCACGTTTCACGGCGGGGTGCTGGGTGTGACGCTTATCGCGAGCGGTGTCCTGACCCTCCGGACCAAAGGCGCGGGCCTGACCGGATGGGCCCTGGTGGTCGCGGCGATCAACGGCTTCAACTTTCTCGCACTGCTGCTGGCAGGCAGTTATGCCTCGGGCATGCCCGAAGGGCGACTCGCGGGCTTCCATGCCGCAGACTATTTCTTCCTGGCGGGCATGGCCGGTTTTGCTGCGGCTGGCGATCTCCGCATGGCGGTGCGCCGGACCTATCCCTACAAGCACCGGATTGCCCGCCATTTGTGGCGCATGTGCCTGGGGTTCTTCATCGCGGCAGGTTCCGCCTTCACCGGCCCCGGCGCGAGCGCGTTTCCGGTCGCCTGGCAAGAGAGCGGGCTCTTGAGCCTGCCCGAACTCATCATCTTCGTATTGATGCTGTACTGGCTT
This sequence comes from Qipengyuania flava, assembly GCF_019448255.1. Classification (NCBI taxonomy): domain Bacteria; kingdom Pseudomonadati; phylum Pseudomonadota; class Alphaproteobacteria; order Sphingomonadales; family Erythrobacteraceae; genus Qipengyuania; species Qipengyuania flava. Next base: position 604,560 of record NZ_CP080410.1, read on the forward strand.
GCCCGGACGCTCATGGGCAAGCGCACGCAAGCGTCAGGTGAGCCTTCGTGATCGAGCCTGCAGCTCTTGGCCAGATCCATTTCTGGATTGGCTGTATCGCGATCGTTGCCGGCTTCACGGCGTTTGCGGCACCGAAGGGAATGCCTTTTCATGTCCTTGCCGGCAGAGCATTCGCTGTCGGCATGGTGCTGCTCGCCTTGAGCGGCCTGTGGCTGAGCCTGGCGCGTACGATCCTGTTCACGGTGTTCCTTTCTGCCATCACACTGCATCTGGTTGCGACAGCCTGGGCCAGCGTCGCGGGCCAGGCTCCGGCAGCGCGGGTTATGACGAAATACGCGGCTTTCGGCTCTGGAGCGATTGGCGTGGGGGCGACCTGGGGCGCGTGGCTTGCCGCGGGGTCTGCAGGCGGAGAGCTCAACGGCCTGCCACCAGAATCCTTTCTCGTTCTTACAAGCGTCGCCTTGCTCATCGCAGCTTACGATGTGGCCTATGCGCGTACTCCCGATCCCCCAGACCGCCGCCGCCTCAGCCGGCATCTCTGGCGGATGGGCTTCGCCTTCTTCCTGGCAACGGGCATATTTTTCTTCGGCAGCAATCACGTCCTGCCCGAAGCCCTGAGAACGACGGCCTTCTTGTCGGCGCCCGTGATTGCTGTCGTGCTGTGGACGGCCCTTTTCGCCATCATGGTTCGCTTCAACACTCTCCCTTCAGGTCCTGCAGGAAAACCCTAGGATGCTTGCTCACCCTCGTTAGCGAGCTGCGGCGCGAACGCTGGTGGGAGCGCATCGCGCGCCAACAAAGCGCCTATGGGCGCCAGGCCGATTGACAGTAAGGCTGTGCAAGTTATCACTTGCATAACATTACCGACTCGGGATCCTGCCATGAACCAGATGACCAACCGCGTTGCCTCGACGCTGCGGCCGAACGACCACCCCTATTTGAACGGGGCGTGGACTCCGAACTACGAGGAATACGACGCGGACGACATGGAAGTGATCGGCACGATCCCCGAGGACATCGACGGGATCTATGTGCGCAACACCGAGAACCCGGTGCATCACCCGATCGGTCGCTACCACCCCTTCGATGGCGACGGCATGCTGCACATGATGCGCTTTTCGGGCGGCAAGGCGCAGTACAAGAACCGCTTCGTGCGCACCAAGGGCTTCGAGGCCGAAGCCGAGGCGGGCGAGGCCCTGTGGGCGGGCTTTACCGAACCGCCGAAGAAATCGAAGCGCCCGGGCTGCGGGATCGGCTCGCACATGCGCGACAGCTCTTCCACCGACGTGCTGGTGCGCAACGGCAAGATCCTTTCGACCTTCTGGCAGTGCGGCGATGGCTATTTGCTCGATGCGGAAAGCCTCGACACGCTGGGGATCGAAGAATGGGTGCCGGTCGATGGCCTGTCCGCCCATCCCAAGCTCGATCACAAGACCGGCGAGCTGATGTTCTTCAACTACGGCGACAAGGCGCCCTACATGCATTACGGCGTTGTCGGCCCGGACAACGAGCTGAAGCACTACATCCCGATCGAGCTGCCCGGCACGCGCCTGCCGCACGACATGGCGATTTCGGACAATTACTCGGTCCTCAACGACTTCCCGATGTTCCCCATCCCCGAGGCGCTGGAGAACGGCTATTTCATCCCGCAATTCGTGCCCGAGATGAAGACGCGCTTTGCTGTCCTCCCGCGCTATGGCTCGCCCGAGGATGTCATGTGGTTCGAAGCCGAGCCGACCTATGTGCTCCACTGGACCAATTGCTGGGAGGAGGGCGACGAGCTCATCCTCGAAGGATACCACCAGAAGAACCCGTTCCCGGCCCCGCTGGACAACATGCCCGATCGCTACAAGGTGCTGGTGGCGAACATCGATTTGCATTCGCTGCGCCCGCACCTCCACCGCTACCGCTTCAATCTGAAGACCGGCGAGACGATCGAACAGCGCGTGTGCCAGGAAGACAACGTCGAATTCGGCAACATCAATCCCGAATACTACGGCCGCGAGCACCGCTATGTGTACAGCGCGCATGGCGAGAAGGGCTGGTTCCTCTTCAACGGCCTGGTGAAACACGACCTCAAGGAAGGCACCGCCCAGAAGGTGATGTTCGGTGCGGGCCGCTTCGGCTCCGAAGCGCCGTTCATTCCGCGAAAGGGAGCGGTGGACGAGGACGATGGCTATCTCGTCAGCTTCGTCACCGACCTGATGCTCGACCGGTCCGAATGCGTCGTCTTCGATGCAAAAGACTTGGAGCAGGGGCCGGTGTGCCGCATCGTCCTGCCGCATCGTATCTGCAGCGGCACGCATGCGACCTGGGCACAGGCGAGCGAACTTTAAGAAAGCCGCAAGGCAGCGAAAGGGCCCGACCATGGCAGAACCCATTTTCATCCTCGGTGGTCACCAGACCGATTTCGGCCGCAACTACGCGCGCGAGGACCTGACCATCTTCGACCTCGTCAAGGACGGGGTGGAAGGCACGCTCGCAGCCGCCGCGATCGATCCGAAGGAGATCGAGGTTGCCCATGTCGGCAATTTCGTGGGCGAGCTTTTCACCGGACAGGGCATGCTGGGCGGCTTTCTCGGCCATGTGCATCCCGACCTTGCCGGTGTCCCGGCCTCGCGCCACGAGGGGGCTTGCGCCTCCGGCTCGCTCGCCGCGCTTGCAGCGATGGCGGACCTCGAGGCGGGCCGCTACGACTGCGCGCTCGTGCTGGGCGTCGAATTTATGCGCAATGTCTCCGGCCAGACGGCGGGCGACCATCTGGGCGCAGCGGTATGGGTGGGCGAGGAAGCGACCGAGGCGACCTATGTCTGGCCCGCCATGTTCTCCGACCTCGCCGAGGAATACCACGCCCGCCACGGGTTGAAGCACGACCACCTCAAGGAAATCGCCAAGATCAACTTCGGCAACGCGCAGCGCAATCCCAACGCGCAGACGCGCAAGTGGACGCTGACCGACGAACACTTCGCCGAGGACGATGAACTCAACCCCGTGGTCGAAGGCTGGATGCGGCGCCAGGATTGCAGCCAGATCACCGACGGCGCGGCGGGCGTGGTGCTCGCATCGGAACGCAAGGCGCGCGCCTATGCCGATGCGCGCGGGATCCCGCTCGAAAGCCTCGCCCGGATCCGGGGCTGGGGGCACACCACGGCGCCGATGCTGATGGATACCAAGCTCGCCGCCAGCAAGGGTTCGGACTACATCCTGCCCTGGACGCGCAAGGCCATCGCCGACGCCTATGCGCGCGCCGGGATTGCCGATGTTGCCCAGATCGATGCGGTCGAAACGCACGACTGCTTCACGATCAACGAATACGTCGCAATCGAGCATTTCGGCATCACCGCTCCGGGCGAAGCCTGGAAGGCGGTCGAAGACGGGCGCATCGCACCCGGCGGTTCGATCCCGGTCAACGCATCGGGCGGCCTGATGGGCGTCGGCCACCCGGTCGGCGCGACCGGTGTGCGCATGCTGCTCGATGCCATGCGCCAGACGACCGGCGCGGCAGGCGACTACCAGGTGGACGGTGCGAAGACCGTTGCGACCTTCAACGTCGGCGGTTCCGGCACGACCAATTGCAGCTTCGTCGTCGGAAGCGGGGCCTAGGAAAGGGGCCGACCTCCGCATGCTGCTTGGCGCCCTTGACCGCGATGGCCCGCCCGAAGGCCTGGTGCGCACCTGTTCGATCTGGCGCGCCTTGGAAGTGCTGGGCGATACGCCCTCGCTGCTGATCCTCGAGGCAATCTGGCTTGGCGAGCGACGCTTCGAGCCGATCCGGGCGCGCACCTGCCTGTCCAAGCCGCTCGTTTCCGACCGACTCAAGACGCTGGTCGAAAACGGCATTCTCGCGCGGGTACCCTACAGCGAACGGCCGCTGCGGTATGAATTCCGGCTCGAGCCCAAGGGCCTCGACCTCTTTCCGGTTACCATGATGCTGCTGCGCTGGGAAAAGACCTGGTCGGCGCGGCGGGACGCGCTTGGTATCGCAGTGTTTCATACCGGCTGTGGGCACCAGACCGTGCCGGTCCCGCAATGCGATCACTGCGGCAAGGAGGTCGTGGCCGAGGACATTGAGTGGGAGGAAGGCCCCGGCCTTGGCTGGATGGAGCCGACCTACACTCGCCGCCGCCAGCAGCGGAACCGCACGGCGATCTCGCGGCAGGCAACGCTGTTCACCGACGCCGCCGAAGTGCTGGGCGATCGCTGGTCCAACCTCGTGATGCGGTCCGCCTTCACCGGCCTCAACCGCTTCGATGAAATGTTGGCGGATAGCGCCATGGCCTCGAACATCCTCTCGGACCGGTTGAGCTGGCTCGTCGAGCGCGGTTTCCTCAAGGCCAAGCTCTACCAGTCGCGGCCCGACCGCTTTGCCTATTATCCGACGCGCAAGGCGCTCGATTACCTGCCCATCCTGCTGATGCTCCAGCGCTGGGGCGACCGGCACTACGCGGCCGAGGAAGGCCCGCCCGTCCTGCTGCGCCACAAGGCCTGCGGGGCCCGGCTCGACCTGATCGCTGGCTGCAGCGCCTGCGGAGAGGAACTGGCGGCGCAGGCGGTCAAGCTGGTGAGCGCCGGGAAGCCATAGCCCTCCACCGCCAACGAAAAGCCCCGGCTGGCAACTGCCAACCGGGGCCTCTCGCGAAACCGAAGGTTCGACCTTGGCGCTAGTAGCTAGCGCGGATGATGAAGCTGAAGCGGCGGTCGTTGCGGAAGTAGTTCCGCGGCGCCCGCAGGCCGGCTTCGTTGATCGTCTGCTCGGTCTCGGTGATGTCGTCGAGCAGGTTCACCGCCTGCACGCCCAGCTTCCAGTTCTCGTTGATCGAATAGAAGATCGATGCGTCGAGCTGCCCGGTTGCCGGCTGGTAGATCGAGGCAAACGGGAAGATCACGTCACGCGGGGTCAGCTGGAAACCGCTCCGCCAGTTGTAGGCAAGGCGGGCCTGCACGTCGCCCTTCTCGTAGAGGCCCACGAGATTGACGTTATGCTTCGAAACGCGCGGGAAGATGCCCCGGTCGTTGGCGAAGCGGGCCACTGGGATATCGTCCTCGGCCGGGAGCGCGGGGTCGATGACCGGTTCAACGCCGTTTGCGTCGATATAGGTGTAGTTGAACTGCAGGCCGAGACCGCTGAGCACACCGGGCAGGAAGTCGTAGAATTGCTGGTAGGCAATCTCGAAGCCCTTGAGCGAGGCGTTCTCGTCGGCGTTGATCAGCGTGTTGCGGGCAACCTGGAACCCTTCCGCTTCAAGCAGCGTCGGTTCGAAGTTGATGTAGTCGTTCACGGATTTGTAGAACCCGGTCAGCGTGATCGAGCCCGCATCGGCGAAATACCATTCCCAGGCGAGATCGAGGTTCCACGAGGTCTGCGGCAGCAGCGACGCGTTGCCCGAAGGCGATCCGCCGATACCCGCAGCCGTGAACCCGCCAAAGCTGCGCGAACCGTCCGCCGCCACGATGTCCGGGAGCGTATCGAAGCGAACGCGCTGGAACACCTGGTCGACACCGGGCCGCGAAAGCGTCTTCGAGACCGCGAAGCGCAGGACATGGCCGCCGTTCAATTCAAGCTTGGCGTTGAAGCTCGGAAGCCAGTAATCGTAGTCGGTCTTGACCGGCGCGGTTGCCACACGTCCGCTTCCGAAGAAGCTGCGCAGCGCTCCGAGGTCTTCGCCGCAGATGCCGGGTTCGGTGAAGCCGGGATCCGACCGTTCGGGAGCTGTCGGATCGCACAGGCGCGCTTCGGAGAAGATCGCGTCGAACGCCGGGATGCTAAGCACCGTGTCGACCGTACGCGAGGTGTTGACGTAGCGCAGGCCGAAGTTGCCGCTCAGGATCGCGCCGCTGTCGAAATCGTGGCCCCAGTCCAGCCGTGCGTAGGCCGAGAAGGTCTCGCGATCGACATTGCCGACTTCGCTCGGGAAGAAGACCGAACCCGGGATCAGGCTTTCGGAAGCGCCTTCACGATTGCCCAGCGTGGCGTAGGGGCCGCCATAGGGCCCGTTGCCCGTGGCACCGCCAGCAGCGGCGCGGATGGCCTCGATGGCGTCCGCCCAGGACCCGTAGTTCGAGGTGGCCACTCCGTTGTAGATGGGGATGCCGCCCGACAGGCCGGTCGAACCGCTGCCGCGCCGGAAGAACCCGTCGAAGTCGTAGAGATTGAACAGGCCGCCAACCGCGTTCTCGATTGCCGGATTGGGATTGCCACCAAGCAGGACAACCGATTCGAAGCTGTTGAAGTCGCCGCCCGAGCGACCCTGGATGTCGCGGCCGGTCCAGACTTCGGAGATGTTGCCCCAGTTGTAGTCCGTCTGGCGCAGCAGGCTATCCTGCTTGGACCAGCGCACGCCGGCGCGCATGCTGCGCAGCCAGCCATCTTCGGAAAAGTCGTATTCCACATCGCCGCGGAAGGCGAGCGAGTCGGCTTCGTTCTCGGTGATGTGATCCATCGAAGAGCGCAGGAAGAAGTTCGACGGGTCCTGGTAATAGGTGTCGGGCTCGCCTGCCGGGATGACGTGGCGCACGACCGGAACGCCGCTGCCGCTGGCATCGATGAAGATCGGGGCGAAGAACGAGCCATGGACCGTGAGGTCGACGATCTCTGCCTTCGAATCGACATACTGCGCATCGAAGTTGAAGCGCAGGCGATCGGTCGGGGCGAACTTCAGGTTGAAGCCGAAGTCGCTGGTGACATCCTTCGAATACTGTTCACGGAACAGGGCGAGCTGCTGGCCGCCGGTCGAAGGGAAGTAGGCGGCGGTGCCGTTGGGGCCTCGCCAATGGCTGTTGTCGGTGATGGTACCGCTCTGGAACACACCGTCGCTGTCGAAGACGAAATCGCTGGGATCGAGGCCGTCGCGCGAACCCGAATTGTCCACCGTTGTCTCAGTGACGTTCTCGCCCCAGACGAGCTCGGAATCCGAGCGGAGGAACTGGGCCGTGGCAATCCAGCGACCGTCGTCCGATTCGTACTGGAGAGCACCGGCAAGCGTGAGGCGCTCGCGCTCGAATTCCTGGCTGCGAACGCCGCCGCCGCCCGGCACGTAGACCGTGCCCTCGCCGTAATCGGCTTCACGGTAGTCGGCGATGCTTACGGCATCGGCGCGCGACTTCAGTTCGCTATAGGCGGCGTTCAGAAGCAGGCCGAACCGGCCGCCGCTGGTGTCCCAGACATTGGAGTAGAGGCCCGAGAAAGTCGGGGTGAGTTCCTTGGAGAAGTCGCCGTAGTTCGCTTCGGCCGAGAAGGCGATGAGCTGGCCGTTGGTGTCGAACGGCACGCGGGTGCGCAGGTCGATCGTGCCGGCAATGCCGCCTTCGACGAGGTCGGCGGTCTGGTTCTTGAAGACCACCACGCTGCCGAGCAGCTCGGGCGACACATCCTCGAAACCGAGCACGCCGGCCGAGTTCGCACCGAAGACATCGCGACCGTTGAGTTCCGAACGCACGAAGGGGAAGCCGCGGATGGTGACGCCCGAGCCCTCGACTGCGAAGTGGTCGGGATCGTCGGGACCGGCAAAGCGCAGGACGTTCACGCCGGGCACGCGCTGGAGGACTTCGGAGACGCTGCGGTCGGGCAGGGCGCCGATGTCCTGTGCGGTGACGACATCGACCACCGTGTCGGAATCGCGCTTCAGGTCCTGCGAGGTTGCAAGCGAGCCGCGAATGCCGCTGACGATGATCGTGTTCTCGTCATCCGCTTCCGGATCGTCGGTTTCCTGGGCCAGCGCCGGCGAGGCCGCCAGCAGGCCGAGCGTCGATGCGCTGGCCATGAGTGAGCGGCCCCAAACGGCGCGCGCGGTGCCTTTCCGCAAAGTCATGTATTTTCCCTCCCGTCGATCACCCCTTCATGAGGGGTTGTGATTCAGATCGTCCAGTATGTTCTGTCCTAAAATTGGCAACGTTGTCAACTCTGGTCTCGAACGGGCGCGAAACTGGTGCCCCTTTGCAACAGCCTAAGGCGGCGGGAGGCCCTCTGCCGCGCAGTTCTTGCGGATGAAGTCTTCGTGGGTCGGCATGCTTTCAACCGCATGCCGGATCGTGCCGCCGATCTGCTCGATGACCGAATCGATCCGCTCGATCGGCAATTTTGCGATCAGGGGATTCGCACCTTTGGCTTCGATCCCCTGGCCATGCATGACGGCCAGCCAGCTGGCGGTTCCGAAGACATCGCCCGTTTCCTCGTAGATCCGCCCCGACGCTTCGAACTGGGCGATGCGCCGCGCGAGATCGGGCGAGCGAGCAATGGTCTGGCAATGCCGCCAGAAGGGCGTGTCGTCGCGCCGCGTGGCGGTGTAGTGCAGGACGAGGAAATCGCGCACACGCTCGTACTCACGGTCCGTTCGTGCGTTGAACGCGGCGATGTCTGCGGGGTTGAACCTTTTGTCCGGGAAATGGGTGAGCAAGCGGGCAAGGCTCGTCTGGATCAGATGGATACTGGTCGATTCCAGCGGCTCCATGAACCCGGCCGCGAGGCCGAGCGCCAGCACATTGCCGTTCCAGACGCGTTTGCGCTTGCCTGTCATGAAACGCAGCAGGCGCGGCTCCGCCAGGGCTTTCCCGTCGAGATTGCCGAGCAGCGTTTCGCGGGCCTTCTCATCGTCCAGGTATTCGCTGCAATAGACGTAGCCGTTGCCTGTCCGATGTTGCAGCGGGATGCGCCATTGCCACCCCGCTTCGCGCGCGGTGGCGCGTGTGTAGGGGATGGGAAACCCGTTGCTTTCGCTGGGCACGGCAAGCGCTCGGTCGCAAGGCAGGTGCTCACGCCAGTCTTCGTAACCCGTGGCGAGCGCCTGCTCGATAAGGAGGCCGCGAAAGCCCGAGCAATCGATGAAGAAATCGCCTTCGATGCGCTGTTCGTCTTCGAGCATGAGGGCCGCGACATGACCGCTTTCGCCATCCTGTTCGCCCCGCGCGACCTTACCTTCGATCCGCTCGACGCCCTTCGCTTCGGAGAACCGGCGAAGGAAGCGGGCGTAAAGGGCCGCGTCGAACTGGAAGGCATAATTGATCCCCGACAGCGCCGATTGCGGCCGGTCGGTCAGCGGGCGCATGAACTTCCCGGCCTTCGCCGCTTCGACCATCAGCGCGTAGGAGAACAGGTCATCCTTCTTGCCGGCCAGCGCGCGGTGGATCCAGTATTGGTAGAACGGGATCGCATCGAAATCCCTGCCAAAATCGCCAAAGGGGTGGATGTAGCTGTGGCCTTTCTCCAGCCAGTCCACGAACTCGATGCCCAGCTTGAAGGTCGCATTGGTCTCGCGCACGAAGGTGTCTTCGTCGATGCCGAGCATGGCGTTGAAGCTGATGATCGGCGGGATGGTCGCCTCGCCCACGCCGACGGTCCCGATCTCTTCGGATTCCACCAGGGTGACCTTGGTCCGCGTGCCCTGCAGCACGTTGCCAAGCGCGGCCGCTGCCATCCAGCCTGCGGTCCCGCCACCAAGAATGACGATCCGGTCGAGAAGGTGCGACTGGCTCATGCGCTGCGACCTTCCTCAAGCGATCCCTGGCGCGCCAGGAAGGCTTCGTGCGTGGGAAGCGCCGCAGCGGTCTTAGCCAGGACGCCCCGCATGTTGGCAAGGCTCCTGGAAAGATTGTCCTCGCTCAGCGCCTCGACCATGGGATTGTATCCTTCCGGCCCCCATCCCTGGCCTTCGGCTACGGCAAGCCAGCTGGTCAGGTCGAAGAGCTCCGCATCGTATTTGAAGAACCGCCCTGAACCCCGCAACAGCGCCAGCTTGCGCTCGAGCGATGGCGGGACATCCATCGTGCGGACGTAGTCCCAGAAGGGCTCTCCCGATCGCCGGGTCGCCTTGTAGTGCAGGATCAGGAAATCGCGCACATGGGTGAAATCGTCGCGCATCAGGCGGTTGTATTCCTCCCGCTCGACCGGGGCGTCGCGTGTTTGCGGGAAGAGCGAAACCAGCTTGGCGATGCCGGACTGGATCAAGTGGATACTGGTCGATTCCAGCGGTTCAAGGAAACCGGCAGAAAGCCCGATGGCAACGCAATTGCCCGACCAGAACGCGCGCCTGTGCCCGGTCGAAAAGCGCAGATGGTTGGGCTGGGACAGCTGCTCTCCTTCGAGGCTGGAGAGAAGGATGGCCTCGGCCTCGTCCGGACTCATGTGCTCATCGCAATAGACATGCCCGTTGCCGGTGCGGTGCTGGAGCGGGATGCGCCACTGCCAACCGGCAGGACGAGCGGTCGACCGGGTGTAAGGCTCGGGCGGTCCATCGCGCGAACACGCCACCGCGACCGCACGGTTCGCGGGCAACCAATGGCTCCAGTCTTCGAAACCGGCTTCGAAAACGCCTTCGGCGAGCAGCGCGCGAAAGCCGGTGCAATCGATGAAGAGATCGCCCTCGACACTCCGCTGCCCATCGAGGGTGAGCCCTGTCACGAGGCCGCTTTCCCCATCGCGCTCGACCGTCTCGATCCGGCCCTCCATCCGCGTCGTCCCCCAGCCTTCGGCAAGGTTGCGCAAATAGGCGGCGTAGAGGCCGGCGTCGAAATGGAAAGCGTAGGCGAGCTTGCCGACTACCGGGCCGTGGTCGGGTTCGGGGCGGATGAACTTGCCGCCATAGGCGCACAGCGCGTTGAGCGAATAATCGCCAAGTCCATGCGGGTCGCCCAGCGCCTTCAGGCGGGTCCAGAAGTGGTGGAATTCGATCCCCTCAAGGTCGAAGCCATAAGTGCCGAACGGGTGGAAATAGCGCTCTCCCGGAGCACCCCAGTCGGCGAACTCGATACCCAGCTTGTAGGTCGCCTTCGTGGCGCGGACGAAAGCGTCCTCGTCGATCCCAAGCCGCTCGTTGAAGGTCCCGATGGGAGGAATGGTGGCCTCGCCGACCCCTACGGTTCCGATGGCCTCGGACTCGACCAGCGTTACGCCGATGCCGGCGCGCTTGCAGAATTTCGAGAGGGCGGCGGCCGTCATCCATCCCGCCGTTCCACCACCTGCGATCACAACTTTGCGGATCTCTCCTGCCCTCATGCGGCGATCCCCGGAGTCGAAAGCTGGCTCTTGAGCTGATCCAGCCAAGTCATCAGCTCACTTTCGGGCACGGCATCCGCCAGGCGATCATGGCGTCGGGGCATAAACCCGCGCGCCAGCAGGGCCGCCAGCCATTCGTGCAGGGCGAAAACCTCATAATCCTCCTGCGGAACGCGTCCGCAGGCCGAGAAGACGTCAATCTTGCGCCGCAAGGCTGGCCGGTCTGACCCGGCGTAGTCGGTATCGAACAGGAGCGCTTCCATATCGGCAATGCGCTCGGCCTCGGCTTGCGAGAGCCGGTTGAACTCGCGCTGTTCCGGTGGCGAGCTGTCAGGCCCGGCGGCCAGCGAAAGCCAGCGCTGCGCGCCAAGCAACGCGCTGCGGAAGGCGAGGCCCGGAATTTGATAGCCGCAGGCGAGATTAACGGTCTCTCCCTCCCAGCGTGTGAGACCGGGCTGCACCTGGCATGCGAAGGTTATGTCGGGCGAGACTGCCTGCGAAGCGTCTTCGAGCCGCGCGCCCAAGGCTTGCGCTCGCTCCCTCATTAGGTCGGCATAGCGGCCATGCGCAGCGCAGATACCGGACGCGATGGGCATGCGCTGGGCTTGCGAGACGGAGAGGGTGCTACCTCTGCTCGCAAGCATCAGGGCCGGCGAGAACCTTTCGATACGGTCGGGCATGCCAAGGCTTTGCGCGCGCAGCCAGTGCTGGTGAAACTCGGCTCCCCCTCGCGCCGGCCCGTAACCATCGAAGGGCAGCTGCACACCCTCGATCTCGGTCGCAAAAGCAGCCCTCGCGCCAATCGCATCGAGCGCAGCGGCGTCGAGCCCGATCTCGGCGTGGAAGCGGTGGAATTCGGGCCTTAGCAGGACGACCTGCGCCGGGTCTTCGACGCGCGAGGCCGCTATGGTGACCTCGGCGCCCGCGCCGGCAAGGCGCCGGGCGAGTTCTGCGCCCACGACCATCGGCATGGCCCCGAGGCCGGTCACGCGAATGCGGAACGGCTTCATGCAGCGCTCCGCCGATGAGTGTAGCTTTGCAGGTATTCCGCGTGATCCGGCATGGAGGCCGCCGCCTTGGCTATGTGGTTCTTCAGCCCAGCAAGATGCTGGCGCACCTCTGCCGAAGGGAGCTGGTCGACACGCCAGTCATAACTCTGCGGAAGCATACGCTGCCCGATCATCACCGCGACCCAGCTGGGTACGAGAAACAGCCCGTGGTCGTAGCGCGCCACATGCCCATGCGCGGTGAAGAGCTCGATCTTCTCCGCCAGCGAATCCGGCACCTGCATGGTGCGCATGTGGTTCCAGAACGCGGAATCGTCACGCTCCGTGGCGTGGTAGTGAAGGACGAGGAAATCGCGAATGCGCTCGAACTCGAGGTCCATCCGGCGGTTGTATTCCTCGCGCTCCACATGGTAACCGCCATGGCTTGGGAACAGCTCCAGAAGCTTCGTGATGCCTTCCTGGATCAGGTAGATGCTGGTCGATTCCAGCGGCTCCAGAAAACCGCCCGAAAGTCCGATGGCGACGCAATTGCCATTCCACAACTTGCGCCGTTTCCCCGTCGTGAACCGCAGCACGCGGGGGTCGGCCAGAGCGGCTCCATCGAGGTTGGTAAGCAGGCTCTCGCAGGCCTCCTCGTCATTGGTGAAAGCGCTTGCGTAGACATGACCGTTTCCGGTGCGATGCTGGAGCGGGATGCGCCAGCGCCATCCGGCGGTGTCGGCTGTGGCGCGCGTGAACGGAAGCAGCGGGCCACTGCTTTCGCACGGAACGGCGACGGCCCGATCGCAAGGTAGCCACTCGTCCCAGCGCTCGTATCCGGTCTCCAGGGTTTTCTCGATAAGCAGCCCGAAGAAGCCGGTGCAATCGACAAACAAATCACCCTCGATGCTGCGCCCGTCCTCGAGCGTGATCGAGCGGATCGTCCCTTGCTCCGGCTCGCGCTCGACCGAGACGACCTTGCCTTCCACCCGTGTCACCCCGCGCGCTTCGGCGTGCCGGCGCATGAACGGCGCGTATTGGAGGGCGTCGAACTGGTAGGCGTAGCGGTAGGTGGAAAGGACCGAGCGCGGATCATCGCTTGGCGGCTGGAAGCGGCCCATCCGGCTGGCGATAACCGGAAGCGAATAGGAATCGAGCGGGCCCGTCTCCTCCACGTCGGCGAATTTCCGCCAGTACTGGTGGAAGGCGACGCCGTTGTTGGGCATTCCGAAATCACCGAAAGGGTGGATGTAGGAATCGCCCTTGCGGCCCCAGTCGACGAACTCGATGCCAAGCTTGAACGTCGCGCTGGTGGCGGCCATGAACTCGGCTTCGTCCACGCCGATCGTGTCGTTGAACTGCTTGATGTGGGGCAGGGTCGCTTCGCCCACGCCGACCACGCCGATGGCTTCGGATTCGACCAGAGTGATGCGCAGTCCGGTGGGGCCAAGCATGCTCGCCAGGCCCGCTGCCGTCATCCAACCGGCCGTCCCGCCGCCGACAACGACGACGTGATTAACGGGATCCGGATCTCCGCCTGCGCTCACGATTTCGCTCTCCTCCCGCGCCAGACAAGACTGTGCTATGCAGCCCTGTCAACGGCGGCGCTTGGCCTTTCCGCCCAATAATGCGAACGCTCTCTTGACGCTCTCTGCCGAAGGGCATACCAAATTGACAACGTAAGACAATAAGCAATCGAGGGAGGGGTGCTTGACAGCGGCGGGAGCCTTGCGTCTTGGGATGATTGGCGGCGGGCAGGGTGCGTTTATTGGCGCCGTCCATCGGGCTGCTGCGCGACTCGACGGCGCGACACAGCTCGTATGCGGTGCGTTCAGCCGCAATCCCGAAAACGCGCGCACAACCGGGGCTGAGCTCCATCTCGATCCGGCGCGGTCCCATTCCGATGCCAGCGAACTCTTCGCAGCCGAAAGCGCGCTTGAGCACGGTGCGATGGAAGCGGCGGTTATCGTGACACCCAACGACAGCCACGTTCCCCTTGCGCTCGCTGCGGCAGGGGCGGGCTTCCATGTCCTGTCCGACAAACCGGCGGGGATTTCGCTTGCCGAGGTGGAAGAGCTCGCCGAGGCGCTGGAAGCCAGCGGCACGGCTTACGGGCTCACTCACACCTATCTTGGCTATCCGATGGTGTGGCAGGCACGGCACATCGTGCGCCAGCCCGGTTTCGGGCCCGTGCGCCGTATCCTCGTCGAATACACACAGGGTTGGCTTGCCTCCCAGGTGGAAGCCCAGGGCAGCCGGCAGGCGGAATGGCGCACCGACCCGGCGCGTTCGGGACCGGCGGGCGCATTCGGTGACATTGGTAGCCACGCGCACAGCCTTGCGGAATTCATCGCGGATTCGCGCGTGGCCCGCGTCGCGGCCCGCCTGCGCAGCCATTTCGACGGGCGGCTGCTCGACGATGACGGCGAGGCGAGCTTCGAAATGGAATGCGGGGCGACCGGCGTGCTGGTTGCTAGTCAGGTCTGTGCCGGCGACGAGAACGATCTGACCATTCGCGTCTTTGGCGAAAACGCCGGGCTGGAGTGGCGCCAGATGGAATCGAACACGCTTGTCGAGAAGCGCGGCGACGGCAGCGTCCTCTGCCACCGCGCAGGCGTCGACAAGCCGCTGTGCGAGGAAGCGCTGGCGCGCTGCCGCCTGCCATCGGGGCATCCGGAAGGGTATTTCGAGGCGCTTGCCAACATCTACCGCGATTTTGCCGCGGCGATCCGTGCCGGCTCTTCACCCGCTGCCCACGGCGTGCCCGGCATTGCCGAGGCGTTGCGGGGCATGGCTTTCCTCGAGGCCTGCGTCGCGAGCGCGGCGAACGGCGGAGCCTGGACCGACATTGCCGAACCAAGCGCGGGGCCAGACCGGAAAGGATTGCTGTCATGAAGGAAATCCGCGGACCCGCCATCTTCCTCGCCCAGTTCCTGCGTGACGAGCCGCCCTACGATCGGCTCGACACGATCGCCGACTGGGTGGCATCGCTCGGATACAAGGGCATCCAGGTGCCCTCGAACGACGCGCGCTGCATCGACCTCGATCTGGCTGCCGAAAGCCAGGACTATTGCGACGAACTAGCCGGCCGCTGCGCCGAGCGTGGTCTTGCGATCACGGAACTGTCCACGCATCTGCAGGGCCAGCTGGTTGCGGTGCATCCCGCCTATGACGAGCTGTTCGACGCCTTCGCGCCGGCAGAGCTTCACGGGAAGCCTGCGGAACGCCAGGCTTGGGCGGTCGAGCAGATGGAGAAGGCGGCGATCGCTTCGCGTCGCCTTGGCCTGAAAGCCTGCGCGAGCTTCTCCGGCGCGCTCATGTGGCACTTGGTCTATCCATGGCCGCAGCGCCCGGCGGGGCTCGTCGAAGCGGGCTTTGCCGAGCTTGCCAAGCGCTGGCGCCCGATCCTCGATGTTTACGAGGACAACGGCATCGACGTCGCCTTCGAAATCCATCCGGGCGAGGACCTCCACGATGGCGCGAGCTTCGAGACCTTCCTCGAGGCTGTCGATTTCCATCCGCGCGCGAACATTCTCTACGATCCGAGCCACTTCGTCCTGCAGCAGCTCGATTACCTTGGCTTCATCGACCGGTACCACGAGCGGATAAAGGCCTTCCATGTGAAGGATGCCGAATTCCGTCCCGACGCCCGCACCGGCGTTTACGGCGGCTACCGCGACTGGGCCGAACGTGCGGGCCGGTTCCGCTCGCTCGGCGATGGCCAGGTCGATTTCCGGCAGATCTTCAGCAAGCTCACCCACTACGGATTCGACGGCTGGGCGGTGCTGGAGTGGGAATGCTGCTTCAAGCATCCCGAACAGGGCGCGGCCGAAGGCGCCCCGTTCATTGCCGATCACATCATTCGCCCGACGCCCTACGCCTTCGACGATTTCGCCGGCGGCTCCGAGGACGAGGGAAAGATCGCCCGCGCGCTCGGCATAGAGAACTGACCGCTGGGCCGGGGAGAGGGAATTATGGCAACCGCACCAATGGAGGCGATCGCGCCTACCGAGATCAACCGCAGCCGGCTGTTCCTGCTCGCCTGTCTCTCGCTGATCGTGACCGCGATGACCTTCGCGATCCGCGCGGGGATCCTGACCCAGCTTTCGGACCAGTTCGCGCTTAGCGATACGCAGCTTGGCTGGGTCAACAGCATGGCCTTCCTGGGCTTTCCGCTGGCGATGGTCGTGTTCGGGTTCCTCTACAACAAGCTCGGCCCGCGCCTGATCATGATCCTGGCCTTTGTCGGCCATCTGCTCGGGCTGGTCCTGACGATCCTTGCCGATGGGTTTCTCGGCCTGCTGGTTTCGACCTTCTTCATCGGCTTCGCCAACGGTTCGGTCGAGGCGGCCTGCAACCCCCTGGTCGCCGACCTCTACGAGGACGACAAGACGAAGTGGCTCAACCGCTTCCACGTCTGGTTCCCCGGCGGCATCGTGATCGGCGCGGTCGTGTCCTACCTCATGACGAACGCCGGGATTGGCTGGCAGCCGCAGATCGCGGTGATGCTGATCCCGACCGCGATCTATGGCTTCTTGGTCTTCACCACGCGCTTTCCCGATGTGGCCGAGAGCGAGCGGATCGTCGAGCTCGATACGAGAGGCATCTTGCTCATGGGGGCGATCCTCGGACTGCTGGTGCTGATTGGCACGCCGAACGATCTGGTAGGCGGACTGCCCGGCACCTTCGTGCTCCCGCTGGTGCTGGTGCTGGGCCTCACCTTCTTGCTCATGCTGTTTCGCGCTGGGCGCGGACGAGATGCGGCGCTGCTGGTGGTGCTGATGGCGATCATGAGCATCACCGCGACCTCGGAGCTTGGGACCCAGCAATGGGTGGATCGCATCCTTGGCGCACAGCTTGGCAACCTTCCCGGACAGGCGATGATCGTGCTCGGCATGGTCACCGGCATCATGGCCGTGGGCCGCTATTTCGCAGGCCCCCTCATCCACGCGCTCAACCCGCTAGGCGTCCTGTTGATGAGCGCGGTGCTGACGACCCTCGGCCTGTTCCTGATGGCCTCGGCAAGCGGGGCCATGGTCTATGTCTCGGCAATCATCTTCGCCGTCGGCGTGTGCTATTTCTGGCCCACGATGATCGGGGTGACGGCGCAGTATGTGCCGCGCTCGGGTGCCCTTGGCATGAGCCTAGTCGGAGCAGCCGGCATGTTCGCCCTGACGATCTGGAACCCCATCATCGGCAGCTGGATCGACAGCGCGAGGTCCAGCGCCGAGGCGAGCGGGCTGGAAGGCACGGCGGTCGAAGTGGCCGCCGGGCAAGGGGCCTTGTCGCAGCTGGTGTACTTCCCTGCCGTGCTGATCGCGATTTTCGCGGTGCTCTACCTCGCGCGAAAACCGCTCGAACAATCGGCGGAGAAGTCATCATGACAATCGGCTCGCATTCCATGGACCGCCGTACGGCTTTGCGCGGCTTTGTTACCATCGCCGGGGCCGCAGTCGTCCTGCCCTCGATTGCGACCCTCGGTGGCTGCTCTGCCGCTCCCGCAACACTCGATAAGCACACGGCCCTGCTCAAGGCCCTGGTCGGCCGGATCATCCCCGCAACCGATACGCCCGGTGCGATCGAAGCCGGCGTGCCGGAGTACATCGCCGCCGTCTTCCAGCAGCACATGACACCCGAACAGCAGTCCGACTTTGCTGCCGGTCTCGACGCGATCGCCGCGCTGGCAAAAGGCGAGGGTGCTTCAGACTTCGCTGCGGCGACGCCGGACACGCAGGATGACGTTCTCGGCAAGCTGGCAGGGACAGCCGATGGCACCCCAGGCAAGGACACATGGCAGCAGCTCCACGACATGACCGTGTTCGGTTTCTACACCTCCGAAGCGGCGACCGAGGAGCTTGCCTACGAGGAAATCCCGGGCCGCCATATCGGCTGCCTCCCATTCGAAGACGTCGGCCGGGCCTGGCTCGATCGCGGCGTCTGACAGGATCGTATTCATGGCTATCAACCAATCCTTCGATGTCATCGTCGTCGGCTCTGGCATGTCGGGCGGCTGGGCCGCCAAGGAGTTCTGCGAGCGCGGAATGAAGGTGCTCGTCATCGAGCGCGGCAAGCAGACCGAACGCGGAGCCGACTATGTCGGCGAGAACATGGAGCCGTGGGACATGGAGTTCCGCGACCGGGTCGATCCGAAGCTCGTCGAAAGCGACTACCCGATCCAGAACGAGTGCTACGCCTTTCGCGAAAGCACCCGCAACTTCTTCATCAACGACCGCGAGAACCCCTACTCGCATCCCGACGATGCGCCGTTCCAGTGGCTGCGCGGCGACCAGGTCGGCGGCAAGTCGCTGATGTGGGCGCGCCAGAGCTATCGCTGGAGCGATACCGATTTCGGCGCGAACAAGGCCGATGGCCACGGCACCGACTGGCCCATCCGCTACGCCGATGTCGAACCGTGGTACGAACATGTCGAACGCTTCGTCGGCATCAGCGGATCGCGCGAGGGGCTGCCGCAGCTTCCCGACAGCATCTTCCAGCCGCCGATGGAGATGACCTGCGTCGAGAAACACGCCAAGCAAGGGATCGAAGCGGCGTTTCCCGACCGGCGGCTGATCATCGGCCGGGCCGCGCATCTGACCGAACCGACGCAGGAGCAGTTAGCCCTTGGCCGCGGCAGCTGCCAGTTCCGCAACCAGTGCGAGCGGGGCTGCTCTTTCGGCGCCTATTTCTCGAGCGTCTCTGCGACGCTCCCGGCCGCCCAGAACACGGGCAACCTCACCATGCTGACCGATACCCATGTGGAGGAGGTCACCTATGATCCGGCGACCGGGCGTGCGAGCGGGGTGAAGGTCGTCAACCGCAAGACCCGCGAACGCCAAGAAATCGGCGCGCGGGTGATCTTCCTGTGCGCTTCGACCATCGGGACCTTGCAGGTTCTGCTGAATTCGCGTTCCGAAGCGCACCCGACCGGCCTTGGGAATTCGAGCGGGGTTCTTGGCCGCTACGTGATGGACCACCACCACCGGGTGGGCGCGAGCGGTCTGATGCCCGGCTTCGAGGACAAGTATTTCGCAGGCCGCCGGCCCAACGGCATCTACCTTGTGCGCTACGCCAATCTCGACAACCGCACCGACGGGGAATTCCTGCGCGGTTTCGCGTTCCAGGGCGGCAGCGGCCGATCATCCTGGACTCGCGCTCTCGGCGGCGGGGAGTTCGGAGAGGGTCTGAAGACCTCGCTGCGCCAGCCGGGTCCGTGGTACTTCACCTTGCAGGGTTTCGGCGAACACCTCCCGAGCGCGGAGAACCGCGTCACGCTCCACGAGACCAAGAAGGACGCCTTCGGCATCCCGCAGGTGCATGTCGACGTGCGCTGGGGCGAGAACGAGGCAAAGATGCGTGCCGCCATGAAGCGCGATGCCGCAGCGATGCTCGAAGCCGCCGGTGCGAGCGAAATCGAGGCGTTCGAGAGCGAAGCCATTCCCGGGCGGTGCATCCATGAAATGGGCGGTGCGCGGATGGGCAGCGATCCGGCGACATCGGTCCTTAACAAGTGGAACCAGATGCACGATGTGCCCAATGTCTTCGCCACCGATGGTTCGGCCTTTGCCTCCATCGCGTGCCAGAACCCCTCGCTCACCTTTATGGCGTTGACCGCGCGCGCCGCGGACTATGCCGCACGCCAGATGCAAGAAGGACGTTTGTGATGACGACATTCGAGACCAGCCGCCGGACCTTTCTTGCAGGCGCGCTCGGAGCGGGCGTCCTTGCCTGTTCGCCTGCCGCAACCACCGCTCCGGCTGCGGCGCCGCCCTATGCCGGTCGCCTGGGCGTCCAGCTCTACACCGTCCGCGACCTGTTCGAGGCGGATTTCGCAGGCACGCTGGCGGCGCTGGCAAAGATCGGTTTCAACGATTGCGAAACCGCAGGATTTTTCGATCACGACCCGAAAGAAGTCCGCGCGGCGATGGACGATCTCGGGCTGGTGAGCCGGTCCGGCCATATCCGCCTGCCCCAGCTTCGCGAAGGCTTCGCCGAGCAGCTCGATACAGCCGGGATTGTCGGCCAGCAGGCGCTCTATCTCGGCTGGATACCGGAGGAAGAGCGCAGCGGCGACAAATACCGTGCGCTGGCCGACCTGCTCAACCAGCGCGGGGAAGAGGCCAAGGCGGCCGGGATCCAGCTCGGCTATCACAATCACGAGTTCGAATTTCTAGATCTGGGGGATGGCACGAAGGGCTACGACATCCTGCTGGAGCGCGCGGATCCTGAGCTCGTCGCCATGGAGATCGATTTCTTCTGGGCCGCGGAAGCCGGGGTCGATCCGCGCGACCTCTTTGCAAGAGCGCCCGGGCGTTTCCGTTCGTGCCACATCAAGGATCGCGCGAGGGATGGAAGCATGGTCTCGGTTGGCAAAGGCACCATCGACTTCGCTGCCTATCTCGCCGAAGCGGGACAGGCGGGTCTGGAGACCTTCTATGTCGAGCATGACAACCCCGAGGATCCGCTCGCCTCGGTGGCCATGAGTTTTGCGCACCTGATGGGCTAGACGCCCCGCCTCAGCCCTCGGGAATGAGGGCCTTGAGCATGTCCTCGTCCCACCCGGTCTCTTCGGTGTAAAGCGCGAAGGTATTCCCGTAGGACCACAGGCACCAGGGGATGCCAGCATCCCCCATGGCCTTCGAGACGGCAGCGGCCCATTCGGTTCGCTCGGCGTTGTCGATCGGGGAATGGGCACCGAACTCTCCAAGGAAGACGGGGCGCCCGGTCGCTTCCCTGAAGGCCGTCGCAGTGTTCACGTCTGCTGCCAGCTGCGCGCGGTCCTCGGCCGATCCCCAGCCGCGTGTGCCTTTCGGCATGTCCTCGCCAAGCCAAGAAGCCTGCTGGTGGGTGAAATCGAACGGGTCGTAATAGTGGAAGGTGTAGACCACGTTGGGATCGTCGCTTGCGAGATTGGTTTCGAGCGTGCGGATGCCCGACCACTCCTCGCCGCCCAGGATCACGATGCGATTGGGGTTGCGCGCACGGATGATGGCCAGCGCCTGGGCTTGCGTCTGCCGCATGGCGGCGCCTTTCAGTTCCTTATGCGGTTCGTTGAGCGTTTCGAACCAGACGCTGTCGGGCAGATCGGCGTAGCGCGTCGCCAGCTCGCTCCAGATCGCGCGGTAGCGTTCCATCTGCGTTTCGGGCTCGTCCATGATCTCTTCGAAATGATGGACGTTCAGCACGACGTTGAGCCCTGCCGCCGTTGCCCAGGCAATCTGCTGGTCGACCAGGGCGGCGAAATCGGGATGGATCCGGAAGCTTGGGGCCGGGCCGGTGTAATCGCTCCAGCGCACCGGGATACGAACCGTATCGAAGCCGGCGGCGGCGATCCGGTTGTAATCGGCCTCGGTATAGGCGCGGCCTCCCCAGTCGTAGCCCTTGGGCGTTTCCAGCGCGTTGCCCATGTTGACGCAGCGTTTCGCGGTGAAAGCCTGCGCGATCGGTTCATCGGCAGCGATGGAGGGCGCCGAGGCCGACAGCGCAAAGCCCGACAACGTTATCAATAGACTGCGATACTTCATGGCGGATCCTCCCGGGGGTGTGTGGGTCAGGGTTTCGGCGGGGCGGTGGTGTCGCGCAGCACGAATTCGTGATCGAGCACGATCCGGCGCGCTTCGACCGTGCCGCGCGTGCTGAGCTGGGATATCAGCTCCCGCACAGCGGTTGCGCCCAGCTCGCCGAGCGGCTGGCGAACGGTGGTCAACAAGGGGCGCATCCGTGTGGCCACGTCGGCATCGTCGAACCCGACGACGGACATTTCTTCCGGCACGGCCACGCGGTGGACATTGCAGGCGGCAACCACGCCGGCGGCCATGTCGTCGTTCGAACAGAAGATTGCAGTCGGTCGTTCCTTGAGGCCGAGGAAGTATTCCCCCGCTTCGAAACCCGATTCGAAATCGAATTCACCCGGACGTACCAGCGCAGGATCGACGGAGAGGTCGGCGGCCTCCATGGCGACGGTGAAGCCGGCAAAGCGAATATGGCTGGACCGCTGGTCCTCGATACCGCGGACAAAACCGATCCGCCGATGGCCGAGGCCCAGCAAGTGGTTCGTGAGTTCGATCGAGGCCTGGTAATCGTCGATCTCGACGAGGACACCGCGGTTGGCGATGTCGACCGGTCCGATCCGCACGGACGGCAGGCCGAGCTC
Organism: Qipengyuania flava; assembly: GCF_019448255.1. Classification (NCBI taxonomy): domain Bacteria; kingdom Pseudomonadati; phylum Pseudomonadota; class Alphaproteobacteria; order Sphingomonadales; family Erythrobacteraceae; genus Qipengyuania; species Qipengyuania flava. The sequence continues at coordinate 626,683 of NZ_CP080410.1, forward strand.
TTTCAGCACGAAATCGACCTTGTCGCTCGTGGCATAGGGAGCCACCAGCATGACCGCGTCCGGCTTGCGGTGGAGCAGCAGGCCCTCGAACGCTTCGCGGATTTCCTTAACAGATTTGCCCGAGAGCCCTTCGAACAGGTTGATCGAAAGCTGGTACCCGCGCTCCTGGCAAGCGATAACCGCGCCGAACTGGATGGCGTTGATGTAGCTCGAATTGGTCGTGTGGCAGATGAGGGCAATATCGTAGGAACGGTTGCCGCGCAGCGAACGGGCCGATTGGCTGGGCACATAATTCAGCTGCGCGACCGCCTCGCGCACCTTGCGCTGCAGCTTCTCTTTGACGTGCGGTTCGTTGTTGAGGACGCGCGAGACGGTCTTGATGGAGACGCCCGCCAGGTCGGCGACGTCTTTCATTTTGGCTGTCTTGCTGGAACCCGATTTGCTCACCCAACCCCCTTACACCGGCCCATGCGGTCCGCCCACATTGGGCAGGCTATCCTTCCACGATGTGCAGCGGGGATGGAGGATGCAAGGCGCGCTTTCAAGCGCTTGCCGTTCGGCTGGCGGAAACTTTGGTGCGCACGGCAAGCAGGCGGTCCTGTGCGGTGATGAAGAGGGTGTGCCCATCCTCGCCGAACGCGCAGTTGGCGGTCGCCCGGCCGGTGGCAATGCGCCCATGGCAAACGCCCTCCCTGTCGATGACGAGAACCCCGCCCGGACCTGCGAGAAAAAGGTCGCCGTTCGCCGCCATGGCCATGCCATCCGGCAGGCCGGCGTGACCCTGCCGATAGGGTGTGGCATCGAACCATGTGTGCGGCCTTGCACCCGCTCTCAAGTCGAGCTTTCGGACGATTGATGCGGACGGGTCCGACTGGCTGATGAAAAGCGCTTTCTCGTCCAGCGATAGTGCCACGCCGTTTGGGAAGGTCATGTCCTCGACAATGCGGGAGAGAGTCCCGTCAGGAGAGAGGCGGTACACGCCGTTTGCGGCCATCTCCTTTAGCGGTGAGGCGTCGAGGCCGGCGAGCCCATAGGGCGGATCGGTGAAGAAGAGCGTTCCGTCTGCCGCCTCGATCACATCGTTGGGGCTGTTGAAGCGCTTGCCTTCAAACCGGCTCGCCAGCGTTTCGCGTCGTCCGGTGGTAAGGTCCATTGCCTGCACGGCGCGCTCACCATGGTTGCAGATGGTAAGGCGGCCATCGCGTGAGAGAAGCAGGCCGTTCGCCCCGGGTTCGCGAAAACCTTCTGCCGCCTCCTGCGCGCCCGACGGATCGAGAAAAACGCTTGCCCCGCCGGTCTCGCTCCATCGGTAGGCCCGATTTGCGGGGACGTCGGTGAAGTAGAGCGTCTGTCGCCTGGCGTCCCAGGCCGGACCCTCGGCCCACTGATAGCCGGAAGCGAGCAGGCGCCCTGCCTGGCTGGTGTCGATCCGCGCGTCGAAGTCGGGAGTGAACCGCTCGAACCCGATCGGGTTGAGGGCCTGGGCCTGCCTGTTGCCGTGGCTGCCCATGCAGCCGGCCAGAAGCGCCCCGGTCCCGCCGGCCAAGATGGACCGCCGCGTGACAATTGCCTGCATCACTATCCTCCCGGAAACGCCTATAATCTCATGTTGACAACCTTGTCAAAAACCGCTGCGATGACTCGGGTGATGTCCGGAATCGTCCAGGCATCGGCAATGGGATGGGATCGGTTTTTAGATCATGAATGCACTAACGCGCGCAATGCTGCTGGCGACCAGCGTGATGCCCCTCTGCGCGACAAGCGCGGCAGCGCAGGACGCCGAGGACCGGGCCGGTTCGTCCGTCCCGATCGATGGCGAAGGCATGATCCATCCGGAGATCTGGCCGGCGCTCGAACCCTTGCCGCTCGATCCGGAAATCGAAGCGCGGATCGATCGCATCATGGCCCGCATGACCTTGGAACAGAAAGTCGGTCAGATCATCCAGGCCGATTCGAGCGCGGTCACGCCCGAAGAAGTGAAGCAGTACCGGCTCGGCTCGGTCCTCAGCGGCGGCAACTCCGCTCCGGGGCCGCTGCCCTATGCCAGCGCGGATGCGTGGCTGGAGCTGGCCGATGCCTACTGGAACGCATCGACCGATGCTGAGGGCGTCGACATTGCGATCCCGATTATCTGGGGGATCGATGCGGTTCACGGTCACGCCAATCTGTTTGGGGCGACCGTTTTTCCGCACAACGTCGGCCTTGGCGCTGCGAACGATCCCGACCTCGTTGAACGGATCATGCGGGCGACTGCGCGCGAACTGGTCGTCTCCGGCCACGACTGGACCTTTGCGCCCACGTTGGCCGTGCCGCGCGACGATCGCTGGGGCAGGGGGTATGAGGGCTTTTCGGAAAGCCCCGAAATTGTCGTCTCCTATTCCGATCGGATCGTCGAAGGCTTGCAAGGCGCCTTCGGATCGGACTCCTTCCTTTCCGATGGGCGCATCCTGTCCTCTGCCAAGCATTTCATCGCCGACGGCGGTACCGATGGCGGACGCGATCAGGGCGATGCCAGCATCTCCGAAGAAGAGCTGCGCGATGTCCACGCGATGGGATACCTGCCCGCTATCGAAGCCGGCGTTCAGACGGTCATGATCTCCTTCTCCAGCTGGCAGGGCGTCAAGATGACCGCCAACCGCCCGCTGATCACCGATGTGCTCAAGGGCCGGATGGGGTTCAACGGCTTTGTCGTCAGCGACTGGAACGCCCACGGCCAGATCCCGGGGTGCAGCAACACCGATTGTCCCGAGGCGCTCGATGCAGGGCTCGACATGTTCATGGCGCCCGACAGCTGGAAAGGCCTCTACGAAAGCACGCTGGCCCATGCGAAGTCAGGGCGCGTCCCGATGGCGCGGCTAGACGATGCGGTGCGCCGTATCCTGCGGGTGAAGCTGAACTACGGCCTTTTCGAAAAGGCACCTCCGAGCGCCCGTCGCGGGGCTGGTGATACGAGCCAGCTTTCCAGTCCGGACCACGCCGCACTGGCGCGCGAGGCGGTGCGCAAATCGCTCGTGCTGCTCAAGAACGAAGGCCAGCTCCTGCCCTTAGAGGGTACCGGGCGGGTCCTTGTGGTCGGCGATGGTGCGGACAGCATCGCCAAGGCTTCTGGCGGGTGGACGCTTTCGTGGCAGGGCGGGGCGCACACCAATGACGAATTCCCCGGCGGGACTTCAATCCTCGACGGGATCCGAAGCGCGGTCGAAGCGCGCGGCGGAACCGTCGTGTTCGACCGTGACGGGACCGGTGCGCCGGCCGCCGATGTGGTCATCGCGGTCTATGGCGAGGATGCTTACGCCGAGTTCCAGGGCGATCGGCAGAACGTCGATTTCGACGACGGCGAGTTCGACACGGCGCGGCTCGCCGCTTTCCGCGAGGCCGGTATTCCGGTGGTTTCGGTATTCCTTTCCGGCCGTCCGCTATGGACCAATCCGGAGATCAACGCCTCGGACGCATTTGTCGCGGCCTGGCTGCCCGGAAGTCAGGGGGCAGGCGTTGCCGATGTCCTCTTCCAGACCGACCCTGCCTATGATTTCACCGGTCGCCTGTCGTTCTCCTGGCCGCGCGACGCGGGCCAGGCTGTCCTCAACGTCGGGCAGGCGGACTACGACCCCCTGTTCCCCTACGGCTACGGGCTGAGTTTCGGAGACGAGAGCACGGTCGGAACCTTGCCGGAGGATCCGGGCATCGACCTTGCAAGCTCGGCGAGCGGTGACGTGCTGTTCACCGGCGGCAGGGTTGCCGTGCCGTGGTCCCTCTACGGGCTGATCGACGGGGCGCAAACGCGCATGAACGGCACGACTTGGGATGGCGGCGACCTCGCCTTCTCCGGCACGGATCGCGCTGCCCAGGAGGATTCGCTCCGGATCGACTGGCGCCGCGGCGGGCCGCTCGTGCGCTTTGGAACATTCGACACGGTCGATTTCTCGCGGCAAAGCAACGGTGCAATGGAACTGGCTTTCTTCGCCCGCAACTTCGGCGCCGAGCCGGCCGAGCTTGAAATCGGCCTCGGCTGCACGGGCGCGGAACAATGCGCCGCACCGATCCGGGTGCCGGTGGTGAGCGAGGAATGGCAGGAAGTCCGCGTCAGCCTCTCCTGCTTCGCCGATCGCGGCATTGACCTCTCGCAGGTGAACACGGGGCTGGTGATCGGCTCGAAGGGCCCCGCATCCGTCGGGCTCTCTGACATCCGTCTCGCCCCGGACATCGATGCCATGAAGACCTGCGGATCCTGAGTGTTCGGACCCCGCAGCCTGATAGTCCTCATGGGACCGAGCGGTTGCGGCAAGTCGACGGTGGGGCGTATTCTTTCGGAGATGGCCGATATCCCCTTCATCGAGGGGGATGATTATCATCCACCGGCCAATCGGCAGAAGATGGCGGGCGGATCACCCCTGACCGATGAGGATCGCAAGGCCTGGGTCGATGCGCTCGTAGGAGAAAGCGTGCGCCGGCCCGCGAGCCGCCTCGTGCTCGCCTGCTCGGCGCTAACGACTTACGTGCAGGATCGCTTGCGGTCGGAAAGCAAGCGGAATGTCCTGTTCGTTCTGCTGGATGCAGAGCGCGGCGAACTGGTTCGGCGTCTGGAAGAGCGGGAGAACCACTTCATGCCTGCCTCACTTGCCGACAGCCAGCTCGAAGCTCTGGAAGCGCCCGAGGATGCTTTGCGGGTCGATGCGTCGGATGACCCGCGGGCGATCGCGCGGGCCATCGCATGGAAGCTAGAAGACTAGAGCAAGAACCAGCACGACGGCGAAGCCGGTGAGCCCCACAAAGGTCGAAGACAGCGTCCATGTCCGCAGCGTTTCCGCCGAGCTCAGGCCGAAATAGCGCGAGACCAGCCAGAACCCGGAATCGTTCACGTGACTGGCCATGCTCGCGCCCGAGGCAATCGCGATGGTGAGCAAGGCGAGATCGATCGGCGGCAGGCCCGCTTCGACAGCAACAGGCGCCGTCAGGCCCGCAGCGGTCAGCATCGCCACCGTCGCCGATCCTTGCGCAACGCGCACGACAAGTGCCAGCAGGAAGCCTGCGAGCAGGGGTGCGATACCCAGTCCCAGCAAGCTTTCGGCAAGCATGGCACCGGCCCCTGTGTCGACAAGGACCTGTTTGAACGCCCCGCCAGCACCGGTCACCAACAGGATTACGGCGGTGGGTTCGAGCGCACGGGCCAGAACATCGTCCCGCCTCTCGCGCTCCTGCTGGTCGCACGGAGCGAGGAGGACGGCCGTGACGCCGCAGGCAATGATCAGCGCAACGAAGGGATGACCGATGAACTCAGCCGCTTCCCGCATCGCAGGCGGTGCGCCAAGCGGCCCGGCGAGCGCGCCGGTAACGATCAGGATGATCGGGAGGCCGATAGAGGCGATCGCGCGCCTGGCAAGGCGTGGATCGGCCGGGACCTTCTCGCTGCGAACCTCCAGGAGATTCACCTGCCCTTCCGGCAGCGCGCCTTTGCTGGCGAGCGCTCGCGTGAGAAGAGGGCCGGCGATCAGCATGGCTGGCAGGCCTGCGGCAAAGCCGCACAGGATAACAAGACCGATTTCGGCCGAAAGAATTTCGGCCACGGCCACAGGCCCCGGGGTCGGCGGAATGAAGGCGTGGGCGGTCGCGAGGCCTGCCAGGAGCGGCAGGCCGAAATAGAGGGCCGGACGGCCGGATGTGTGCGCGAGCGAGGCCACGAGGGGGAACAGCAGCACCAAGCCGACATCGAAGAACACCGGGATCGCGATGGCGCTACCCACCACTCCCATTGCAATAGAAGCGCGGCTCGGCTCGCGCGATCCGACCAGGCTTTGTGCGAGGGCCGCCGCGCCTCCCGATGCCTCGAGATAGCCGCCCAGCAGGGCGCCAAGCCCGACGATGACGGCGATGAATCCGAGCACGCCGCCCATGCCCTGCGTGACCGAGGTCACAACGGCATCGGGCGCGAGGCCCGCAAGCAGGCCGGTTCCGAATGTGGCCACCAGCAGGGCGGAAAAAGCGTTGATCTGGCGCACCAGGATCATGGCGAGCAAGGCTACGACGCCCAGAACTGTCGCCGCGAGGGGGCGCCACTCAACCAGGGTCTCGACAAACGCGTCCACTTGGCCCGTCCGCCCTCAGCCGGCCGGGTCTTGCGGAACCGGTACGCCCTTCGAATGCCATTTCCAGAAAACGAAGCGCAGCGGTTCGTCGCCTGTGTTCCGGATTCCGTGAAGGTCCCAGCTGCCAGCGTAGAGCATGTCCCCTGCCGAAGCGGCAAAGCTGCGCTCGCCGATAGTCCATTCTCCGGTGCCTTCCAGCACCATCAGGAACTCTTCTTCATGGTGGCGGTGGGGAGGATGGATCTCGAGACCGGGCTTGATCGTGGCTGTGCCCGAGAGGAGGTCCTGCACTCCGTCGGTCTCGCCTTCGAAATAGGTCACGCCGGTGCCCCAGTCTTCCTCAGAGGTCGTCGCCTCCGCTGCGGAGAGCACGCGCGTCTCAAGACCAGCTACTGCCGCTTCATTGCCGTCTGTCTTGACCGCTGGCTCCGCCCCGGAGCAGCCGCTGACAAGTAAGCCGCCCAACACGGCTATGAATAGTGTGCGCAATGGACCTTCTCCCTAAATCGTTCGGACAATTGATAACGTTGTCAAGACAGGGGCGCAAGGGCGGCGATTGCAGTTGCCCAACTCGTCGGTTGGCCACCGCTGGCGGCGTGCAAGATGTCAGTCGGGGGTGCCCGGACCCATCCCGGCCAGCTGCTCGAGCTCTTCGAGCGTGTAACGCTGGGGGATGTGCTGCGGGCAGTTCCAGTCGAAGCCCGCCAAGGAGATAACGAAAGCGCGCTCCGGCACCGCCTTGTATTCCGGGTCGTGAAGGCGAGCGATGAGATCGGGGTCCTCGGCGATGTCCACGAGTTCGACCGTTCCGAGGATCTTGAGCCGGCGGCGGCCCGGGTAATCCATCAGGAACAGCGAAATGCGGTCGTTGCCCTGCAAATTGCCGACGCTTAGGTACTGGCGGTTGCCGCGAAAATCCGCGTAGGCAAGGCGCCGCTCGTCGAGCACCTTGAGGAACCCTCGCGGCCCGCCCCGGAACTGGACATAGGGCCAGCCGGTCTCCGAAACGGTGGCCTGGTAGAAGCCATCGCGCGCCGCGATGAACTCCGCTTCGCGCGCAGTTAACAGATCGCC